>NZ_JBAWFH010000173.1:0-55322 GCF_049591685.1 Rhodococcus sp. (in: high G+C Gram-positive bacteria) | reverse complement strand
GCTCTGGCCGGTTCCAGCCCGGAGGTGTTGGTACGCACAGTCGGTCGACGCGTGACGTGCCACCCGCTTGCGGGCTCGGCCCCGAGGTTCACCGACGAGCAATGCGACCGCGAGAGCGGACTCGCACTCGAAGCGTCGGCAAAGGATGCGCGCGAACACGCTTTCGTCGTGGACGCGATTCGCTCTGCCCTCGAACCGTTCTGCGCCACACTCGATGTTCCTACGCAACCGGCGCTCACCCGAACCCCACAGCTGTGGCATCTGGGCACCCCGATCAGCGGTGAGCTGTCCGACGACAGGACGAGTTCCCTGGAATTGGCCGTAGCGCTACATCCCACTCCCGCGGTATGTGGAACACCGACCGACCTGGCTTACAAGGAAATAGACGAACTGGAAGGTGCCCGCGGCTTCTACGGAGGCGCCATCGGGTGGTGTGACCGATCGGGCGACGGTGAGTGGATGGTCGCCATCCGATGCGCGGAAACGCAGTCGAACTCGAACACTCTCGTGGCGTATGCGGGAGGCGGAATCGTTGCCGAGTCCGATCCCGAATCCGAACTGCAGGAGACGATCACGAAGTTCGGAACGATGCTCTCCGCACTCGGAACGTCGTACAGCTGAAAAGACCTCTTCGATCGCTATCATGGCGATCGAAGAGGTCTTCTCCGATCAGACTCGCGCAGGAACCCTGGCCCCGGCCACCGACTTGACGATTTCGCCGCTCCTGACCGCAATGTTCGATAGCAGCGACGAGGTCAAACCGTGTGTGTGCTCGGTTCCGCCCTGCAAGTAGACGGAGCCGCCGCCGCCCGTCACCACGCGGTAGTCCCTCGAGATCCGCGGTCCTGCGGCGTCGAATTCGATCTCGTCGAGTAGCTCGCCGAGGATTCCGGGCAGGTCCAATGGAGTGAACCCGGTGGCGTAGACGACGGCGTCACACACCAGGTCCTCACGCAGCCCGGTCGGCCCGTGCTCGACCGAAGCCCGGATACCGTCTGCGTCCTCGATTGTCGTGATCAGTCGCGATGCGCCGTGCACGAACAGTCGACGCTCCCCGTCGACACGCTCGGCGTACTCACGGGCATAGAGTTGCTCGATCAACGGGAGATCGACGGCGGAATAATTGGTGCTGCGGTGGTAGTCGAGCAGTTGGTTGCGCAAATCGATCGAAGCGGAATAGAAGTCGTCCACCGCGGTGGGGTCGAAAATGCGGTTGGCATAAGGACTGTCGTCGGCTGGGCTGTACCCGTACTTACCGAACACCGCGTGTACCGATGAGTCGGGGTAGGTCGCATGCAGGTAGTCCGCCACCTCCGCTGCACTCTGCCCCGCACCGATCACGATGAAACTACGGTGTGAGCGAGACGGAAGCTCCTTCAGATCACCGAGGAGGTTGTGGTTGTGGAACTGTCGGGCCGAGGCAGTGACACCGTCGGGCAATTTGGCGGAGAGTCCACCCGCCAACACGATGTTCTTCGCGTGAATCGTTGCGCCGGTGGCTCCTTTCGTACGGACGCCGTAACCGTCGTCAGACCGAAACACCTCGACCGCCCGGGTTCCGTAGCGAACCTCCGCGTCGACGTTCGACGCGGCCCAGGCAAGGTAGTCGTGAAATTCCACTCTGCTCGGAAAGAATGTCTGCAGGTTGATGAAATGGTTCAGCCGGCCGTGCTCGGACAAGTAGTTCAAGAAGGTGAACCTGCTCGCCGTGTTCCGCTGCGTGACGAGGTCCTTCAGAAACGAGATCTGCATGGTCGTGCCGGGGAGCAACATACCGGGATGCCAGGCGAAGGCGTCCTTGGACTCCACGAAGCATGCGGTGAGTCGCTCGCTGGGCGCGCACGCGTTGTTGTGTTCTTCGATGGCGATGGCCAGACCGAGGTTGGACGGACCGAACCCGACGCCCAGGAAGTCGTACTCGTCGACACCGGCGGTCATCGGATGCTCGCGCCCGAAACTTGATCCAGCGCACCGGGAACCGGCCGGGTCGGGTCGTCGTCGAGCCCGACGATGTCGTTGTCGGAATCGACGTGCACCACGAACGGTCGGTGCCTGGTCATCTCGGCATCCTCCACCTGACGGAACGACATGATGATGACGAGGTCACCGGGAGACACGAGGTGTGCTGCGGCGCCGTTTATTCCGATGACGCCGGACCCCGGGTGCCCTTCGATCACGTAGGTGACGAGGCGCGCTCCGTTGGTGATGTCCACGACGTGGACCTGCTCCCCCTCGATGAGGTCGGCAGCCTTCATCAAAGTGCTGTCGATCGTGATCGAGCCGACATAGTGCAGGTCGGCGTGCGTGACGGTGGCACGGTGAATTTTTCCGCCCAACATGGTGCGCTGCATCAGAGCTTTTTCTCCTTCGTTCGGATGAGATATGGGGCGACGCTCGCGAGCTTCTCGCACGTCTCGTCGAACTCCCGGTCGGGTGTCGACTGCCCGACTACTCCGGCGCCTGCTCGGAGCCACGCAGAACCGTTCTGTTCGTAGACCGCCCTCAGCACGAGCGCAGCTTCGAGTTCGCCCGTGGACGAGGCCTTCACGACGGCGCCCGAGTAGAGACCGCGAGGTGTGTCCTCCAACCGCGTGATCGCATCGATCGCTTCGCGTTTGGGGATCCCCGACGCAGTGACCGCGGGGAAGACCGCAGCGAGCGCACCCCAGGACGACACTCCCTCGCGCAGTCGTGCGCGCACCGTCGATCCGAGATGCTGCACACTGCCTCGCTCACGGACGCTCATGAACTCCGAGACCACCGTCGACCCGTGGCGCGCGACCGATTCGAGCTCCAGGAACGAGGTGCGTACGGAAACAGCGTGTTCCGATATTTCCTTCGGGTCCCGCTCGAGATCTTCCCTCGCAGCTGCGTCGAGCTCCATGCCGCGCCCGAACGCCCTCGTTCCTGCCAGCGGACGTGTGATCACGACACCGTGTGCATCGACCGATGCCACCAGTTCGGGGCTGAACCCCGCCGCCGAAATGTCACCGAGCCTGAGGAGAAACGACCGTGCGGGGGTATTCGCCGTTCGTCCGGCCCGGTAAGTCGCAGGCAAGTCGACGTGGAACGGAACAGCGACTCGACGGGACAGGATCACCTTCGAGTAATCACCTCGACGAATTTCGTTGACCGCTTCTGCAACCCGATCGCGATAATTGTCGTTATCGACTTCGGCGTCGACATCACTTCGTCCGTGGGCGCTCTGCACGTTGCCGCCCTCGTCGAAGCTGTCCGAGGACTCGCCGAGCGACTCCAATACCGCGAGGACGGCATCGCGATCGACATCACTCCCTGCGACTTCGACCCTGCTGCCGTGGTCCGCACCGAACCGAACTTCGAATCGCGGCACGATCAGGTGCGCAAGGACATCGTCGGATCCCCTGCCCGACACGGTGCCGTGCAGGTGCACGGCAAAGTCGAAACCCACCAGCCCGTATGCATTCCAGGAATCCCGCGTGAGTTCGGCACATGCTGCATCGAGGGCATCGGCCGGATTCCCCGACCACTCGCGAGTTCGCGGCGCTCCGTCTCGCCAGGCGGTCGTTATCGTTCGAGTGCGTAATACGACGCTGCCTGTCGTGCCGCCGGCGAACACCCAGTTGTTTCGGTCTTCGTACACCACGTATTCGTCGGCGAGGCCGGATTCGGCCAGTGCCACAACGTTCCGCAATCCCATCTGCAGTGAAGTCTCGTCGCTCCCGGATACACCTACCGTCGTGTCTTCGACAACGGTCATCACTCGTCGACTCCTCGATTCGAAATGGGTCCGGTTGATCCCGAGAGTGTCAGCGACACTTCATCGCGGGTTCGGCACCCTGCATCGCACGCGGCATCGGTGTCGTTCGCTGGTCGATGCGCGGGCCCTCGAAGGCAACGCTAACCTAACTAGGCGCATGGCACAACGGCTTGGCGGAGGTCGAGCACGTCGATTCCCCACCCGACCAAGCGGTGCGCCGTGATCGCCAATCCGGCTCGAGCTGCGACGGACTCGAACTCGGACCGCGTCCTGACTCCGCTTCCGTGCATGCATAACATCAGCAGATCGAACTCCGCCTGGTCCTCGTTCACCGATGTGTCGTCCAGCAGCCGTTCGACCACGACGAGCCTCCCGTTCGCACGCAGGCCGGCCGCGGCATTGACAAGGAGCAGTTCGAGATCGTCGTCCCGGTAGTGTCCGGTGATCTCGAGCAACAGGTAGGCGTCGACGCCCCCGTCTGCGATGACGCCGGGCTGGGCCAGCGCACTCTGCGGACAGTTGCGGACTCGCGCGTCCAGCTCGGGCCACGTCGCGAGGTCGGCCCGAACGAGATCCAGTTCGCTCGGCAAGCCCAGTACATCGGCGGCGATCTCCGGGTAGCGAGGCAGAATCGCACCGAGCACGACGCCGGAGCCCGCCCCCGTCACCAACAACCTCGACACTCCGTCGAACGAATAGTCCTGCACGAGAGCAGGGCCCAGAAAAGCTGCCTCGTCGGCGATATGATTGTGGTGCAGCCTGGCCAGCCTGGAATGCTTGGCGAGATCTTCACCGAGCGTCGACCCGGTGACCGCGCTCACGCTCGCCCCACCGGTGCGCAGACTGTCGACGAGCCCGGTGATCGAAAGTTCGACTCGGGCTTCGATTCCGTCCAGATCGAGCCAATTCGCGATCCAGTCGTCGCCGATCATCGCTTCGCCGACATCCGCCAACATCAACGCACCCTGGGCGTCGACTGCCAGCACCTCGACCGCAATCAGATAGCGCACGAACTTCGCAAGAGCCGCGGAGTTGGTTCCGGTAGCTTCGGCGAGCTCCTCGACATCGCGCACACCGTCCGCAATAAGGCGTGGAATCTCCAGGGTGTTGGCCGCTCGAATCGCGAACGGTGAGATTATCTCTGCGCGCTCGGTCAATTTGTCGAACGGTTCGGCCTCACCGGCTGCAAGATCGGGAACTTCCGGGTCGTCGGCGCGCGTGCGAACTGCTGCGCGCCTCCAGTACCCCGTGATCTCCACCATGTGCGGTGGCAGACCACGATCCTCACGGAGGTAGCGTCGGATTCCCTTCAACGCGGTGGATTCTCCCGCCACCCATGCGAAAACGCTGCCTTCCCACCAAGGCGCACTGCGCACCGCCGTTTCGAGGAGGACTCCGGTGCCCGACACCGCACCGTTTCGATGAACCCAGGTGACCTCGGCGTTCGCCTCGGTCGGCATCGGCAGTTCGTGCTGGGCATCTGCTACTTCCACGAACACCCGAACTTCAGCGCCGACGGGTGCCTCTTCCAGATATCGTGCGATTGCCGGCAGGGCTGTCTCGTCACCGACGAGCAACACCCATTCGACATCCGACGGAGCGTGCCCCGATCGCACCGGCCCGAGAAGAGGAATGCGATCACCTCGCGTGCACCGCCGGCCCCAGGTCGATGCAATTCCGGTGTCGTGCGCAACGAAGTCGAGCGTCAACTCGGCCGTCTCCTCGTCGAACGAGCGGACGGTGTAGTTCCTCGACACCGGCCGCGGGTCGCGTGGCCATTCCACGGTTCGCTCGTGCTGGGCGGGCAATACCATCGTGCCTGCGTCGTCGACGGGAAAGAACAGGCGGACGAAGTCGTCGAAACCCTCGCTTCGAAGTGCGGGAAATTCGAACCCTCCCGCCGCGAACGATCGGAGTTCCGGCCCACCCAGCACGATTCGCCGCATCCCCGAACCGAGTGACGATGTGTCGATGACCGTCGCCGTGCGAACGACTTCGGGAAAAACGACCTGAAGTCGATGAGACCTGGCCACGATGCACACTCTCCTTCTCGGGTACGACTTGGCGTGCCGGATGGTCCGGACACCAAGAGAATCAGCCCTGTACGTTCTCGGCCGCAGCGTTCAATGCCGACGCCACATCGTCGAGGATGTACGGGATGGTGAGCACAGTCAGACCGCCGAAGGCGAAGTTCTTGTCCACCGAGAGGCTTTCGGTGGATGCCACCCGGCCCTCCGTGGATACAGGCTGGGAGGCGACGGCAGGCTCGCGAAGGAACGCACCGAGAGTTTCCTTGTCGTATGCGACCACGAACAGCACATCCGGCTTCAGCAGCGACGCCTGCTCCAGGCTCAACTCGAAGTAGACGGCGTCGGCGGCCTTGGCCGGATCGGCCTCCTGAATGGTCGGCTCGTTGACCAGGCCCAACTGTTCGAGGAATTCCACGCGCACGTCGCCGCTCTTGCTGACGGCGAACGTGCCCGGGGCGTTGGGCAACGCAATGGTCACCGTCTTGCCCTCGAGGGCTGGATACTTCGCGGCTGCATCCGTGATTTGCTTCTCGACGTCGGCGACGAGGTCTGCTGCTTCCTGATCCTTGCCGAGTGCCTTACCGGCAATGGTGAGCTGCTCCTCCCAAGATGCAGTCCATTGCTCTCCCGGGTATGCGACGACCGGCGCGATCTGCGACAGAGCGTCGAAGTCCTCTTGGCTCAGACCCGAATACGGCGCGAAGATCAGGTCGGGGTCCACCTCGGCGAACTGCTCGACCGGGGCGGGGCCGGTTCCGTCCCCGGTGAGCAACTTCGGTGTTTCGCCACCGAGATCGTCCAAAGCCTGTGCGTCCCACTGCAGGATTCCCCGGTCGTCGGCGCCGTACTGGGCCCCGTCGAACGTCGGCATGGCCACGGGGACCACACCGAGCGCCAGAAGCGCATCCTGGTTGGACCATCCCCAGGTCGCGACCCGGGTCGGTGCTTCTGCAATCTCGGCCGAGCCGAGTGCGGACTCGATCGTGACCGGGTATGCGGATGACGCGGAATCGGGCGAGGATGGGGTCGACGACGGCTCCTCGTCACTGCTGCTGCAGCCCGCAGCGAGGCCGATCGTCAGGCCTCCCGCGACTGCGATCGACGCGACGCTCCTCATCCACCTGGTGCGAATAATCATCTTCAGCTCAGAACCTTTCGGCATTGTGGCGAACCCACCGTCCACACCCGGACGGGTGAGGCGGCTAACAAAGTAGCACTAGTGAAGGTAACCCTAGCCTCAGTTGTCGTTTTGGTGCGTGCTCGAACCCGTCAGAACTCGGCAGGCGGCGGACAACGCGGCATGCCACGCGCCGGCCAGGTCCTCCACCGCATCGAGCACACCATCGGGCCACGTCAGCGTCGCCTCGAGCACCGAGGATGCGGAAGCACCGGACCCGGTGGACCCGCCTCCATCTACGACGCTGTCATGTACGACGCTGTCATGTACGACGCTGTCGACGATCAGCGCGTAGTCACACGGCGTCGAATCACCCGGTGACGAATCCAGACTGCTTCGCCGTGTGCTCGCACCGAAGTCGCCGCCGGTCATCACGTCGAACCGGCCGAGATAGTTGAACTCGATGTCGGCGGCGCGTTGTCGGGCCAGCTCCGGTCCGATGTCGGGATGCAGCCACCGCAGCATGCCGTACGACGAACCGTCGCCGGGTACGGAATCCTTGCTGCGTGCGGCACCGTCGGTGATACGCCGCAAAGCAGCAAGAGCGACATCGGGTTTCGTCGATTCACCCACCACGGCGCGGTGATCGCGAGCAGTTGCAGTCAAGCGCAGTGGGTAGATCGCGGTGAGCCAGCCGACAACTGTGGATCCATCCAGTGTGGATCCGTCGATTCCTTCCGCGGTCGCACCCGTACGTCCGTGTCCTTCGACATCCACGACGAAGGAGCACTCGTCCGCCTCCTCCACCCCGCACCACACCGCAGCCGCCGCAGCGAAGGTAGCCATCAGAACGTGTTCGACGGTCGCCGACAATGTTGCCTGCGAGGCTGTCAGCAACACGGCCGTCTCGCCGGGCGTCAGCGTGAACGACACCGATTTGACCGACTTACCGACGTCGATCGAGTGATCCACCGGCCGCAACAGCGGAATCGGCGTGGCATCGCTGGTGATGGCAGACCAGTACTCCGTCTCTGCCACAACGGCATCCGATACCGACGCCCTGTGAATCTCGTGCGCCCAGTCGCGGAAAGACGTACCGACCGCTCCAGGTTCGTGCGGCACGCCTGTCTGCATCCGCCTCCACGTCGCGGTGAGGTCGGGAAGCAGAACCCGCCAGCTCACCCCGTCGACGACGAGGTGGTGCAGAGTCAGCAGCAGTTCACCGCTCGATCCGCTCGTCCGCTCGCCGCGCAGCCAGCACACGTCCACCATTCGTGCCGTTCCGGGATTCAACCGCCCGCGCGCCGCACGTGATTCACTCGTCACCCGCTCGCCGAGTTCGGCGTCCGTCAGACCGTCGACATCGTCGATCGAAATCCATTCGGTCACATCCGCGATGGCCTCGGGCAGTACCGTGAAGACCGACTCGGCACCGGGGTGGCGCTCGAATCGAGAGTTCAGAACCGGATGTCGAGCTACGAGTACCTCGAGAAGTTCGATCAACCCTGATTCGGTGAGCTCTGTCGGTGCGCTCAGCAGCACACTCTGGGATATCTCATCGATGGAGCCACCCAGCTGATCCACCCAGCGGACGATCGGCGTCGCAGGGACCACGCCGTGCGGCGCTGCGGTCCGACGGACCTCGGCCACCCCGGAAACTGCACGGTGAGCCAGCCGTTCGGCTGTCCGGTAGAGCACCACATCTCGCGGCGAAAGGGCAAAGTTGTCCGCCCGCAGGCGTGCGGACAGCTCCATGGCCATGATGCTGTCGCCGCCGTGATCGAAGAAGTCGTCATCGGCACCGAGTGCAGGGATGTGCAGGACCGAGGCGGCGGCGTTGCAGATCAGGTGCTCGATATCCGAGGTCGGTGCACGACCGGTCGCGTGGTCGGATGCGGGAGCGGGCAACGCCGCCACGTCGAGTTTTCCGCTTGCGGTCACCGGGAAACGTTCGAGCACGGTCACCGTCGCCGGAACCATGTACGTCGGCAGCACCTCTCGCATTCGTGCTCGTATCGCAGACGGATCCAGTACTCCTCCGTCGGGCACCACATACGCCGCGAGTGTTGCTCGGTCTTCCGAGGGCACGACCACGCGAGCATCGGCAATGCCGTCGACGCTGCGCAGCCGCGCTTCGACCTCGCCCAATTCCACGCGGTGCCCACGAATTTTGACTTGATCGTCGGCTCGGCCGCCGTAGCGCAACGTGCCCTCTTCGGTCCATGCGACCAGGTCGCCCGTCCGGTACAACCTGCCCCCATCTGCACCGAAGGGGTCGGCGACGAAACGCGAGGCAGTGCGAGGCGAGTCGTCACGGTAGCCCCGCGCCAGACCGGGCCCGGCGAGATACAACTCCCCCAGCACTCCCGTCGGAGTCAGGCGCAACGACCGATCCAGCACGTACGCGAACAGATTCGTCACCGGGCGCCCGATCACCGGCTCTTCGGACAATTCGGTCGAGGTGAAGACGGCGTCGACCGTCGCTTCGGTAGGACCGTAGAAGTTGTATGCCACCAGACCGTCCGTTGCGCGCAGACGGTTCCACAGTTCCTGCGACACCGCCTCACCGCCGACCCCGACCGAGCTGAGCGTGTCCACCGACCCGACCCGAAGCATCTGCTCGAGCAATGACGGCACCACCTCGATGAAGTCGGCGGACACCGACGTCAGATACTTCACCAGTGCAGCGGGGTCGAGCACGGTGTCCTGGTCGATCAGGTGGAGGGTATGGCCGCCGAACATCCACAGTTGTGGTTGCCACGACGCGTCGAAGGCCATCGACCAGGCATGCGCCACAGTCAAAGTCGACCGGCCGCCACGGGTTGCGGTCGGCGTATGCACGTTGTCACGGTGCGAATGGAAGAGGTTCGACAAACCACGGTGCGGAACCACCACGCCCTTCGGCGTGCCGGTCGTCCCCGAGGTGTAGATCACGTATGCCGGATGATCGGGGTGCAGCGGTGCTGCACGTTCGGAATCCGTTATGGGAGCGTCGTTCTGCGAGGCCGTCATCGCCGAAGCTGTGCGCTCGTCGATCGTCAGCACCGGTCGAGCCTCGCGCAGAATCTGTCGAATCCGGTCCGACGGCCACTCCGGATCTATCGGTAGGTACGCCGCGCCGGACTTCATCACCCCGACGATGGCCGCCAGGGAGGCTGCCGTCCTGGGTACGAACACTGCCACGACGTCCTCGGCTTTCGCTCTTGCTGAGATGACGCCGCGCGCAACCCGGTTCGTGAGGCGATCGAATTCGGCGAAGGTCAACGACTCGGAGGAGTCCCGCACTGCCTCGACATCCGGCTTGTCGCGGACGCATTCGGCGAACACGTCGAGCAGTGTGCCGCCGGGATATTGCAACCGCTTACCTGCGAGCACCGACGTCGCCCGCCGGATGCCGTCGTCGTCCATCAAGGGAATCGAGGAGATGGCAGGATCCCCGTCGCCGACGAAGGCCGCCAGCACCGTGCGCATTCCGGACGCTACCGCCCGCGCAGAGGACTCCGAAACCAAGTCGGGTCGGTACTCCACCACCAGCGACATGGTGTCACCGGGGAACACGGTCAGCGTCAGCGGGTAATGGGTGACGGTGTGAAATCCGCTGACAGACACCGAGAAATCTTCGCTGTCGATACCCTCGGTGGCGATACCCTCGGTGTCGATACCGGATGTGTCGGCTGCGGCGAAGTTCTCGAACACCACCAGGGTGTCGAACAGCGTTCGCGCACCCGCTGCCTTCTGAATGTCCGCCAACCCGACATGATGGTGCGCGGCAACCGCTACGGTGAAATCTCGAACACGCGCCAATACCGAGGAGACGGTGGCACCGCCGCCGACGTCGACCTTCACGGGAACGGTGTTGATGAACAAACCCACCGTGTCGGCGACGCCGTCGAGATCGGCAGGTCGCCCCGATACCGTCGAGCCGAACAAAACCGAATCGGCTCCGGTGAAGCCCGACAGAACAATCCCCCACGCGGCGTTGATCAACTCGCTCGACGTGACGGAACGGCGCCGAGCCGCCGCCGTGAACCGGGCAGTGGCGTCGACTCCGAAAGGCAAGGTGATCTCGCAGGACCGGGTACGCGAGGCGCTTGCCTCGGACGTCGACAACATCGTCGGCGTCGGATTCGAACCGAGCGCGGCGCGCCATGCTTCGATCGACGCAGCGTGATCCCGTCGGTCGAGCCACAGTAAATAGTCGTCGAAATTCGCGGCTGCGGGGAGTTCTCGGCCGCGATACAGCTTGAACAGCTCGGTGCCGACGGTTCCGACGGACCATCCGTCCACGAGCAGATGATGCAGGGTGAAGACGACTCGATGCACGTTCGTCCCGCGGTCCAACACCAGCACCCGGATCAACGAATCGGATTCGATGTCGAACGTCCGTCGCTCGTCGTCCAGGAGTGCTCGCGCTGCCGCCGAATCGAACAACTCCACGGTGTACCTGCGCAGAGCCACCTGTGTTCGGTCGTGTATTGCGACCGTCCGGCCGGTACGCAGCGTTACGAAACGTGAACGGAGGGCTGGATGCCGGTCGGTCAGGGCTGCCAGAGCACCCTCCAGCCTGTTCGAATCCAACTCACCGCAAACCTCGAACTCGGTTGCAATGACGTAGATTTCCTCTACTCCGTCACCGGCAGCAACGGACTGGAACACCAATCCCTGCTGCAGCGGTGTCGCCGGCCGAGCAAGGTCCGTATCGATTCCCCGCTCGCGGAGTTCCGCCGTCTCGGCGACGTCGAGCAGGTCCCTCACGCGGCGCGAATCCGCGACCGGTGCATCGTCACCGGATTCGGCGCGTTCGGCCAGCCGCGCAATCGTCCTGCACTCGAACACATCCGCTGTTGTGATGAACAAGCCGGACCTACGCGCGTGATAGACCAAGGTGATCGAGGTGATGCTGTCGCCCCCGAGCGCGAAGAAGTCGTCGTCCACCCCCAACGACGCGGGATCGCCGATGTGCGAGCACGTCGCGAACAGTTCTGCGAGTCGCTTTTCACCGTCCGTGCTCGGCGAACGCGACGTGCGGGCTCTGCGGTCGGGAAGACCACGACCGGCCAGCGTCAGCCGGTCCACCTTTCCGTTCGGGGTTCTGGGCAACTCTCGCAGCGGTACCACGTACGCGGGTGTCAGGTAATCCGGAACCAAGTCACGGACCACGCGGTGTACGCGATCGGGGTCCACCTCGGCGGGTGTGACATACGCGATCAGAACGGCTCCGCCCTGCGGTCCCTCGGCTGCCACCACGGCGCAATCGGTGACCGAAGGCGCCGCTGCCGTCGCGCCTTCGACTTCGCCGAGTTCGACCCGATGACCACGCACTTTGACTTGGCGGTCGTCGCGGCCCAAGAATTCGATCCGACCGTCCTCACCCATGCGTGCACGATCCCCGGTGCGGTAGACGCGCTCCCCAGTCCCGTTGGGGTCCGCCACGAACCGCAAGGCCGTCTCGGCGAAATTCCCGACGTATCCGCGCGCGACCTGAACTCCTCCGACGTAGATTTCTCCGGCGATCCCTTCGCGCACGGGTCGCAAGAATGCGTCGAACAGCCAAACCGCCGTATTGGCCACAGCGACACCGATACTGTCGGGCTCGACCCCCACCTTTTCGGTTGCGACGTCACCGGCGACTTCGGATGATCCGTAGGAATTGACGATGTCGGCGTCCGGCGTGCTTCGCCGGATTGCTTCGATCGTGGCGGCCCTCAACGGCTCGCCGCTGAGAACCCAGCTCGTCAATGACGAGCACTGTTCTCCTGCCGTCTCGGCGAGTACCGCGGCAAGCGATCCGACAGCCGTGATCTGCTGCGCACCCGAACGTGACACGAGCGCGGACAACGCGGCCGCATCGGCATGATCGGCGTCCTGCGCGAGCACCACCTGCTGCCCGGCAAGTAGGCCCGTCAGCAATTCCGTCGCGCCGTCGATGAAGGAGAACGAACTCTTGGCGAGTCGGTTCCGAGGCCGGCCCCACGCTTCGACTGCCCACTCCAGCCTGTTTGCCAGTGAAGCTCGGGTCCCCAGTACACCCTTCGGTGCACCGGTGGAACCGGAGGTGTAGACGAGATAAGCCCCGGCCTCGGGCGGTACCCACCGCGAGAACGCGCGGTCGGTGTGCGGTTCGCCCGAGAGCGAGGTGGGCGAAAGCCGCACGGCACGGTGACTATCGACTATCTCGATGGGTGCGGAATCGTCGATCACCACCACGTCGTGCCCCGAGTCGGCGAGCATATGACGGATGCGAGCGATCGGATAGCGCACGTCGATCGGCACGAAGCTTGCCCCGACGTCGAGGGTCGCGAGCAGTGCGGCCACCATGTCGACGCCGCGGGGCAAGGCGATTGCGACTCGGCTCTCGACGCCGATTCCCCGTCGGCGAAGCTCACCGGAGACAGCGACGACACGGGCCTCGAGCTGTGCGTAGGTGGTCGGGGTGTCGCCTACGACGAGGGCGATGTCGCCGGACGACTCGGCGAACCTGTCGGTCAACATTCGCTCCAGCGACGGCACGTCTCGGGAAGGTCCGGTGCTGGACGATTCGGAATGCTCGGGAAGCAGCCGTGACGAGCTCCCGCCGGAGTCGGACGTGAGCGAGCGGAGTATCGCCGCGAACGTCTGCGCGTATCGCGCCGCGGTGCGAGCGCTCACGAAACGATCGTCATGGATCACGAACGCCCACAATTCGGGATCCGGCCCGACTATCAGAGCCATGGGGAAGCTCATGTGAGCACCGAAGATTTCGACGCTGGTAGCGACCCCGTCGTCCCGCCGGTGCGCGCTCGGATAGTTCTGGTACACGACGATCGAGTCGAACAGTTGCTTGAAGGAAGTGGTTCCTGCGATGTCCGCCGGCCCGAGGAACCGAAACTCCTCGAGCTCGATATGGTCCGATTGTAGGCGCGACAACAGATCCGAGGCGGCGTGGATCGTTCCGGACCTATCGGAATCATGGATCTTCACGCGCACCGGCACGCTGTTCAACATCAGACCCACCATCGAGGAGGCGCCGTCGAGGTCGAAAGGCCGCAGCGACACCGCCATTCCGAAGGTGACGTCGTCGCGGCCGGTCAAGTCGGCCAGGGTCAGCGCCCACGCAGCCTGGACCACCACGTTCGTCGTCACCCCGTGCTCCCGGGATACGGCGGTGACGCCGCCTCGCACTGCATCGCTGATTTCGACGTCGAGCCTGGTCCGCGAGCCACCTCTCGCTTCGGTTGCAGCCGTAGCTCTCTGCCGCGCAACCAACGTCGGTCCTTCGACGCCGTCCAGATAGCGTGCCCATCGGCGGCGTGCCTCATCGTGATCGCGATTCGCTGTCCAGCCGAGAAAATTCTTGAAGCTCGGTGCCGGGTCGAGTGGAGCCGAAGCACCCCGCCGGTACGCTTCGATGAGTTCGTCGACGAAAATTGCCTCGGACCATCCGTCCATCAGGGCGTGGTGATAGGTGATCAGCAACTTCGACACCTCCGGCTCTGCCGAAAGCGCGAAACGCACGAGTGGCCCTCCGAAGAATTCGAATCCGGAGGCTCGGTCACGTCGGACGAATTCGTCCCAGGTCACCCCGTCGACGCGGGTGAAGACCGGTTCGGACGCACGCGGGACCACCCAGACCAGGTCCCCGTTCTTTCGTTGCCGCAGTAATGCTTTGACGTTCGGATATCGGGTGAGGATCAGCGTCAGCGCGGCGTCGAGGCGGCCGGGTTCGATCTTCGAGGCAAAGGTTACGACCGTTTGGGAGAGGTAGGGATCGTCGCCGGTAGGCGCGATGGAAGATTGCAGATACATCCCGGTCTGCAGCGGCGTCAGAGGCAGGATGTCGATGATCTTCGATTCGCCGGGGGTGTCGATTTCGGTTGTCATGTCTCGGCTCACACGCTACTTTCGAATTCTTCGAACTCGTCCTGCGAAATCTCGACGACGGCGCCACCAAGGTCGACCGGAGTAGGTGCATCGCCTCGGAATGCGAGATCAGCGCCGTAGATCCGCACTGTCCGTTTTTGCATCACCTCGCGAGGCAGGAGATCGATCGATGCCTTGCGCGCAAGAGATGCGACGGCAAGGGAGGTGATGCTGTCTCCTCCGAGGGTGAAGAAATCGTCGTCGATTCCCGCGGTGTCGAGTCCCAGAACCGTAGCCACGATGTCACACAGGATCGTCTCGATCGGAGTACGCGGCGGCGCGTAGTCCTGGCGGTCCGCTGCGTCGACGTCGGGTAGTGCACGCACGTCGAGCTTCCCGTTGGCCGTCATCGGAAAGCTGTTCACGGCGGCGAACATCGTCGGCACCATGTACTCGGGGAGCATGCCGACGAGCGCATCGCGGATCGAACCGAACAGTGCAGAGTGCGACTCCCGATCGCCTGGAACCCAGGATTCGGGCGTTCGCCCCTCGGGAATCACATACGCCGCGAGCGCTGTGGATCCCGATCCGATCGGCACAGCTCTGACCACCGCGGCCGCGACTCCGGGGCACCTGGACACTGCAAGTTCGACTTCACCCGTCTCGACTCGGTAGCCGCGAACCTTGACCTGGTCGTCGGAACGTCCGAGGTAATCGAACATCCCGTCCGGCCGAATCTTTACGAGATCGCCCGTTCGATACATGCAGCCGCCGTCGTTCGCGAACGGATCGGCAACGAAGCGGGACGCGGTCTGGCCGGGCTGGTTCAGATATCCACGCGCGATTCCGACACCGGCGAGGTGAAGCTCGCCCACCGTACCGACGGGGACCGGGCGCATCCACTGGTCGAGCACGTAGGCCCTGGTACCCAGAACGGGTGAGCCGATCGAGGGACTCGAACTCCTCGACGTTCTCGCCCCCAGAGCGTTGATCGTGTACTCGGTCGGCCCGTACAGGTTGTACCCGAAACCGTCGAGGTGTTGCCACAGCGCGTCCGGTACCGCTTCCCCGCCCAGCAGGACCAGAGGCATTCGTCGACCATCGGACGTCTTCGTCAGCCCGAGATCGACGAGTTGCGCAGCGTACGTGGGTGTCACGTTGACCACGTCAATCGAGTTGTTCTCGCAGTATCGGACCAAGCCGTCGCCGTCGCGCCGCAGTTCTTCGTCGCAGACGTGGACCTCGTGTCCCTCGACGAGCCACAGCAGTTCCTCCCACGACATATCGAAGGAGAAGGACACGGTGTGCGCTATCCGTAGAATCCGCCCGTTCTCGGCTTCAACTGTAGGAGCGAAGATTTCGTCGCGGTGGTTGATCTGCATGTTGGTCAGACCCCGATACGGCGTCACGACGCCCTTCGGCGCACCTGTCGAGCCCGAGGTGTAGATGACGTAGGCCGGGTGCTCGAGCCGTCCGGGGGTTCCGGGCGTGAACGCCGCCGATAGGGCCGAATCCGGTGCAACATCGGTCTTCAGCTCGGCGAGCACCGAAGGATCGTCCGTGATCAACCGCACGGCGTTCGTCCTCAGACCCCGACGCTCGGTATCGGAGGTCGTGACCAGGATTGCAGGCGCTGCGTCGGCCAGCATCGCATCGAGCCGGTCCGTCGGATAGTCGAGTTCCAAGGGTAGGTAGGCGGATCCGGTTCGCAGCACGCCGAACAATGCGACCACCGTCTCCAGTGAGCGCGGAAGTGCCAGTGCGACGATTCGTTCCGGGCCCGCGCCGCGGACGAGCAACGCCCGAGCAAACGACGACACCCTTGCCTCGAGCTCACCGAACGTGACTCGTTGATTGCCGAACACCACGGCCGTCGTGTCGGGTATCGACGCTGCACGTTCGGACAACATTTCGGCGATCGTCGTGTCGCCGAGCCTGTCGAATCTGCCGTCGTAACCGTTGTCGACGATACCGGCCTGCTCGGCGACCGGGTAACGTGACAACGCCAGATTCGGCTGCTGCGCAACAGTTTCGATCGCGCGCGCGAATGCCGAGAGTATTTCCCTCGCGCGACGGTCGTCGACCGCGTCCGGCAGGTGCGTGATCGACAGATTCAACCGGGTTCCCGGGTCCACCGCCATCGAGATGGGAAATTCCGAACCGTCGACCGTCGACACGTGGCGCACCGTGTGCGTCGGCGACGCGGGTGCGGACGCGTTGCGCAGAACGAGCAGTGTGTCGAACAACGGACCCGCACCCACGGCTTTCTGGATCGCTCCGAGACCGACACCGTCGTGCGCCATAAGATCGAGTCTTTGATCCTGGATGCGCACGGCCACGTCGACCGCCGAATCGGCCGCACTGGCGGACACCCGGATCGGGACGGTGTTCACGAACGCCCCGATCGCCGTGCTACTCCCGTGCACCTCCATCGGCCGACCCGCGACGGCGGTACCGAACACCACGTCTCCCCTGCCCGCCACCTGCATGAGCACACTGGCCCACGCGCAGGACAGCAGGGTGAACAGCGTGGAATTCGCTTGACGGGCCACCGCTTCCACAGCTGCCGAGACCGAGGCCGACATTCGATGCTCATGGCGTCGTGGACGCCCTCCAACGCCTGCACCCTCCGCCGCCAGCAGGGTGGGTGTGTCGAGATCGCCGAAATATTCGAGCCAGGCACGTTCCGAGGCAGCGGTGTCGACGTTTCCGAGCCATCGCAGGTATTCGCGGTAGGCGTTGTTCACCTCAGGTCGCAGTTCTTCGACGCGATCGTGGTGATCGAGCATGTTGTCGACGAGAAGCGCCGACGAACCACCGTCGAAGCACCCGAACCAGTACGTGGTGATCAGGCGATCGACGCCGCCCGGTAGGTGAATCAACGTAAGCCGGAACAAAGGCGGGGCCGCGGTGTCGAATGATCGATCTCGATCCGCCGCTGCCAACGAATTCAGTTGCGAGTCGAGGGACGCCGGTTCCAGGTCGGTCAGGTCGTGCACCGAAAACGGGGCCGCAACCGTGCTCAGCACGACCTGTTGGGGAGATTCCTCGTCCGACGTCGTAAAGGCCGTCCGGAGAGTCGGATTGGTGTCGACGATGACCTGGAGGGCGCGCCGAGCCCGGTCGTCGTCCAAGCGTCGATCGATCTCGACGATGTTCTGCACCGTGTACAGCCGCGCCGAGTCGGGGTCGACCCCCTGCTGGAAGACCAGGCCGAGCTGCAGCGGAGACAGTGGCCACACATCGTCGATGCCGCCGAATCGCTCGACCATCGACACGAATTGCGCCGACCGAGTATCCGCGAGCGGACGGCCCCCAGCAACGGGGCCACCACCTACAGCGCTGTCACTACCTACAGCGTTGTCACTACCTACAGCGTTGTCACTACCTACAGCGCTGCCTGCGCCCTTGGTGCGACGCAGGCGGTCCTGGAGCAGCTTGCGTTTGACGTCTTCGAGATCCATGGTCACCGGGTTCCTTGCCGTGCGGCGGATTCGGCTACCAGCAGCGCCTTGTCCACCTTTCCGATTGCTGTGACCGGCAGTGCTTCTCGAGCCACCACACGGTCTGGAAGCTTGTGTCTCGCGCACCCGCAGTCCACGAGAAATGCACGCAGGTCTCCGACGCTCGGTACCTCACCTCTGGGCACGACCACGACGCAGACGCTTTCTCCCAAATGGGGGTCCGGGACGCCGATCACCGCGACACGGGAGACGCCCGGGTAGGTCACGAGAATGTCTTCCAGTTCGTCGGCGGCGACGTTCTCTCCGTTGCGGGTGATGACGTCCTTGATCCGCCCGGTGACGACGAGATGCCCGGTCGGGAGCGCCTTCACTTGATCTCCGCTTCGGTAGAAGCCGTCCGGGGTGATCGCCGTCGCGCTGTGCTCGGGCGCGCCGTAGTAGCTGTTGATCGTGTACGGGCCACGGGTGAGCAGCTCACCTACCTCGCCCGTCGGCACGTCATTGCCGTCACCGTCGACGATTCGTACCTCGTCGTAGTCCGACAACGGCCGTCCCTGGGTGCCGATCACCGCGTTCTCGTCGTCGCCCAAGCGGGTGTAGTTCAGTAGTCCCTCGGCCATCCCGAACACCTGCTGCAACGTGCATCCGAGGGTCGGCGCGACCAGCTTGGCCACCTCCGGGGTCAGTTTCGAGCCCCCCACCTGCAGCAGTCGCAGGCTCGAAAGATCCGCATCCTCCCATTCGGTCGCCTCACACCACAGGTGCGCCAGTGTCGGCACCAGAGCGGTCACGGTAGCCCCGTACTTCTGCACCAGCGGGAACACGTGATCGGGGCTTGAATCACGTGTCATCACCACCGAGGCGCCGACGCCGAGCGCGCCCAGAATGCCGGGGCATGCCAGCGGGAAGTTGTGGCCCGCAGGCAGTACCGCCAGGTAGACGTCGTCGGCCTCGAGCTTGCACACCTCGGCGCTGGCTCGCGCGTTGTATTCGTAGTCGTTGTGAGTTCGCGGTATCAACTTCGGCAGGCCGGTCGTTCCACCGGATACCAACAGCACAGCGACGTCCGTGGCCGCGGGACGAGGAAAATCACGGACGGACCCGTCGACCGCGGACAGCGGGGTGAAAGCTCCCGCATCGCCGTCGACGAAGACGGTACGAATTCCCGGTACCTCGACGAGTACGTCGGCGGCGAGCGCAGTGAAGTCGAAGTGTCCGTCACTGTCGGCCACCACGTACGCGACGGCGCCGGACGTGGACGCAAGATGGACGATCTCGCGGCGGCGATGAGCAGGCAACGTCAAGACGGGAATTGCCCCGCGCTCGAGCAGAGCGAACAACACGACGACGAACGACACGGTATTCGGCAGCTGCACGACCACGCGGTCACCGCTGTCGATTCCCCGGTCGGCAAACCCCGCTGCCATTCTGCGCACCCGCCGGCCGAGTTCGGCATAGGACAGCTCGGCGGCGTCGTCGGTCACGGCCCGACGTGTCGAATACTGCGCAGTCCACCTCGCGAGATGCTCGGGCAGCGCACATTCGCGCCACAAGCCGGCTTCGACGTACGCCTGCTCTCGTTCGGACTCGAACGGAACATAGTGCGGCATGGGATCTCGCTCTCGGAGTATTTCGGGCCGATCGCCGAAGGGAGTCACGAAGTGCTCTGCTCGTGGAGTGCTGCCATGAGCTCGTCCTCGGACATGGATTCGATCGTGAGAAACATGTCGGCAACCGTCTCCAGCCTCTCGGCCGACCCCTCCGCGGTGATCATTTGCTCGGCGAGGCCGGCGACGGTCGGCGCCGCGAATATTGTGCGAACGGTGAGCTCTGTCGTATCGAGCACTTCTCGCAGTCGTGCGACGATCGACGTCGCGAGTACCGAGTCACCACCGAGCGCGAACAGCGTGTCGGTGACGCCCACCGACTCCACTCGCAGAACCGACTGCCATATCGTCGCGATCGCGGTTTCGAGGGGGGTACGCGGGGCGACGTGAGCCGCCGCACGCATCGACTCACCATCGGCGCGCACGAATGTCGCGATGGCAGAACGATCTATCTTGCCGTTCACCGTCACCGGAAGAGCCGATACGGTCACGATGCGATCGGGCACCATATGGCTGGGGAGACGCTGCGACATCCGCGACATGACCCGCGCCACCACGTCGGCACCGTCCGACGCCGAGTCCTCCACAACCACGGCCGCAACGAGGGACGGCGCGGCGGTCGTGTCCAACACTGCTGCAGCAGAGCGTACTTCACGATCTTCGACCAGTACGGATTCGACTTCGCCCAACTCGACGCGGAACCCGTTGATCTTGACCTGGTTGTCGATGCGACCGAGAAATTCGACCATCGAATCCGTGACGTAACGTACGAGGTCGCCGGTCCGATACCAGCGATATCCTCCGTCCTCGACGAAACGTTGACGCGTTCGCTCTTCGTCACCGAGGTAGCCGTCGGCCAGCCCGGCGCCCGCCACCCACAGCTCGCCGGGAACCCAATCCGGCACCGCGCGTCCTCGTTCGTCGACGACGCGCAGCGCCGTTCGCCTAAGGGGAACACCGAAAGGCACCGTCCGCCAATGCGGGTCGACTGCGGTAACTTCACAGACGCTGTTGTGGATGGCCGTTTCGGTCGCTCCACCGAGACCGGCGAATCGGCATCCGGGCACCGCATCGACCAACCGGGCGTGCAGATCGAGGGTGACCGTGTCGCCTCCGAGCATCACAAGCCGCAGCGAATCGCCCAGATCGGCACCGGTGGAGAGGATCATGTCCAGCAACGGCGGAACACAGCTGATGACGGTGACCCGGTGCGCCACGATCAGGGTGGCCCAGCGCTGTGGGTCCTTGCGTTCGTGCTCTTCGATCAGTACCGCGCCGCCACCGGTCGTGAACACCGAGAACAGATCGAACGTGCACAGGTCGAAATCCAACTCGGACAGACACAGTGGGCGGTAGCCGGCGTCGAGTTCGAAGCGTTCGATCAGGTCCGAAATCGTGTTCATGGCAGCCCGGTGTGAGACCACGACGCCCTTGGGCTCACCGGTGGATCCCGAGGTGAAGATGATGTAAGCGGCGTCGCTGTCTGCCCCGAGGTGGGGTACCGCGATCGGGTTGTGCCGTAGAGCATCGGCGACTGTCAGAACGCCGTCGCCGTCTGATCCGATGGTGACGCGGAAGGCCGCACGCCGCGCGATGAGTTCGGCGCGATCAGCAGGTTGATCGACCCCGACGGGGACGTAGACGCCTCCCGCACCGAGAATGCCGAGCACCGCGACCACTTGATCGGGACCTTTCGGCAGGGTCACCCCCACTGTGTCGCCGACCGCGACCCCGGCGTCGATCAGCGCGGCGGACACCCGGAGGGCACGATCGCTCAGCTCCGAGTAGGTCATCGACCGGTTGTCGGCCCACACCAACGCCACCGCATCGGGAGTGCGGCGCGCGACATCGAAGAAGCCACGGTGCAACGAGTCCATACCCGCCGACGGGGGCGTGTCCGATCTGGGGACGTCGGCCGCGGGTACCCGCGGCTCGATTCGATTCCGGGGAGCTAGTTCCCCGACCGGGACCACCCACGCGGCATCCCCGACGTCCACGATGCTTCGCAGGAGGGATGCGAATGCATCGAACATCGCGTCCGGTACGCCGGGAAGGAACTCGCTCTCGCGGATGTCCCAGTTGACGAGAACTCCGCCGTCGATCTCGGTTATCTGCGCGTCGAGGACCACCTGGGGCCCCTGGGACATGATCCACACGGGGTCGCCGAACGTCTCGCGAACACTACGGTCGAACAGCTCCCCCAGCCCGAGAGCGCTCGTGAACACGATGGGTGCCAGCACTGGCTCTCCTCGGCGACGGCTGAGGTCGCGGAGCACCTCGACCCCCGAATAGTCGACGTGCGATGCGTCTTCGTGGAGGCGGTTCTGCAGCGTGCGTGCGCGTTCGGTGAAAGACCGGCGTTCGGACAGGTCGACTTCGAGCATCACCGACGACGAGAAATCTCCAATCAGACTACCGACGTCTGGGTGCGTCGCGGCGCGGTCGAACATGGGCACATTGATGATGAAGTGCTGCTCGCGCGACCACGCACCGACGACTTCTGCGAACGCAGTCGCCACCGCGACAGCCGGCGTGACGCCGTGTGCCCGTGAGTTCGACTGCAAGGCGGCATAGGCGTCGGAATCGAGGAACACGGAGCGACGCGCTGCCGTGGCCGATCCGGAATCGTGCTCGACCAGAGGCAAAGTCGGAGCGCCCGGCAGTGATTCCAATCGCTGCGACCAGTATCGCTCGGCGCGTTCGCGCGCGTGCCGACGGTCACGGGGACGTTCGGCAAGATAGCGGGAGTAGCTGTAGTCGATGACGGACAGGGACTCGCCGCCGTACGCGATCGCCAGGTCGTGCAGCAGGATGCGGAAGCTGACCGCGTCTCCCGCAATCATGTCGACGTCGAGGTGAAAGCGGGTCCGCCCGCCGGGTAGCAGCGAAAGATCGGCCGAAAATACCTCGCCTGCTTCGATATCGAGCATCTGGTGCGTCAGCATCGTCCGTGTCGTATCGAGCGCTGCGTCCACATCGTTCACCGTCCGCAAGTCGTGCACAGTGAGTCCGCGCCACCCGGGTAGAGGTTCGATGGTCTGGGTCCCGTTGTCCGAGATGCGAGCTCGGAGCATGTCGTGCCGGTTCGCTACGGCCTCGAGGGCCTTTCGCAGTCGGACCGGGTCGATCCCTGCGCCGTCGAACTCGGTGTACAGGTGCGGCGCGACGGCGCCGAAGCGCTGTTCGGAGTTGCGGCCGATCCAGTAAGCGTGCTGGAGCACCGCGAGGTCGAAACTGACGGAGTCGGGCTCGGCCGCCGAGACGGCGGCAGGTGCGGCCTCCGATTCGTGCGCCTCCGTCAGAAGGCGCGACCAGGATGCCACCGTCGGAGTAGCCGCCAGGTCGGCAAAGGTGACGCTCGAACCGGACTTCCGGAATCGGCCGACCAATCTCATCATGACGATGGATTCGAGCCCCAACTCGAAGAGATCGGCGTCGTCGCGCACGGTGCCTGGATCGGCCCCGATCAATTCGGCAACCATCACGCGAATTGCGTTGCGATCTGTGTCCTGCCGTTGCATCCGGTTGTACCCCTTACCGTCGGCTGCTCTGGATCTCCGGCCGGAGCGGTAGGTCTCCAAACTGAGGAAAGGCTACCCTGCCTCCAGCCTCGAGCAGGTTAACACTCACCTGAGCCGGTTAGGAGGTCCTCGTTTCGGCCGGCAGGGGCTGGACACACAGTAAAGCCTTACCTAACATCAGTCGAATGTCCGACCGAGTCACCACCGGCACTCCCATCGTCAGCACACCGATCGTCGGTACACCAATCGTCGACGTCCGACAACTCGGAAAGGTCTACGGCGACGTCGTTGCACTCGACAGCGTCGACCTCACCGTCCACGAGGGGCAGATCCTGGGCCTCCTCGGGCCGAACGGCGCAGGCAAGACCACCACCATCAACGTTTTGACGACTCTCGTCCGTCCCGACAGCGGGTTCGCTCGAATCGATGGCATCGACGTGACCGACGACCCCGGCGCCGTCCGTTCGCGAATAGGACTGACCGGGCAGTTCGCCGCGTTGGACGACAACCTCACGGCGCGTGAGAATCTCGTTCTGTTCGGACGGCTGCTGAAGCTGGGACGTCGACGTGCCCACGAGCGTGCCGACCACCTGTTGCAACAGTTCGCACTGACCGATGCAGCCGGTCGGCGCAGCGGCACGTTCTCCGGCGGTATGAAACGTCGGCTCGATCTTGCGGCGTCCATGATCGGGCAACCGAAGGTTCTCTTCCTCGACGAACCCACGACCGGGCTCGATCCCCGTAGCCGAAATGCCGTATGGGACATGGTGCGTGATCTGAAAGCATCGGGCATGACAATCGTGCTCACCACCCAGTATCTCGCGGAAGCGGACGAGCTCGCGGACGAAATAGTGGTCGTCGACCACGGGAAAGTCATCGCAGCAGGCACGTCGTCCGAACTGAAATCACGCATCGGCGGCAGCTCCGTCCGAGTGCGTGTCGACGACGAATGGGACCGCGCTCGTGCGGTTTTGGGTACCCGATGGACGGTGACGCCGGACGACGAAGCACTCACCATTCCAGCCTCGGGTTCCGTCACCCTGGTCGAGGTCGTCCGGTTCCTGGACGAGAACGATATTTCCGTCGCAGACATCGGGTTTCGTGAACCGAGCCTGGACGACGTCTTCCTGACACTGACCGGCGCACCCCGAACTCAGGCAGTGACATGAACACGTTGCTTCTCGCGGGACGCCACGTACGTTTGATGTCGCGCCGGCCGGCCTCCATCGTCGGTGCACTGGTGCTGCCGCTGATCTTCACCCTTCTCTTCTACGCGGTGTTCCGTATTCCCATGGAGCGAATGGGGATCGACTACGCCCAATACCTGCTTCCTGCCGTCGTCATTCAAACCATGTTCTTCAGCGCCATGTCCGCGTCGGTGTGGGCAGCCGAGGATGCGTCCGGCGGGATGATCGGCAGGCTCCGGTCGATGCCGGTCGCCCGGACGGCGCCGGTGTTGTCGTTGCCCCTGGGCGAAGTGATCCGTTCCCTCTTCAGCATCGCAGTACTAATGATCGTCGGATTCGTTCTCGGGTTCAGGTTCGAGAACGGTTTCGGGGCTGCAGTGGTATTCGTGCTGTTGGCTTTGATGTTCTGTGCGGCAACGTCTCTCCTGTATGCGGCGTTGGGGTACGCAGTGGCCAAAGCCGATACTGCCCAGTCTGTCGGCGGGCTGATCTATTACCCGCTGCTGTTGTTGTCGAACTGCTTTGTGCCCACCACCGCTTATCCCGACTGGCTCGAACCCGTCATCGCACAGCAACCGGTCACCCGGGTCGCCGACGGGCTCAGAGCACTGTCGACCGCCGGCACTTCGGGCGCGCCGGCGAGCGTAGCGATCGCATTCACCTGGTGCGCAGCGTTGATCGTCGTCGGTGCCTGTGCGGGTGCACGAGCATTCGGGAGGGTTCGGTGACCACCTCTGCGAGCCGTGTCCGGCAAGCGGCTTCGTCCGTTGGGACCAGAGCCGTTCCTCGACCGGCCATTTTCCTCGACACCGCGTTGATGACCGGACGCGCCTTCACGTTGATGTATCGATCACCGACGACACTGTTGGCGGCTATCGGCTTACCGATCGTGCTGATGCTCTTCCTCAGCGTCGGGTTCGCCGATGTCGTCATGCCCGGAGCAGGGCTCGCCGCGTACATCGATTACGGCGCTCCGTTGTTCATCATAATGGGAATCACCTTCGCGACGTCGGGGACGGCAATCGCCGCCCATACCGATCGCTTCTCGGGTTTTCAGAATCGAATGCAAACGTTGCCTGTGGCACCGCTGGCTCCGGCTGCGGGTCGCGCGACCGCGGATCTGATGCGAAATCTGGTCACCACGGTTGTGGTGACGGCAGTCGCCTACCTGCTCGGCTTTCGGTTCCATCCCGACGCCGGCGCACTGCACGTCCTCGGGTTTCTAATGGTTCCGTTGGTCTACGGCTTCGGCCTTGCATGGTTGATGCTGGCAGTTGCGTCGTGGATGAAATCCGCAGAAGCAGTCGATTCGGTGTTGAACGCCGCACTCCTCGTCTTCTCGTTTCTGTCGACCGGATTCGTCAGGCTGGACGACCTTCCGGGCTGGGCGCGACCGATTGCCGAAGCGAACCCGATCTCGAAAGCGGTGGAAGCCATGCGGGGGTGTGCACTCGGCACCGTCGACTCGGGGGCACTGATCGCCGTCGCGGCGTGGTCTCTCGGAATGACGTTCGTGTTCGGCTCGGTGATGCTGGTGGCCTCGCGCAGAAGGTAGCCCTCAATATTAGGTGAGCCTGTGCTATTTTCCGCAGATGAAACATGCTTCGAGGCGCACTGTCGTTCTCTGCACGGTCGCGATAGCCATGACCGCCTGCGCTACCGAAACCGAACCCACCACGGACGCTCGATCCAGCGCGGAGAGCGTCACGGTCGAGCACGTAGCAGGTGAAACCACCATCGAGGGTGTTCCCCAGCGCATCGTTGCCATCGGTTCACAGTGGCTCGACGCGCTCGCCGAATTCGACGTCGAACCGGTGGGCTATTACTCCGCAGGCGCGATGGGCGACGACCGCGGCCTCTACCCGTGGCAGCAGGACGTTTCCACCGAAGCGCAGTCGTTCGATGTCGCGTCGACCGAGGCGGGCGCGACGGTACCGACCGAAGAGATCGCGGCGCTCGAACCCGATCTCATTCTCGTCTCCGGAGTCCGGGACGTCACTCCGTTCACCGCACTTTCCAGCATCGCGCCCGTGGTTCTACCGAAAGCCGCGAAAGTCGAGACCTGGCAATCTCAGACCACCACACTGGGACGAATCTTGGGCCGGGAAGACGATGCCGCTCGAATCATCGCCGAGGGCAACATGTTCACCGACCAGGTGAAAGAAGAACATCCGGGGCTCGCAGGGAAGACTGCGGTCCTTTCGCAATACATCGTGGCGAATCAACAACTCGCAGTTGTCGTCGACCCCGAAGATGGTGCCTCATCGGTCTTTTCGAGCCTCGGAATGACCTTGCCCGCGGACTTGGTAGCACTACCCGACGTCAAGAACGGTCGACTCATGTTGAGTCCCGAACGCGTGGAGGTCCTCACCGCCGACCTGGCAATCGTGCTGCCCAACGGTGGCACACGCGAAGATCTCGATGCTCTCCCGGGATTCGGCTCGCTACCTTCGGTACGAAGCGGAGCCCTCTCCGTCGTGGACTACGCCACCGTCGTCGGATTCAACACCCCGTCCAAGGCCAGCGTCACGTACTCGCTGGGACGAATCGAGCCGCAACTGGACGCCGCAGGCAAAACCAGCTGATCACACCAGCGCGGCTGCGATCTCTGCAGCCACCCGGTCGAGTTCGGATCGCTGCGGCGACGATGGGCGAGCCCGCAGTCCGAATCCGTCGCCGATCATGCGCGGGATGACGTGCAGATGGACGTGGAAGATTTCCTGGCCTGCCACCGTGCCGTCTGCGAGGAACAAGTTTACTCCGGCGACACGCGGATTACTCGCTCGCACAGCGGCAGCTACTTTCTGCCCGACGACGAACAGATGCGCGCCGACCTCCGGAGGCAACTCAGCCAGCGTCCGATACTGCTGTTTGGGGACCACCAGCACGTGACCTGCGGTGAGAGGCCTGATGTCCATGAACGCGATCGCTGTGTCGTCCTCGTGAACGCGCGAAGCGTCGGCGGTCCCGGCAATGATCTCGGCAAAAATCGTGTAGGGGTTCACAGGCCAAGAGCCTAGGCGCGAGAGCGGGGTGCGAGAGGGAGACACCGCGAACACTGAAACTGCGCCGTGCGCGACCCGCGACTAAGGTCTGCCCATGGTGTCAATCCGTGGGGTCCTCTTCGACATCGACGGTGTCCTTGTGACGTCTTGGAAGCCTGTGCCCGGTGCCGCCGAAGCGTTGGACTACCTCGACAGCAAGGACATCGCGCGGGCGTTTCTCACCAACACCACGTCCAAAACCCGATCCCAGATCGCCGAGGCGTTGACCGAAGTCGGCATGCCGGTACACGCCGACGAGATCGTCACCGCGGCGTCGCTCACCGCGGATCATCTGAGGGAGCGCTACCCGGACGCCCGCACCGTGTTGATCAACAACGGGGACATCGTCGCCGACATGCCGGGAATCGACTTCGTCGACGAATCGGCCGACGATCCCGACGTCGTGGTCATCGGCGGTGCGGGCCCGGAGTTCACGCACGAGCGCCTCAGCCGGGTGTACGACTGGCTGTGCCGAGGAGTGCCCGTCGTCGCGATGCACCGCAGCCTGATGTGGACCACCGGCGCGGGCCTGCGCATCGACACCGGCATGTACCTCGCGGGGATGGAGAAGGCGTCGGGCCACACCGCGAAAGCCATCGGTAAGCCCGCCCCGCTGGGTTTTCTGACCGCCACCGAACGCATGGGCGCCGACCCCGTCGACGTTCTCATGATCGGCGACGACCTGGACAACGACGTGCTCGCCGCCCAGGTCGTCGGCATGACCGGGGTGCTCGTGCGCACCGGCAAGTTTCGGCAGGACGTGCTCGACCGCCGAGCGAAGAAGGAGTTCGGATTGCAACCGAACCACGTCATCGGCTCGGTTGCCGACCTTCCGGAGCTTCTAGAGAATCGGTGACGGCGAGTACGACGCGCCGCCCGGGAAACGCTCGAGAAGGTTCTCGACCTCGGACACGACGGCCGCGACCTGCGCCTCTGCCGATCCGATGAAGGCCGACTTGTCGGCGAGGGCGGCCTCGAGGCCCGCGCGGTCGAGCGGAATGCGATCGTCGGCGGCCAGGCGATCGATCAGATCCGGCTCCTGCCCCTGCTCACGCATCGCCAACGCGACGGCCACCGCGTGTTCCTTGATCGCCTCGTGAGCGGTTTCGCGGCCGACCCCGGCGCGAACCGACGCCATCAGCACCTTGGTGGTAGCGAGGAACGGCAGGTACCTCTGCAGCTCCTTCGCGATGACGGCCGGGTACGCACCGAACTCGTCGAGCACGGTCAGGAACGTCTCGATCATGCCGTCGATGGCGAAGAACGCGTCGGGCAGAGCGACACGGCGCACCACCGAGCAGAACACGTCGCCCTCGTTCCACTGCGCCCCGGCGAGTTCGGCGGCCATGGATCCATAACCGCGCAGCACGACCTGTAGCCCGTTGACGCGTTCGCACGAGCGGGTGTTCATCTTGTGCGGCATGGCGGACGAACCGACCTGGCCCGGCTGGAAGCCCTCGGTGACGAGTTCGTGGCCCGCCATCAGTCGGACGGTATGCGCGAACGACGACGGAGCAGCACCCAACTGCACGAGCGCCGAGACGACCTCGTGGTCGAGGGAACGCGGATAGACCTGGCCGACGCTCGTGAGCACGTGACGGAAACCGAGGTGGTCGGCGACGATGCGCTCGAGTGCGGTGAGCTTGCCCGCGTCTCCCCCGAACAGATCGAGCATGTCCTGAGCGGTACCCATCGGGCCCTTGATGCCGCGCAACGGGTAGCGAGCGATGAGCTCCTGCACCCGTCCGAGTGCGATGAGCAGTTCGTCGGCGGCGGAGGCGAAACGCTTGCCGAGGGTGGTTGCCTGGGCTGCGACATTGTGGCTGCGCCCGGCCATCACCAGCGAGGAGTATTCGGCGGCGCGCTCGGCCAACCGTGCAGCGACGGCGACACCGTGGGCGTGCACATGCTGCAGCGAACGCAGGATTTGCAGTTGCTCGACGTTCTCGGTGAGGTCGCGACTCGTCAGACCCTTGTGGATGTGTTCGTGCCCGGCGAGGGCGTTGAACTCTTCGATGCGTGCTTTGACGTCGTGCCGGGTGACGCGCTCGCGCTCGGCGATGGAGGCGAGGTCGACCTGGTCGATGACGGCTTCGTAGTCGTCGACGGCGGACGCGGGAACGTCGACGCCAAGGCCGGCCTGCGCCTTGAGCACGGCGATCCACAGCTGGCGTTCGAGGACGATCTTGTGTTCCGGAGACCAGAGGTCCACCAGTTCGGGGCTCGCGTAACGGGTGGCAAGGACATTCGGAATGGTCACGGGGGTTCAGTTTACGTGCCGGGCGGAGGGAGGCGGAACGACCCGGTTAGTGACTGCCTCGGGTCATGGGGGCGACGACGTCGATGACCTCGGTGAGCATGGCTGCGGCCATGGCTCGCGGTTCGGGGTCGACTTCCCCGAGGGCGCCGACGACGGCACCGTCGACGACGGCGACGAGTCGGCGAAGTTGCTGTTCGTGCACGGTGCGGCCGGATCTGCGGAGGACGTCGGTGAGCATGTCGTCCGTAAGGGCGCGGAGCCGCAACTGGACTTCGCGGAGTTGGGGGTGCCGTGCGGAGGCGATGAACCGTTCGTACCGGGCGATGAGCTTTTCTCGGCCACCGTCGACGTCGTCCTGTGGTCCCACGAGCATTCCGACGATGAGGTCGACGGTCGAGTTCACGTCGTCTGCGAGGTCGCCGAGAGCGTCGATGCGGCCGCGCATGACCTCGAGTTCTCGGTTGCCGACCACTTCGACGGCGCAGGCGATGAGGTCGTCGAGCGATTCGAAGTAGTACGTGGTCGATGCCAGTGGGAGTTCGGCGCGCGCAGCGACGGCGCGGTGTCGTACGGCGTCGAAGCCGCCCTCGACGAGCAGGTCCGCTGCGGCGCATGCCAACGCATGGCGGCGACGCTCTCCTTTCGGAGTTGCGCCCGACGCCTTGTGCGGCGGACCGACGGTGCCTGCGGACATTGGACACATCGTGCCAGCCGAGCCCGGTCCGTCTGAGGGAAACGGGGCATTCGGCCGTGTGAAATCGTGGAGGGCATGGCTCATCGAACTATTGATCTTCGCTCCGACACAGTCACCCGGCCGGATGCTGCCATGCGTCGTGCGATGGCGGAGGCGGAGGTGGGTGACGACGTCCTCGATCACGATCCGACGATGGCTGCGCTCGAGGAGCGGGTGGCGTCGATGCTGGGGTACGAGGCGGCGCTGTGGACGCCGACAGGGTCGATGGGCAACATGATCGCTTTGATGATGCACCTACGTCGCGGCGACGCATTTCTCGCGCCGGAGCATGCGCACGTGCTCGGTTCGGAACTCGGCACCGCTGCCTGGCTCGCGCAGGGCATGCCGCAGATCCTTCCGCACGATGCGGGCCCCGGTCGGCCGACGCCCCGCGCAATCGGAGCTGCTTCGGGTTCGGGGCCGTACTTCACGTTGCATCCGCGCCTGCTCTGCCTGGAGAACTCGCACAACTTCGCCGGGGGCGCAGTGTTCGATGCCGCCGAGTGGAGCGGGCTGCTGAACGCGGCGCGCGGAGTGAATCTACTCGTTCACCTCGACGGTGCCCGCGTGTGGAATGCGGCTGTCGCCCTTGGGGTTCCGGTTGCCGACCTCACCCGGGGCGCCGACACCGTCCAGGTCTGCCTGAGCAAGGGACTCGGCGCACCCGTCGGTTCGGTTCTCGCGTCCGACCGCGAACGGATCACCGAAGCCAGGCGGATCAGAAAGATGCTCGGCGGTGGGGTCCGGCAGGGCGGTGTACTGGCGGCAGCAGGGCTGGTGGCGCTGGACAACCTCGACGCGCTCGCGGTCGACCACGCCAATGCCCGCCTACTCGCAGACGGTCTGCGTGAGCGCGGGTGGACCGTCGACGAACCGCAGACCAACATCGTGCTGGCGTCCAGCGAAGACCCCGGTGCAGCCGTGGCCGAACTCGCTGCCGTCGGAGTAGCGGCCGTGACGGTCGCGGGCCGGGTCCGCTTCGTGACGCATCGCGATGTCTCCGACGCCGACATCCGGGAAGTGCTCGCCCGACTCTGACCCCGCCCCGGCACCCCCGCAGCCGTGCGCACAAAACGTGGTTGGAACGTCACTTTTGGAACACGGGGCGAAGCCGTTCCAAAGCCTCGACGACGTGCTCGGTGGTGCCGGCGAACGAGAACCTGACCGTGTGGTTGCCGTGCACGGTGTCGAAGTCGACGCCGGGTGCGAACGCAACTCCCGTGGTGGCCAGCACGTTCTCGCACCAGGTCCGCGAGTCCTGCGTCAGGTGCCCGATGTCGGCGTACGCATAGAAGGCCCCGTCGGCCGGGGCGAGGTCGGTGACGCCAACGGCGGTGAGTCCGTCGAGCAGGATCTGCCGGTTCACCGCATATCTGCGGACGTGGCCGTCGAGTTCGGCCCGAGATTCCGTCGTGAATGCAGCAATTGCTGCCACCTGAGAGATGGCGGGCGGGCAGACGGTCATGTTCGACGCGAGCCGTTCGACGGCACGCCGCAAATACTCGGGTAGAAGCATCCAGCCGAGCCGCCAGCCGGTCATGGAGAAGTACTTCGACACCGATCCGATGACGACGGATTCGCGCGAGGTTTCCCAGGCACTCGACGTACGAACGTCGTCGGACGCGCTGCGGTAGGAGATTCCGTGGTAGATCTCGTCGGAGATGAGCAGCGTTCCGTGGGCTTCGCACCAGCGCGCGATCGCGGCCAACTCGTCGGCGTCGATGATCGTGCCCGTCGGGTTCGCGGGGCTCGCGATGATCAGGCCCTTCGGCGGTTCTTGGAGCGCGTCGAGCATCGCTACCGTGGGCTGAAATCGCGACTCTGCCTGGCAGTCCAACTCGACGACTCGGCAACCCAACGCGGCCAGGGTGTTGCGGTACGCGGGATAGCCGGGCCGGGCCATGACGACGGTGTCCCCGATGTCGAACGCCGCGAGGAACAACAGCGTGAACGCGCCCGAAGAACCTGTGGTCACCACGACGTCGTCGGCGTGAACGGGTATGCCCGATTCCGCGGCGTGGTACTCGGCAACAGCTTCGCGGAGCGGCAGGATGCCGAGGGTTTCGGTGTACCCGAGCAGGTGCGCGTCGAGAGCGTCGCGGGTGGCCCGAAGCACCGGCGCAGGGGCGGGCGTCGACGGCTGCCCGGCTGCGAGGGACAGCACGTCGCCGTGCGTTCGGGCGCGGATCGCTGCCGCCTTGAACACGTCCATCACGTGGAACGGTTCGATCTGCGATCTCGTCGACGCTGCTCTGTTTACCTCGGTGACCACAGTGTCGAGGCTAACCGCCGTGGAACACTGGGCTCATGGCGGAACCGACAACACACCCGACCCCAGGCGACGTCGCCGATGCGTTGAGCGCACTGCGCTCGTCGACTCCGTTGGTGCAGTCGCTCACCAACGTCGTCTCGGCGAACTTCGTCACCAACGTCCTTCTTGCCGCGGGCGCGAGCAACGCGCACATCGACAACGTCCACGAGGCAGCAGGATTCGCGGCCATCGCCGGCGGAGTGCTGATCAACCTCGGCACCCCCGACGACGGCACCGCCGCGGCGTTCACTCTCGCCGCCGAGGCAGCCGGTGTGGCCGGCACACCCTGGGTTCTGGATCCGGTGGGCGTCGGCGGACTGCCCTGGCGCACCGGAATCGCCGCACAGTTGCTGACGCTTGGCCCCACCGCGATTCGCGGCAACGCCTCCGAGATTATCGCGCTCGCAGGGCTCGGCAACTTCGGCCGCGGCGTCGACAGCGGCTCCGATTCCGAAGCTGCAGTGCCCGCAGCCGTCGCGCTGCTCGGGTCGGCGCATGTCGTGTCGGCGTCGGGTCCGGTCGACTTCATCGTCGGCCGCGGTGCGTCCGGCCCACTCGGTGTTCGGGTCAGTGGCGGTAGCCCTCTGCTCACCAAGGTCACCACCACGGGTTGCTCGCTCGCCGGCTTGGTGGCCGCCTACCTCGCCGTGGCGCCGAATCCACTCATCGGAATCACCTCGGCACACGTGCACGTCGCGGTTGCGTCGGAGGTCGCTGCCCGACACGCTTCCGGGCCGGGATCGTTTGCGGTGGCCTACCTCGACGCACTTGCCTCGGTCACCCCGGACGATCTCCGCGCGGGCGCGCGCATCGAGCCGATCGACCTGTAACTCGTTCATCCACAGGCCTACCGGTTATCCACAGATCTCGTTTCCGGTCGGTTCTGCGGTCACGCGTCGACCAGTGTCCTCTCCCATGGGGGTTCACACATGCGCGCAACTCGAGGAACTGGGCGTCGGCCGTTCCGGTATCAGTCGCAGGCTCGCCCGCGGAACGTTGGTACGACCCGGGCGGTTCGGGCCCGAGGAGTGCGAATGGAGATCGATGCGTCGATCGGGCCGTGCATCGGCGACCTTGTATGCCACCGCGCCCGCGTGGACGTGGAGATCGACGGCCGCCAATTCCACGTCCGCCCCTGTGCCGTTCGACAACGACAGGGTCCGGCAGAATGCGATCGTGTTGGACGATTGGCTCGTACTGCGATTCTCGGCCGCCACCGTGTACCGCGACGTGGACGCTGTGGCGGATCTGATCGTCGCGGTGGTGCGGCGACGTAGGCGCAACAGGAGTGCGAAATTCCCGTAGCTACAGCCGAATCTTGCCCTCCGAGGCCGCCAACCCGATATCCGTGCGGAAGTGACTGCCCGGCAACTTGATCGAGGCGATCTTGTCGTACGCATCTGCGCGCGCGGCGTCGAGATCCGCACCGATACCGACGACGCTGAGAACGCGACCGCCCGCGGACACCACTGCGGCTTCCTTGACGGCTGTGCCTGCATGCAGGACGCCTTCGGCTTCGGCTCCGATGATTGCGTCGCCGGTGCGCGGGCGGCCGGGGTAGTTCTCTGCTGCCAGGACGACGGTGACCGCGGACCCGTCCTTCCATTGCAGCGGCTCGAGCGAAGCCAGGGTGCCGGTCGCGGTTGCGTACAGCGCCTCGCCGAGCGGGGATTCGAGCAGAGCCAACACGGCTTGCGTCTCGGGATCGCCGAAGCGGCAATTGAATTCCACTACTGCGGGGCCGGCCGCACCGATTGCCAAGCCGGCGTATAGCAGGCCCGAGAACGGGCAACCTCGCTTCACCATTTCGGCCGCGACGGGTTCGACGACCTCGCTGACGATCTGCTGGACCAGAGCATCGGGCAGCCAGGGCAGCGGGGTGTACGCGCCCATACCGCCGGTGTTGGGGCCGGTGTCGCCGTCGCCGACGCGCTTGTGATCCTGCGCCGGTAGCAGTGGAACCACCGTGTCGCCGTCGACGAGGCAGAACAGCGACACCTCGGGTCCGTCGAGGAACGATTCGAGCAACACGGGATGACCGGTTTCGAGCAGCTCGGCGGCGTGATCGCGCGCCACGAGCCGATCGGTGGTGACGACGACGCCCTTGCCCGCTGCCAGGCCGTCGTCCTTGACGACCCAGTTGGGGCCGAACCGGTCGAGCGCCTGGTCGAGCTTGGCGGGCGTGTCCACCACTTCGCTGTGCGCCGTGCGGACACCCGCTGCTGCCATGACGTCCTTGGCGAACGCCTTGGACCCTTCGATTCGCGCAGCCTCGGCGGACGGGCCGAACGTGGCGATTCCCGCCTCCCGGAGCGCATCGGCGACGCCGAGGACGAGCGGGACCTCGGGTCCGATGACCACGAGGTCCGCTTCGACCTTGCGGGCGAGCTCGGTGACGGCTTCACCGGAGGCCACGTCCACCGAGTGCTGCTCGGCGAGCGTCGCCGTGCCTGCATTGCCCGGGGCGATCAGCAGCTTGCTGACCTTCGGGTCCTTGCCGAGCGCAAGGAGGAGGGCGTGCTCACGAGCACCGGAACCTATGACGAGTACGCGCACAGTGGGTAAGGGTATCGGCTCCACCCACCGTGAGCGAAACAACCGTGAGCGAAACACCTCACGCGGTCAGGTCGTACATCGTCACACCGTCCACCGTGGTTGCCGCGTAGTTGTCTGTGACCCACTGGCTGATCTCGGCGGATGTGCCCGCGTTTCCGCCGCCCATTCCGCCGCCTGCGATGAACCAGTGAATCTGCCCGTCGACGACGTATTGCTGGAACTCGGCCAGCGTCGGCGACGGGTCGGTGCCGTTGAAACCGCCGATCGCCATGACGGGTTGTTCGGTGGCCAACTGGTAGCCCGATGCACTGTTCGAGCCGATGGCCGCGGCAACCCACGTGTACGAGTCCGCGTCGGTTTCGAGGAGCAAGGCGACGGCATCAGTAGGCTCGCTGCCACTGAGCAAACCTCCGCCTGCCCCGCCCATTGCGCCGCGTTCGGCACCCGTGGGCATCTGGCCTGCACGCATGGAACCCGGCCCGCCCGCATCGTCCGGGCGTCCACCACCCATACCACCCATACCGCCCGGCCCACCCGCGCCGGTGGAGGGCCCGGCGCTGACGATCGAGCCGGTGTGCGGGGTGGCAACCGTGTCGAGTGCGTACGCGGTCGGTCCGGCGAGTCCGGTGAACACGACGGCGAGAACGGTTGCCGCAGTCATCTTTCCGCGAGTCATGGCCGGGATCATCACCAGCGCGGCCGAGATGATGCCCACCACAACCATTGCCCAGCGGAGCCACGGCACGAAGTCCGCGCTGCGGCCCAGCAGAACCCACGACATCGCCACTGCAGCGACCAGCGCCAGTGTCATGACGACTCGCACCCACAATCGGGATCGGCTACGCCAGGCCAGCACGCCGCCCGCGCCGATCAGCGCAGCAATTGCGGGCGACAGAGCGACCGTGTAGTACGAGTGGAAGATGCCTGCCATGAAGCTGAACGTCAAGGCCGTGACGAGAAGCCACAGACCCCACACGACCAGCGCCGCCCGCTGGGGATCCGTGCGCCGCACCCGTCCACGGAGCGCGATGCCGAGCGCCATCAGTATCAGTGCCGACGGGATCAGCCAGGCGATCTGACCGCCCTGGGATGCGTCGAACATGCGGGTGATTCCGGTTTCGCCCCACATGCCACCGCCCGCGCCGGCTCCCCCGCCGCCAGGCGTGACGCTGCCGGTTTCGTTGCCGCTGAGCCGGCCCAGTCCGTTGTATCCCAGCGTCAACTCGAGGATGGAGTTGTTCTGAGATCCGCCGATCCACGGCCTCGACGATTCGGGCCACAGTTCGACGGCGAGCAGCCACCATCCAGCTGAGACGATGGCAGCACCCAACGCCGCGAACAATTGCCCGAACCGCTTCACGACCTTCGGCGGGCCGGCGACTATGTACATCAGCGCGATCGGCGGAACCACAAGCATGACCTGCAGCTGCTTGGTGAGGAATCCGAACCCGACGAACATGCCGGTGAGCAGCAGCCAGTTCGTTCTCCCGCTTTCGACTGCACGCATCGATGCCCATACGGCCGCGATCATGAGCAGCACGAGCAGCGCGTCGGGATTGTTGAACCGGAACATCAGGGCCGCAACGGGTGTGACCGCGAAAGTTAGACCTGCGAGAAGTCCTGCGGCCGCGCCGAACTGGCGTCGAATCGTCGCCCACAGCAGCGCCACGGATCCGACGCCCAGCAGTGCCTGCGGGATGAGCATCGCCCAGGAGCTGAGGCCGAACGCTCGAACCGATAACGCCATGAGCCACAGTGACATCGGTGGCTTGTCGACGGTGATGGCGTTGGCCGCGTCGGACGAGCCGAAGAAGAACGCCTTCCACGACACCGAACCGGCCTGCACCGCAGCGGCATAGAAGGAGTTGGCCCATCCCGACGCACCCAGGCCCCAGATGTAGGCGATCGCAGTTCCGACGAGCAGGGCACCGAGGCCTGCCCATTCCCACCTGCGGCCCGCATCGGGCTCGGGTGAGGCGGACGCCGAGGTCCGTTCTATCAGGGTGGTCATTCGGTAACTCCTCGAGCGGTACGAGTGGGCTGACTACGGAAGACCCACCGAAGTGCGACGAAGCGGCACACGGTGGCGACGAGGTTGGCTGCGACGAGGACAGCGAGTTCGACGTGGTGGGACGCTGTCGGTGCTGCGGCGTGCAGCACCACCAGGGAGCCACTGGTGACGGCGAGCGCGATGCCGAAGATCACCAGCCCTTGCAGTTGATGCTTGCCGACGTTCTCGGGTCCGCGGACTCCGAACGTGAAGGCCCGGTTGGCTGCTGTGTTGAGCACCGCGGTGACGAGCAGGCCGAGGAAGTTCGCGGCTTGCGCGCCGACCAGTGGGTGCAACACCACATACAGCAGGGCGTACGCAATGGTGCTCGCGACGCCGATGATCGCGAAACGCACGAGTTGCCCGACCATGCCGTGCGGTACTCCCGGCACGAGCGGCTCCCGTCCGAGACTCGACCGGAGTTCGGCGACGGGCAGTGCGCCCGACGCCAGTGCGCGGCCGACCCGCCAGCACCCTCGTAGATCCTTCAGCGCGGTGTCGACGATGTCGACGCTGCTGTCCGGGTCGTCCACCCAGTCGACGGGCACTTCGTGGATGCGCAGCCTGGCCTTCTCGGCGATGACGAGCAGTTCGGTGTCGAAGAACCACCCGGTGTCCTGCACCATCGGCAGCAGTCGCCGCGCGACGTCGGTGCGCATGGCCTTGAACCCGCATTGGGCGTCGGAGAAGTGCGCTCGCAGTGCGCCGCGGAGGATGAGGTTGTAACTGCGAGAGATTAATTCGCGCTTCGCCCCGCGGACGACGCGGGAGGAATGGGCGAGCCGGGAGCCGATCGCGACGTCCGAGTGCCCCGACAGCAGCGGGGCGATCAGGGGCATCAAAGCGTTGAGGTCGGTCGAAAGATCGACATCCATGTAGGCCACGACGTCGGCGGTCGAGCAAAGCCACACCGCCTTCAACGATCGTCCGCGTCCCTTCTCCTCGAGGTGGTGGACGTGGACGCCGTCGAGGTCGCCCGCGAGTCGGTGCGCGATCGCGAGGGTGCCGTCGGTGCTGGCGTTGTCGGCGATGGTGATCGATGCCCGGAACGGGAAGTTGCCGTTCAAGTGGGCGTGTAAACGCCGGATGCACTGCTCGAGGTCGGCTTGTTCGTTGTAGACGGGTACGACCACCTCGATGGTGGCTGCGGCAACCGAACCGGACCCGCTCCGGTCGGCGAGGAGTTCCTTTGTCATGGCATCGAGATTCGCTGCTGCGGCTGCGACCACGCTGCGTCCCGGCTGGCAGTTCGCTGTGTGCCGCTTAGGCTGGGGTCATGGCATCCGTGTTCAGCAAGATCATCAGCGGCGACATTCCAGGACGATTCGTATGGGAGGACGAGAAGACAGTCGGATTTCTGACCATCGCACCGGTCACGCAGGGCCACACCTTGATCGTTCCGCGCGAGGAGATCGATCAGTGGCAGGACGTCGACGGCGCAGTGTTCGGACAGCTCACGTCCGTGGCACAAAAGGTCGGTCAGGCCGTCAAAGCGGGTTTCGACGCACCCCGCGCCGGATTCCTCATTGCCGGCCTCGAAGTTCCGCATCTGCATCTGCACGTGTTTCCGGCGTACGACATGGGCAACTTCGACATCTCGCGCGCCGATCCGAATCCGTCACCGGAATCGCTGGACGAGGCCGCGGCCACGATCAAGGCGGCGTTGACCGATCTCGGTTACGGCGCGAACGTCCCTACCTGATCGGTTCGAGAAGTCGTCGCGGCGAGCGCAGGGCTTTCGACACTGCGTTCGGCCGCACGGCCGGGCCGATTCCCGGGCCCGGCCTCATCGCGACGTCGCAGGGGTCGGGGACGACGCCGCACGCGGGGCAGCTGCCCGTTCGGTCGAGCAAGTTGCCGCAGTCGGCATGCATAAATTCTCGACGCGACCCACCGGGCGCGGGCGCCTGCTTTCCGCCCCACTCGCTGAGCGCGTAGATCGCGGGCCACAGGTCTTCGAGAGCGCGTGTGGGAACGTATTCTTCGCGGCCCCCGTGCGGAACGCGTTCGAGGAGTCCGGCGTCGACGAGCGCAGCTAACCGTTGCGTCAGAACAGCTTTCGACATGTCCAGGTGGGTCTGGAAATCCGAAAACCTCCTGACTCCGAACAGAGAATCGCGGATGATCAGCAGCGTCCACCGTTCACCGACCAGTTCGAGCGCACGCGCGAGCGAGCAGTCCTGCTGGGCATAGTCGACACCGAGAGCCATGCGTCGATGCTACTCGATTGGTCTGTTGACCGAACCGAAACGGTCGGGCTACAGTTCGGTCACCGAACCGAAGGGTCACGATGTCAGTCACAGACACCCCCATGCTGCAGCGACGAGCACTGACCGTCGCCGGGCTGGGAACACTGCTTACCCTGGTCGCCTTCACCGCGCCTCTTGCCACCATCAGGTCGACCGCCGGGACACTGGGTAGCGACGCCGCCGGCACGACGTGGATTCTGAGTTCGATGAGCATCGGACTCGGTGCCGCCCTGCTCACCGCGGGGACGCTCGCCGACGACATCGGGCGGCGCCGGGTCTTCGTCGTCGGCAACGCCGTCCTGGCAGTCGGTTCGGTGATCTGCGCGGTCGCCCCCGGGACTCTCCCCTTCGTTCTCGCGCGAATCCTGCAGGGACTCGGCGGCGCCGCGGTGTTGGCGTCGAGCCTCGGCATCATCGCGCACACCCACCCGGTGGGACCTCTGCGCGCACGTGCGAGCGGCATCTGGGGTGCCAGCGTCGGCGCCGGCATCGCCGTCGGTCCGCTGGTTGCCGCGGGCCTGGACCGCGCCGCGTCGTGGCGCGACGCCTACTGGCTGCTCGCGATTCTCGCAGCAGCGCTTGCGATCACGGCGCACCGCATGCTCGTCGAATCACGGACGTCGACACCGCGTGGCCTGGATCCGGTCGGCGCAGCCCTGCTCGGACTCGGTGTGTCCGCTCTTCTGGCCGCGCTCGTCGAGGGAAGGCAGGGATGGTCGCAGCCCCTCCCCATCGCACTGTTCGTCGCGTCGGCGTTGCTGTTGATCGCATTCGGTCTGCTCGAATTTCGCAGCCGTTCGGCGATGTTGGACCTCACGCTGTTCACCCAACCGGCCTTCGTTGCAGCGACATTCGCGGCCCTGATGACCGGCGCCGGCATCATTGCGCTGATGTCGTTCATGTCCGGCTTCCTCGGGAACGCCTACGGCATCGACGCATTGAGCGCCGCGTTCCTACTGTTCGCCTGGTCCGGTTCATCGGTGGTCACCGCGCTGCTCGCACGCCGGATCCCGGCGAGCGTCAGCGGCGGAACGCAGCTCGCCATCGGATTGCTGGGTGTTGCCGTCGGGCAGCTCTTCCTGCTCGGCCTGTCCGAGGATTCGACATGGACCCGCCTGCTACCCGGCCTACTCGTCGCAGGAATCTCCAGCGGCGTGCTCAACGCAGCGCTCGGACGTGAAGCCGTTGCCAGTGTTCCCGCCGGACGCGCGGCGATGGGCAGCGGCGCCAACAACACTGCCCGCTATGTCGGTTCGGCCGTCGGCGTGACGATCGTGGCCGTACTCGCGGTTCCGAACGACACCGTTACCGCGGCTGGGTTGGTCGACGGCTGGAACACGGCGGTGCTGTTCACTGCCGCGGCGTCCGTCGTCGGTGCGCTCGTGGTGTTGGCGTGCCGCTCTACTGCGCGCGGGGCAGCACGACGCGAAAAGTAGCGCCGTCGCCGGGAGCGCTGTCGACTGTGACGGTTCCTCGATGCGCAGCAACGAGAGCAGCAACGATCGACAGTCCGAGACCGCTACCGCCGCTCTCCCTGGTGCGCGACGAGTCTGCCCGGTAGAACCGTTCGAAGACGTGCGCGGACTCCTCCGGAGAGAGCCCCGGGCCCGAGTCGCGGACGGCGAGTACCACCGAGATGTCCGTCGTGCCCACTGTGACTCCGATGTCGCCCTCGCCGTGCCGGATTGCGTTGTTCACGAGGTTCCCGAGCACCTGACGCAGCCGAGCGTCGTCGCCGGTGACCACGGGGATGCCGGGCCCCGGAAGCACTTTCAGCGAGATGATACGCTGCGGCGCGACCGCTCGGGCGTCGTGGACAGCGTCGGCCGCGATCGCGAGGACGTCGACGGAGGAGTTCTCCAGCGGACGTTGCGCGTCGAGGCGCGCGAGCATCAGCAGGTCTTCCACGAGCAGACCCATGCGTGACGCTTCGCCTTCGATGCGGTTCATCAGCGAGGTCATGTCGGTCATCGCGCCCTGGCGGTAGAGCTCGGCGAAGCCGCGGATGGTGGTCAGCGGAGTGCGCAGCTCGTGGCTGGCGTCGGCGACGAACCGGCGCATCTTGCTTTCCGACGCCCTGGCAGCTTCCTCCGACGCCTCACTCGCGGCGAATGCGCGTTGAATTTGGGACAGCATGCCGTTGAGCGCTGTCGACAGTCTGCCGATTTCGGTACGCTCGCTTCGTTCTGGAACCCGTTCGTGCAGATCACCCGCGGCAATTGCCGCTGCGGTTTCCTCGACGTGAACCAGTGGCCGCAGACTTCGCCTGACGACGAAGTACGTCACGATCGCAAGAATCCCGAGAACGACTGCGCCGATCATTGTTTGAAGCCTGATCAGTCGCTCCACCGTCAGGTTCGTCGGCGTCAAGCTCTGCGCGATCGTCGTCGTGCCCTGCGCGTTGGTAATCGTCAGAGCACGCCACTGCGTGGTTCCACCATCTGCGGATCCGGTTGTGACCGGACGCGATGCGTCGATGCCGTCGACATCGGGAGCGTCCGAGTTCTCGCCCTCTTCGAGCCGGACGACTCCGTTCGAGCCGACCGTCTTGACGTAGAAATCGATGGGCGGCCGACGATTGTCACCGAAGGGTGGTGGCATGTTTTCGTTCCGCGGCTCGGCCCAGCCGCGCGAGGCCTCGATCAAACTTTGGTCGACGCGGTCCACCAGCGATCGTTCGAGCGCCGAGGTGACAGCGACGCCGGACGCCAGGAGCCCACCCGCGACGAGGAACAGCAGTGCAGCCACCAGCGTCCACCGCAGGGGCACGTCTCGTAGCCGGGCCTTCACCGCGGTTGCCGCATGACGTAGCCGACGCCGCGGAGAGTGTGAATCAGGCGTGTGTCACCGGTATCGACCTTGCGACGCAGATAGGACACGTACGACTCGACGACGCCGACCTCACCACCGAAGTCGTAGTGCCAGACGTGATCGAGGATGCGCGGCTTGCTCAGTACCGTCCCCGCGTTGATCATGAAGTACCGCAGTAGCGTGAACTCCGTCGGCGACAACGACACCGGCTCACCGGCTTTCCACACTTCGTGCGTGTCGTCGTCGAGTTCGATGTCCGCGAACGTGATTCGCGACGGCGCCGCCTCCTCCTTCTGTCCCGACCGGCGCAGAATGACACGCAACCGGGCAACGACCTCTTCGAGGCTGAAGGGCTTGGTGACGTAGTCGTCGGCGCCGAGGGTGAGTCCGGAGACCTTGTCCTCGACGGAGTCGCGTGCCGTCAGGAAGAGCGCCGGGGCGTCGACGCCGTCCGCGCGCAGGCGTCGGAGAAGTCCGAAGCCGTCCATCCCGGGCATCATCACGTCGAGGATGACCGCGTCGGGCCGGAAGGTGCGTGCTTTGTCGAGGCCTTCGGGCCCGGACGAAGCCGTCTGCACCTCGAAGCCCTGGAATTTCAGGCTCACCGACAACAGTTCCAGAATCGTCGGCTCGTCGTCCACCACCAGTACGCGGGCTTCTGCTGTATTGCTCACAGCTACATCATGGACCGGCCACCTTCGCGCTTGCTGCCCTCTCGCTGTGAGTTTTCTGTGAGGCATGATGGACGGCGATGGTCAGGACCGAGCAGCCGCCGCGACGCCGCGTCTCCGTCAACTCCATGCACGTATTCGCACTGTTGCTCGTATCGGCCATCGTGTTCCGAGAAGAGCTGGTCGGCGCGGTCAACTCCATTCCGCAGCTACAGACGGGCGCAACGATCTTCCTGGGCGTCTTCGTCCAGGCGACGCCCTTCCTGGTACTCGGGGTGTTGGTCAGCGGTGTCATCGCGGCATACGTATCCCCTCGCGTCATCCGGCGGCTGCTACCGAAGGGCGAGACAGCGGCCGTCGGGGTGTCCGGCCTCGCGGGCATGGCACTCCCCGGTTGCGAGTGCGGCGCCGTGCCCGTGTCCCGGCGACTCATGGATCAGGGCGCGCCGGCATCGGCGGCACTTGCTTTCCTCCTGTCCGCTCCGGCGATCAACCCGGTGGTGCTGGTCTCGACGGCTGTCGCCTTTCCCGGGGAGCCGCGCATGGTGCTCGCACGGTTCGTCGGATCATTGGCTACCGCTCTCACGATGGGGTGGTTGTGGGCGCGGCTGGGCAAGACCGAGTGGATCACCGCGAAGTTGGCCGACCGCCACGAGAGCAGCGGCCGATCCAAGTGGGAGGTGTTCTCCGAGGCCGCGCGTCACGATCTGCTGCAGGCGGGAGCGTTCCTCGTCTTCGGTGCAGGCGCCGCGGCGGTGCTGCACATCATCGTGCCCGACTCGATCCTCGAGCATCTGGCAGGTCAGATGCTCCTCGCGATCCTGGTGATGGCCGTGCTGGCCGTCGTCCTCGCGTTGTGCTCGGAGGCCGACGCGTTCGTCGCGGCCAGTATGTCGATGTTGCCGCTGCTGCCGCGCCTGGTCTTCCTCGTTGTCGGGCCCGCCGTCGACGTCAAGCTCATCGCAATGCAGGCCGGTAGCTTCGGGCGCGGATTCGTCGTCAGGTTCGCGCCTGTCACGTTCGTCGTTGCCATCGTCTGCGCCACCGTCGCGGGATTCGTCGTGCTCGGGGGTGCACGATGACGCGAGAAACGCAGAACGTACTGCTGGTGCTCGTCGGCGGCGCGATGGTCAAGATTGCGCTCGACGGCAGCTTCGTGCGGTACGTCAAACCGAGCCTGCACCCCTATCTGTTGGCGAGCGGGGCGTTGATCGTGGTGCTGGCCCTCGCCGCGATCGTGCGCGACGTCTCCCGGGGCGGACCGCCGCACGAAGGTTCCGACGAGGAGGGCCATACGCACAGCAGCCGACCGTACTCGCTGCTGATGATACCTGCCGCGCTGATTCTGTTCGTGGCGCCGCCCGCTCTGAGTGTGTCTTCGGTGTCGGATCGGGTGGCCGAGTCTGGTCCGCTCGAACGAACCGCATTCGCGCCGCTGCCCGACGGCGAAGCCCCTGAGGTACCGATGCTCGACGTGGTCCAGCGTGCTGCTCGCGACACCACCGGCAGCCTCGACGGACGGGAGATCACAGTGACGGGAATGCCCGTCGACAACCCCGACGGCGGCGTCGACCTCGCTCGGATCCTCATCATCTGCTGCGCGGCCGACGCGCGGTCCATCCGCATTCATCTGGACAAGCCCCCGACCAGCGAGTGGCAGCAGGGCGAATGGTTGCGCGTTCGCGGGACCGTCGGGAAGTCGTCGCCCGCAACTGGGAACGTCCCGACAATGACCGTCACCGGCGTCGAGCAGATTCCGGCGCCGGACAACACATATGCCTACTGACGGGCACCGGCATCAAAGTGGTACAATCGTACTAGTCTGAAAGGACTGACGGACGAGCGCACCGTACCCGGCCTACGACAAGACGGTGCATGGGAGTGTTTCCTCGTGGCGTGGATAGTTCTCGTGATTTCCGGTGTCTTCGAAGCTGTGTGGGCGACAGCCCTCGGCAAATCGGAGGGATTCACTCGGCTGGCACCTTCGGTGGTGTTCGGAGTCGGATTGTTGATCAGCATGGCCGGTTTGGCCTATTCGATGCGGACGCTGCCCATCGGCACCGCGTATGCCGTCTGGGTGGGCATCGGTGCAGCTCTGACCGTTGCCTATGCGATGGCGACGGGCGACGAGCCTGCGTCCTGGATCAAGATCGCTCTGCTCGTGGGCATCGTCGGCTGCGTCGTCGGCCTGAAGCTGCTGCACTGATGTCTCCAGCGGTTACAGTAAAACCATGAACTGGGTGTCCGCGATCACATTGCCAGCACGTGCAGGGATCGCCATTGCCGAGACGGCCCTTCAAGTGACCGGAACAATCCTCAGCACCACCCGGTTCGCGCTCGAATCGGGCATGGCGTCCCCCGCCAACATCGCGTCGGTCACCAATCCCAAGGGCGGCACGATGCAACTGCTCACTCAGCTGGGGCAACTGACCTCGGATGATCGCGCGCTCGGAAACGCACTGCGCGAAGGCGGGCCGGTGGACCGACTGCTGTCCAACGGTGGCGTCGTCGACCGCCTTACTTCGGAAGAGGGCACCCTCGAACGGTTGCTGGCGCCGGGCGGACCGGTCGACAGGATCACCGCCAAGGGCGGACCCCTCGACCGTTTGCTCGCCGAGGACGGTCCACTCGAACGACTACTGGCCGAGGGCGGCCTGCTGGACCGCATGACCGCGGTCGACGGTCCGCTCGAACGCCTCACCGCGTCGGACGGCCCACTCGAACTCCTGACCCGCGACGGAGGCATCATCGAGCGGATGATTCAGGAGGGTGGCCTGCTCGAGCAACTGCTTGCCGAGGGCGGCGCCGTGGAGCGGCTGACCGCAGAGGGCGGCCCACTCGATCAGCTGGTGACGTTGTCCGAGACGCTCGCGCAGCTGGCGCCCAACCTCGAACGCATGGGCATCAGCATCGACATCCTGCAGGACTCCGTCGAGATCCTTTCCCAGGCCGTCAATCCGCTGGGCGAGTTGGTCGGCCGGCTCCCCAACCGCTGGCTCAAGGGCAAGCAGTCGATGCCCGAACTTCAGTGAAGGTGAGTTTCGAAGAACCGAAACACGCGCCCGAATGCGTCTTCGGCCTGCTCGCCCCGCCATCCCACTCCGGCGACCCGGGCGAGTGCACCTGCAGGTCCTGACGGCAGGGCGTTGGCGAAACTGTGACTCGCACCGGGGTAGGTCTTGACGTCGTGCGGTATTCCCTTCTCCGTCAGCACCTTCTCGATCTTCCTGCCGGCGCCGATCAGCGTCGGGTCGTTTTTGCCGTAGGACGCGACAATTGGGCACGCACCGCTCAGCACCTCGTCCACGCGCCGGGGAGTAATGCCGTAGAACGGTGCGCTGGCATCGAAACCGCTGGGCGAGAGCAGCAGAGCGAACCCGCCGCCCATGCAGAATCCGACGATGCCGACCTTCCCCGCGACATCGGCATGACCGGCCAAGAACTCACGTGCTGCGAGTAGATCGTCGACGGCCACCCCGCTCTGCCCCAGCAACGCGCGAAAGACACCGATGACGCATTTGCGAGCGCCACCGCGGCTGTACAGGTCCGGAGCCAGCGCAACGTATCCGTGCTCGGCGAACCGTCGCGTGATGCTTCTCGTGTCGTCGGTCAGCCCGAAGGCATCGTGAACGATGACGACTCCGGGCCACTGTCCATCTCCAGACGGCCTCTCGAACAATGCATCGATGGATCCGTTCGGTGTGTCGACCTGGATGTCAGCCATACGGCGAGGCTAGCCCACCCGCTTCAAGCTCCGCGCGATGACGAGGCGTTGAATCTGGTTGGTGCCCTCGAAGATCTGCGTGATCTTGGCGTCGCGCATGTACCGCTCGACCCGGAAGTCCCTCGTGTAGCCGTAGCCACCGAACACCTGCACGGCGTCGGTGGTCACCTTCATCGCGGCATCGGTGGCGATGAGCTTGGCGACTGACGCGGCCCGCGAATAGTCGAGTCCGGCGTCGCGTCTGCGTGCGGCGTCGAGGTAGGTCGCGCGAGCCGAGTCGACCGCTGCGGCCATGTCTGCCAACAGAAATCCGAGTCCCTGATGGTCGACGATCTTCTTCCCGAACGCAGTGCGCTCGTTGGCGTAGGCGACGGCGTCGTCCAGAGCTGCCTGCGCGATACCGACGGCCACCGCCGCGATGCCGAGGCGGCCGGAGTCGAGCGCGCTGAATGCGATCTGCAGCCCTTGCCCCTCTGTCCCGAGGCGCCGTTCGGCCGAGACGAACGCGTTGTCGTAGTTGGCCGCGGTGGTGGGAACGGAATGTAGACCCATCTTCTCTTCCGGCTTGCCGAACGACAGGCCTTCCTGATCCTTCGGAATCAGGAAGCAGGACACACCCTTCGAGCCCTCGCCGGTGCGGGCGAAAAGGTTGTAGAAGTCGGCGATGCCTCCGTGCGTGATCCAGGCTTTGGCACCGCTGACGACGTATCCGTCCCCCTTCGGGATGGCCTTGCAGGTCAGGGCCGCGGCATCGGATCCAGCCTGGGGCTCGGACAGGCTGTACGCGCCGATCAGGTGTCCGGCCAACATGTCCGGCAGCCAGCGCTGCTTCTGCTCTTCGGTGCCGAACACGAGCAGGGGCGAGCATGCCAACGAGTGAACGCTGACGGCCACCGCGACGGCTGCCCAGCGCGCGGCGAGCTCCTCGAGCACCTGCAGGTAGACCTCGTAGGGCTGACCGCCGCCGCCCCACTCCTCGGGAAACGGTAGAGAGAGCAAGCCCGCCTCGCCGAGGGTGGCGAAGACACCGTCGGGGTACGTCTCGTTCTTCTCGTGCTCGTCGACGATGGGGTCGAGGACCTTGTCCGCGACAGCGCGGGTGAGCTCAATCAGATCGCGGGATTCAGCGGTGGGCAATAGACGTTCGACGGGCACCTGGACTCCTGACAGTACTGAGGGTTTCTCTACAGTACTATCCACCTATGACGGCAGCGCACGCAACGGCTCGACGAGCCGAACTTTTCGATCAGCTGGTCGAGTTGCTCCTTGCCGAGGGTTTCGCCCACCTGACCCTCGACGAGATCGCGTCGCGGCTGCGCTGCAGCAAATCGACGCTCTATACCCTTGCCGGAAGCAAAGAGCAGCTCGTGCGTGCGGCAACCGTTCACTTCTTCCGCGGGGCCACCGAGCGTGTCGAAGCTGCGATCGCCGACGTACGGGGCACCACCGAGCGCCTGACCGCATATCTGTCCGCCGTCGGCGTCGCGCTGCAACCGGCGTCGCGCCGGTTCATGGAGGACCTCGCCGCATTCGTACCGGCGCGGGAGGTGTACGAGCAAAACACCGCTTTCGCAGCGAAGCGCGTGCAGGAGCTCGTCGACGCCGGCACGGCCTCGGGCGAAGTGCGGACTGTCCATGCGGCATTCGTCGCGGACGTCGCCGCGTCGACGATGGCGCGCATTCAGTCCAGAGAGGTCGCCGAACGCACCGGTCTCGACGACTCGCAGGCATACACGGAGCTGGCGGCGCTTCTCACCGCGGGAATCCGGAGCGCGATCTGATGCGGAGTTGCTGTTCGATGCGCAGTTGCAGCTCGACGAGCAGTCGCTCGTCCGCGTTCGAAAGGTCTGCGCCCAATATCTCTTCGACCCGTTTGATGCGGTAACGCAACGTGTTCGGATGAACCTGCAATTCGCCTGCGGCACCTCGAACGTCCCCGAAGTGAGCCAGGTACGCCGCGAGGCTTTCGGTCATCGGCGATCCGGTCTTGGCGTCGTATGCCCGCAAGCGCTCGATTCTCGGATCGAGTAGGTGCTCGTGATTGCCGACGAGTTCGATTATTTCGCTCAGCAACACCGACGTTCGGGATTCGGCGAGCGTCGTGACCCTGTTGTCACCGGTCGTGCGATCGAGCACTCGGTCCACCTCGAAGCGCGCCGCGGCGACGTCTGCGAGAGTCGCGACCGGCACGACGAGAGCAGCCCGCAGGCCGATGCCCGTGCGTTGATCGATCCTGGCAATCACGTCGCGGGCCCAGGACTCGAGCGAACGCGCGACGATCTCGCCAGGGAACAACACGTAGATGCGGTCACCCATCGCAGTGGCGAGTGAGGAACGGTGAAAAGCGCTGGCGTGCAACCGTAGTGCGCTCGAAAGATGACCGACCGAGAAGTCGGTCATGCCCGCGAACCCGACCACCGCGGCGGGCCCCGTGGACGAAATAGACAGTGCCGCAGCGAGCGACGGAATGTCGACGCCGCCTCCGCGCGCACCCAAAAGTCGCTGGATTTGAAGTGCCTCGTTGGTCGGCGCGTCGAGTATCCGTTTGATCAATCTCGCTGCGACGGCAGCGGCACCCTGCAGAACACCGTCGGCGTCCGGCGCTATCGGCACGCCGCCTTCCTGCACCCAGATGGCGCCGAGGGTGGCGACTGCGCCCGAGGCGTCGGGAATCGACCGGATGCCCACGACGAGTCGACGCCTGATCCCGAGATCGTCGTCGGCCGGAACCTCGACCACGTCGTCACTTCGCCGGATCTTGTCGAAAACGCCCCACTCACGCAGCCGTCGAAGGTAATCGGCAGGTCCCTCACGGCCGAGGATCGACAGGGTGCGGAGTTCGTCCGCTGCGTCGTCCGCGGCCGAGTACGCCAGCACGTGCGAACGCTCGTCCTCGATGCTGACCATCCCCTTCGTCAGCGATGCGACGGTGCGTGCCAACCCGTACAGGTCGGTGTCCTGGGATTCCGCACCGAGAGGGCCTCCAGGAAGGAGCGGGGCGCGCTGCACCGAATGATCGAGCACACCCCTGATCATCGACAGCAGCCGTTCCCACCGCGTCTGCGCGTGCACCGACACCAGAGCGATGCCCGACGCCTTGGCCGCGTGATGCGTAGCCGCCGACGTCCCCTTGGCCATCACCGCGCGCGGCCGCTCGTCGACGCCGCGTAGCGCCAACTCGTCGAGCCATGCGACCACCAGCGCATCGGGAGCGCCGACGATCAGACACAGGTCGGCACCGGCGCTCACGCCGGAGAGTTCGTCGGCGTCGAGCAGCGCCACCGATCCGATGGTCGCGTCCGGCCCGACGGGCGCGTACACCAGCTCGACGAACGCGCCGTGGAGCGCGCGAAGCAGCGAGCCCAGCGGTAGGCGTTCGTTCACCTGAACAAGTCAACCACACGATCTTTGGCCGAACGGCAGAATACTTGCGGCTCCTCCGCGACTTCAATGGGCATCACCCGAGCACAGCAGGAGGATCACAGTGGACGCCGTCACTTCGGTTCCAACGCCGACCAACGAGCCCGTCGGTTCGTACGCACCCGGCACCCCCGAGCGAGCCCGCCTTCGCGTGCAGCTCGACGCGCTACAGGCTACACCGACGGACATCCGCCAGGTCATCGGCGGCGTTCACCGCGTCGCCGGGGGCGCGCGCGTGGACGTGGTGCAACCCCATCGGCACTCGTCGGTCATCGGTAGCTTCTCCGGTGCCACCCACGAGGACGTCCGTGACGCCATCGACGCGGCCACCGCGGCAGCCCCGGGCTGGCGAGACTTGCCGTTCGACGATCGCGCCGCGGTCTTTCTTCGCGCAGCCGACCTGTTGGCGGGCCCGTGGCGCGAAAAGATCGCCGCTGCCACGATGCTCGGCCAGTCGAAGTCCGCCTATCAGGCCGAAATCGACTCCCCCTGCGAGCTGATCGACTTCTGGCGGTTCAACGTCGCGTTCGCCCGACAGATCCTCGCGGACCAGCCCGTCTCGTCGCCCGGCGTCTGGAATCGGGTGGAGTACCGCCCCCTCGAGGGTTTCGTCTACGCCATCACACCCTTCAACTTCACCGCGATTGCCGGCAACCTGCCGACCGCGCCCGCACTGATGGGCAACACCGTGCTGTGGAAGCCGTCGCCCACCCAGTCCGTTGCCGCGTACCTGACACTGCAACTACTCGAAGCCGCCGGATTGCCCCCGGGTGTCATCAACCTCGTCCTCGGTGACGGCCCGCTCGTCTCCGAAGTCGCACTGAACGATCCACGCCTGGCCGGCATCCATTTCACCGGCTCGACCGCGACGTTCCAGCATCTGTGGCGCGAGGTGGGCAACAACATCTCGAATTACAACGCCTACCCCCGCCTCGTCGGCGAGACCGGAGGCAAGGACTTCGTCCTCGCGCACTCCTCCGCCGACCCCGAGGTGCTGACCACCGCCCTCATCCGTGGCGCCTTCGACTACCAGGGCCAGAAGTGCTCGGCAGCATCTCGGGCATTCGTCCCCAAATCCGTCTGGGCCGAGATGGGTGACTCGTTCGTGGAGCAGGTCTCGCAGCTGAAATACGGCGACGTGACGGACCTGTCGAACTACGGCGGCGCCGTCATCGACAGGCGCGCGTTCGACCGCAACGCCGCCGCCCTCGAACGGGCGAAGTCGACGCCCAGCCTCACCATCGCCGCGGGCGGAACGTGCGACGACTCCGAAGGCTACTTCGTCGACCCGACAGTCCTGGTGGGTGACGACCCGACCGACGACGCGTTCTCGACCGAATATTTCGGACCGATCCTCGCCGTGCACGTCTACGAAGACGCGCAGTATCCCGACATTCTGAAGCTCGTCGACTCAGGGTCGAAGTATGCGCTCACGGGCGCCGTCATCGCGAACGATCGCACCGCCGTCGACGAGGCCCACCGGGCGTTGCGCTTCGCGGCCGGAAACTTCTACATCAACGACAAGCCGACGGGAGCGGTTGTGGGACAACAGCCTTTCGGTGGGGCCCGCGCCTCCGGCACCAACGACAAAGCCGGCTCGCCGCAGAACCTCTTGCGCTGGGCGTCCGCACGCACCGTCAAGGAAACGTTCGTCCCTCCGACAACGCACCGCTACCCACACCAGGACGGCGAGGGCACGACATGACGACCGTACGCAGCAACCCGCTACGCCCGGCACTGTTGGCGGCGGCTCGATCGCCGAGGATCGAAGCCACGATGAGCAAGTTGCCCATCACCCGTCAACTGGTGGAGCGTTTCGTCGCCGGTGAAACCGAACCGGAGGTCGTGTCCGCGGTTGCCGACCTACTCGGAAGCGGACGCTTCGTTTCCGTCGACTATCTGGGCGAGGACACCACCGACGCAGCGCAGGCCACCGCCACAGTCGATGCGTATTTGTCGCTGCTGCGGGCGTATTCGGCGCTCGACGGTGCACATCGCTCACTCGAAGTGTCGGTGAAACTGTCGGCACTGGGGCAGGGCATCGACCGGTCGCTTGCCATCGAGAACGCCCGAACGATCTGCGCGGCCGCCGACGGGGCGGGCGTGTGGGTCACCGTCGACGCCGAGGATCACACGACGACGGATTCGACGCTGTCGATCGTGCGTGAACTTCGTCGAGAGTTTCCCGACCTCGGCACGGTGCTACAGGCGTATCTGAAACGCACCGAAGAGGATTGCCGCTCACTGTCGGGTCACCGGTCGAGAATCCGCTTGTGCAAGGGCGCCTACAACGAACCCGAATCCGTGGCGTTCCAGAAACCCGCGGACGTGTCGGACTCCTACGTCCGGTGTCTCGCAGTGCTCATGGAGGGCCAGGGTTATCCGATGGTGGCGACGCACGATCCCCAGATGATCGACGCTGCAGGGGGATTGGCGAAGACAACCGGGCGCACACCCGATTCGTACGAATTCCAAATGCTGTACGGCATTCGCGACGCCGAACAACGCCGGCTCGTCGGCGCAGGAAACACCGTGCGCGTCTACGTTCCGTACGGCGACCAGTGGTACCGCTACTTCATGCGTCGCCTCGCCGAACGCCCCGCGAACCTGATGTTCTTCCTCCGGTCGTTGGTGTCCAGACACTGATCGACATCAGGTAAAAAAAGTTCGATGGTCCGCCCAAAAGGGGGTCATCCCGATGCCGCGTGCGGTTGTATGCGAAGTATGAGTTCGAACCCCCTGGCACTTGACCTGATAGCCGCGGACGGAGGGACGATCAGCACGATCGAGACAGCGATCAACGACGCGTTCGATCCGATCTCCGCCGCGGTCACCAACTTCGTCTTCTTCACCGTCGACATCGGCGGCGCCGCCGTTCCGTTGATCGTCCTGTGGCTGATTCTCGGCGCCATCGTCTTCACCATCACCTTCAAGTTCATCCAGGTCCGCGGAATCAAGCGCGCTTTGATTCTTGTCAGCGGTAAGGAGGACGAACCGGACGCGCCCGGCGAAGTCAGTCACTTCCGCGCCCTCACCGCGGCCGTATCGGGCACCGTCGGCCTCGGCAACATCGCGGGCGTCGCGGTCGCCGTCACGCTCGGTGGCCCCGGAGCCACACTGTGGATGATCTTGGCCGGTCTCCTCGGCATGGCGTCCAAGTTCACCGAATGCACCTTGGGCGTGAAATACCGAGACATCAACGAAGACGGCACCGTCTCGGGTGGCCCGATGAAGTACCTGACCAAGGGGCTGGCGGAACGGGGCCTCGCGAAGGTCGGCAAGGTAATGGCGGTCTTCTACGCGATCGTCATCACGTTCTTTGCGATCAGCGGCGGAAACATGTTCCAGGCCAATCAAACCTACGCGCAGGTCCGAGCCGTCACCGGCGGAGATGACGGGTTCCTGGGGTCGGACGGCGCCAAGACGATCTTCGGCATCGTCGTTGCGATGATCATCGGTGTCGTCATCATCGGCGGAATGAAGTCGATCTCGGCAGTGACGGCGAAACTCGTTCCGGCGATGGCGATCGTCTACGTTGCGGCCTGTGGCATCGTGATCGCCGTCAACTACGCCTCCGTTCCTTCGGCCTTCGTAGCCATCTTCGAGGGCGCGTTCTCGCCCGAGGGTGTGGCCGGCGGAATTCTGGGCGTGATGATCATCGGCTTCCAACGCGCAGCGTTCTCCAACGAAGCGGGCCTCGGTTCTGCAGCCATCGCCCACTCCGCAGTCAAAACCCGGCATCCGGTCACCGAGGGTTTCGTAGCAATGCTCGAACCGTTCATCGACACCGTCGTCATCTGCACCGCAACCGCGCTGACCATCGTCATCGCCAACACGCAGACATGGCAGGACCAACGGCAGATCGTTGCCGAGACCGGTGAAATCCCTGCTGGCGGCGTCACCCTCACCTCCGACGCCTTCGAGACGGTGCTGCCGTGGTTCCCGTACGTGCTGACCGTCGCCGTCGCGCTGTTCGCACTGTCGACGGCCATCACCTGGGCGTACTACGGACTCCAGGCGTGGACGTCGCTGTTCGGACGCAGCCGTTTCTCCCGCACGTTCTTCAACACCATGTTCTGCATCTTCACCGTCATCGGAACTGTGCTGTCGCTGGGTTCGGTCCTCGATTTCGCCGACGCCACCCTGTTCTTGCTGGCTCTGGTCAACATCACCGGCTTGTATTTACTGCTCCCCGTGGTCAAGCGAGAAATCATCAGCTACCAGCAATTCCGGCGCGGTGAGCGCACCGACGAGACGGTCGAGATGAAGTGAGGTAGACAGGACCACATGAAGAAGGCACGTCGCTCAGGGTCGCAACTCGCGATATGGGTGGCGTGCTCTCTGTTTGCTGCGTCGTTGGTCTGGTTGGCCACGACAGCCGGAGACACCGTGCCGGCGCATTTCGACGGGTCCGGATCGGTGACGAGAACGGATTCGACCTCGTCGTTTCTGCTGTCAATGGGACTGACAGCGCTGGCGTTGACGGCACTGTTCGCCGGGGCAAGGGTGTTGCTTCCGCGGCTTCCCGGAGGTGCCGTCAATCTGCCGAGCCGTGACGCGCACGCCTATTGGACTGCGCCAGAAAACCGCGCCGAGTTCGACCGCAGGATGAGCGAGGACCTCGAGTGGATCGGCGCAGCCACCTTGCTGCTGTTGACATGGTTCACCCTGGTGTCAGGTACGGCCGAGGTTGCGGTCAGCGTCTGGGCACTCGCGGTGCCTACCGTCGCATATATCGCCGCCCTGCTCGGCTACGCGGTGTATGCCGTGCGAGGCGGTAGGTATCGCGTGCCTCGCTGAACCCCATCTTCTTCAAACCTGCCGCACTCGAAATGCCGGGGTTGTTAGAACGGTGGTGGTGCGTTCCTCTCACGTAGGCGGCGGATCGACTTGTGTTCGCGAAACCGTCGCCGCAGCAGGCGGACTCGGGTACGGGCGGCGTCGGTCGCCGCGGCACGGTAGTCGGCTGCGGTAGGAGATGGGGCGTCG
>NZ_JBAWFH010000172.1:0-3212 GCF_049591685.1 Rhodococcus sp. (in: high G+C Gram-positive bacteria) | reverse complement strand
CCGCAGGTCCGCGTCGGGATTGACGGCGACGGCGGTGCCGACGAGGGAGAGCATCGGAACGTCGTTGTGGCTGTCCGAGTATGCCGTGCAGCGCTTGAGGTTCAGGCCTTCGCGGACTGCGAGGGTGCGGACGGCGTGCGCTTTGCCGAGGCCGTGCAGGATGTCGCCGACGAGTCTGCCGGTGAAAACGCCGTCCTTGCTTTCCGCGACGGTACCGAGCGCGCCAGTGAGTCCGAGTCGTTCGGCGATGATGGTTGCGAGTTCGAGAGGGGTGGCGGTGACGAGCCACACCTGCTGGCCGGCGTCGAGGTGCATCTGAGCGAGAGCTGCGGTTCCGGGCCAAATTTTGTCGGCGATGAGCTCGTCGTAGATCTCTTCACCGAGTCTGCGTAGCTCGGAGGTCTCGCGGCCGGTGATGAACGACAGCGCCTTCTCGCGTCCGCTGGCGACGTCCTCGCTGTTCTCCTTGCCGCTGACCCTGAATTTGACCTGCTGCCAGGCGAATTGAGCGAGATCACCACTGGTGAAATATTTACGCGCAGCGAGTCCGCGGGCGAAATGAATGATCGACGCGCCCTGCACCATCGTGTTGTCGACGTCGAAGAAAGCCGCGGCGGTGAGGTCGAGTGGGACGGATCCGCCACCTTCGGCCTGCAGCGCGATGGCGGCCTCGGCGCTCGCTTCACCCGCGACGTTTGCGCGCACTTCGGCGTCGGTCGGACCGAACGGATTGCGCAGCCTGCGCTTGCGGCGTTTGTCCTCGTGCGGGGCGTCCGTCTCGACCATGTCCTCATCGGACACCGGCGATACGGGCAGATCGGCCAACGCCGGTTCCTGCGCAGAATTGTGGGTCGAATCGGCGGCAGCATCGTCGCTTCTGCCGTCCCCAGGCGTCTCGGAACCCCCGTCGCTCATAACGCGCACCTCCATGCTCGAGCACTGCCACAACCCTAGTCCGTCGCCCCGAAGTCCGACCGCCCGCGCATGAGAGCCGATGTGACGTTCGTCTCTTCATGGCGAGTGAAACAGTGGAGGCATGGATTCCCACGAGACCTCGGTGGTTCTTCTCACCCGCGCCGGATGCCACACCTGCGTCTTGGCTTTCGAACGGCTCATCGCTGTGTGCGCGGATTTCGGGCTCGTCCCGACGTCGGTGGACGTCGACGAAGTGGCTGTTACCACCCCTGACCTGCGCGCGGAGTACGGCGACCGCGTTCCGGTGGTGCTGCTGGACGGCCGCGAGCACAGTTACTGGGAGGTCGACGAGCCGAGACTGCGTGCAGATCTGGCCGCGGCGAACCCACCGGATTAACGTGTCGTTTCTCTCGCTTTGCAGGTGAGGGCCCCTCTAGCACGGATCCGGCGACTTTGTTCATTCGTTCACAAGCAGTTACCGTGGTGGAGACGTGCAGGGGAAATGCCTGCCAACCGAGGATCACCGTGAAGACCGGCATCGCAGCCGCTCGGACGAGGAGCCATGAACGTGACCGAAGAGCGCCCGGGCGTGCCGGTTGGTGTCGAACGCTCAGCTGGCATCGACCATTCCGGCTCTCATGCTGCTGGTCCCGAACGTGTTATCCCCCAGGCTACGGTGACCCGATTGGCGACCTACTTGCGGGTCCTCGGAATCCTCGCCGACGACGGCGTCCTCATCGTTTCCAGTGAAGAACTCGCGAACGCAGCCGGGGTCGGATCGGCGAAGCTGCGCAAAGACCTTTCCTTTCTCGGACCCAATGGCGTCCGCGGTGTCGGCTACGACGTGGTGCGCCTGCGCGCGAAGATCGAGAGCGCTCTCGGTCTCGACCGCGGTCACAAAGTAGTGCTCGTCGGAGTCGGCAATCTTGGGGAAGCGTTGGCGCGATACGGCGGATTCGGTCGTCGCGGGTTTTCGATGGTCGGTTTGTTCGACCGCAACCCTGCCCGCGTCGGCCTCGACATCGACGGCCTCGAAGTGCGACACGTCGACGCCCTCGAGGTGGCATGCCGCGAACTCGAAGCCACCATCGGCGTCATCGCCACGCCCGACGAGTCCGCGCAGACCGTCGCTGACGCCTTCGTCGCGGGCGGCGTGGAATGCATCCTCAGCTTCTCCCCGGTCACCCTCGACGTGCCGGACCGAGTCGAGGTTCGCCGCGTCGACCTCGCGGTCGAGATGCAGGTTCTTTCGTTCAACAGTTCACGCAACGAAGCCGCGGGCCGCAGCTCCAACCGCACGAGTCCCCTTTCGAACACCGCGCGGCTCGGGCGTAGCCGCGGACCGAGATTGACGCCGGCCCTGGGTTCGGCGGGTAGCTCGGCGAACAACAGCACTGCGATCGGCAACACCGCGATCGGAGAAACAATGAGCAGTAGCGTCTCAAGAAATGGATCGGTGATTGCACCGTGAGTGTGCTCCTCGTCGGGATTTCGCACCGTAGCGCTCCCGTCGCTGTCCTCGAGCGTGTCGCGATCACCGACACCGACCGGCCGAAGCTGACCGACAAGCTCATGGCGAGCGGCAGCATTTCCGAGGTCATGGTCGTCTCGACGTGCAACCGCGTCGAGGTCTATGCCGTGGTCGACGCGTTCCACGGAGCTCTCGCCTCTGTCGGTGAGATCCTTTCCGAACATTCGGGCCTGGCGGTGCCGGACCTCACCAAGCACGCGTATGTGCGTTACAGCGAGGCTGCCGTCGAGCACCTGTTCGCCGTGGCCAGCGGGCTGGATTCGATGGTCATCGGTGAGCAGCAGATTCTGGGTCAGATCCGCGCCGCGTATGCCGCTTCCGACGGTCAGCAGGCATCGGGACGCGTGCTGCACGAGCTCGCGCAGCAGGCGTTGCGCGTCGGCAAGCGAGTGCACTCCGAGACCGGTATCGACTCGGCCGGAGCGTCGGTCGTCTCCGTCGCCCTCGATCGCGCCGCCGCACTCTTCGACGGCACCCTGCAGGGCCGCACCGCAGTCGTGCTCGGCGCAGGCGCCATGGGCGGACTGTCCGTGGCGCATCTCGGCCGTGCCGAAATCGAACGTCTCGTCATCGTCAACCGCACCCGAGAGCGCGCCGACCGTCTGGCCGAAACAGCAAGGGCCGCAGGTGTATCCGCGGTCGCGATGAATATCGACGAGTTGCCCGACGCGCTGGCGGACGCCGATGTGTTCGTCACCTGTACCGGAGCCGTGGGCGCCGTCGTCTCGCTCGCCGACGCGCACCTCGCGCTCGCCCGACGTTCGCC
>NZ_JBAWFH010000171.1:0-2557 GCF_049591685.1 Rhodococcus sp. (in: high G+C Gram-positive bacteria) | reverse complement strand
CCTGCCCCGCAACATCGCCGTTCCCGTTGCGCGGTCGTGCATGCCGCGGCCGTCGTGGTCGGAGATGATGGCCGGGAAGACGAACAGCAGGAAGAACGTGCGCACGAGGGCGCGCACGAACCCGACGCGTACCGGTGCGTCGACCCTTGCGACCTGGATGCCCGCGACGAGCTGCCCTGGCGTGAACGAGAAAATGGTCACCGAGCCGACGCCGATGACGAACCACACGGCCAATGTGATCGTCGACATGGACTGGCTGATCCCGAAGATACTGATGATCAGCGCAGAGATTCCCATGGACATCAACCAGTCGACCACCAGCGCTGCCGTGCGGCGACCGAGGCCAGATATTGCGCCCGGTGCGTTCTCGGGCAGCCCCAGGCGCTCGCCGGGGTACTTCTGCTCGGTGCCGTCGTCTTCCGCCGCGGCGTTCGGTCCGGACAACCAGGAACCTGTCATGCGTGCCATGACATCCAGGATAGGCCTCGTTTCGGGCGGCATCCGATCACAGCCGTCACGCACCGGTGCGCGGCGCCCGCCAGCGCGGTGACCGGATCGCTCGTGCGCCACCGTAGGGTATGCGGAAGAGCACGACTTGTCTCGATCGTGATCGAACGGGGCTGTCGTCGCTTCCGGTGCGTGCGCTTTCGGCGCGACGTAACACGGGCGAAACACAGGCTTGACTGGCGGGCAACACCGAGTCCATAACGTGCTGGTCGACGGAATCGACAAAGGAGTAACAGCGTGGCGTTCACCACGGCCGAAGAGGTCATCAAATTCATCGCCGACGAAAATATCGAGTATGTGGATATCCGCTTCACGGATCTTCCCGGCATTCAGCAGCACTTCTCGATCCCGGCGTCTGCCTTCACGCAGGATGTCTTCGAAGACGGCCTCGCATTCGACGGCTCGTCAGTCCGCGGCTTCCAGTCCATTCACGAGTCGGACATGATGCTGCTGCCCGACGTCACCACCGCGCAGGTCGATCCCTTCCGCGCCGCGAAGACACTGAACGTCAACTTCTTCGTGCACGACCCGTTCACGCGTGAGTCGTACAGCCGCGACCCCCGCAACGTGGCACGCAAGGCCGAGGAATACCTCGTGTCGACGGGCATTGCCGACACCGCCTTCTTCGGCGCCGAGGCCGAGTTCTACATCTTCGATTCGGTTCGCTACGACTCCGCCATGAACGGCGCCTTCTACGAACTCGACTCCGTCTCGGGTGCCTGGAACACCGGCGTCGAGCACAACGCTGACGGTAGCCCCAACCTGGGTTACAAGGTCCGCGCCAAGGGCGGTTACTTCCCCGTCGCGCCGTACGACCACTACGTCGACCTCCGCGACGAGATCTCGACCAACCTGCAGAACGCAGGCTTCGAGCTCGAGCGCGGCCACCACGAGGTTGGCACCGGTGGCCAGCAGGAGATCAACTACAAGTTCAACACCCTGCTCGCAGCCGCGGACGATCTGCAGCTGTTCAAGTACATCGTCAAGAACACCGCATGGAAGAACGGCAAGTCGGCCACCTTCATGCCGAAGCCGCTCTTCGGCGACAACGGCTCGGGCATGCACGTGCACCAGTCGCTGTGGAAGGACGGAAAGCCGCTCTTCCACGACGAGGCAGGCTACGCAGGCCTGTCCGATCTGGCTCGCCATTACATCGGCGGCATCCTGCATCACGCGCCGTCGCTGCTGGCGTTCACCAACCCGACGGTCAACTCGTACCACCGCCTCGTGCCCGGCTACGAGGCTCCGATCAACCTGGTCTACAGCCAGCGCAACCGCTCTGCGGCCGTCCGTATCCCGATCACGGGCAACAACCCCAAGGCGAAGCGTCTCGAATTCCGCGCACCGGACAGCTCGGGCAACCCGTACCTGAACTTCGCCGCGCAGATGATGGCCGGCCTGGACGGAATCAAGAACAAGATCGAACCGCAGTCCCCTGTCGACAAGGACCTGTACGAGCTTCCTCCCGAGGAGGCCAAGAACATCCCTCAGGCTCCGACGTCGCTCGAAGCGGTCATCGACCGGCTCGAGGCCGACCACGAGTACCTCACCGAGGGCGGCGTGTTCACCACCGACCTCATCGAGACCTGGATCTCGCTCAAGCGCGAACAGGAAATCGCTCCGGTCAACCTGCGTCCGCACCCGTACGAGTTCGAGCTCTACTACGACGTGTGATCGACTCTGCTTCACCCGCCCGCCTCGCCGATCTTCGGCGGGGCGGGCGTTTTTGTGTGTACGGAGGGTAACGAGTAGCCGAAAACAGGTTTGCTTTTGCGTTCTATCAGCCACTCTCTTTTCTGACGGATTGCAAGTATCCGCGAAACAAGACCGTCTACTCGACAAGAGGGTGGGTTAACGTTCGATGGATGCATTTTGGAACTTCGTCTCAGGTAGACGAGAACAATTACTCACCGATTCTTATCTGCATGTGTCCGCGGTGGTGCAGTCGATCGTCATCGCAACAATTGTCGCTATCATCATCGGCATTGCCGTCTACCGGTCACCCGCAGGGTCTGCAATTGCAACGGCTCTCGCCAGCACCATTCTGACG
>NZ_JBAWFH010000170.1:0-6226 GCF_049591685.1 Rhodococcus sp. (in: high G+C Gram-positive bacteria) | reverse complement strand
CCGGTGCCCCAGGCTCCAGCGCCGACGCCTGCGTCGACTGCACTGCGGGCGAAGGGCCTCGACGAGCAACCGACGAACGAACGATTGACGTTCTCGGGGCCCGACGAGGACGGCGGCACCGCGGTGCGTCGTTCCGCTTCTGTCGCACCCGGAACCAACGCCGCTGCGCAGGGAACGCGCCGCGAGCGTCGGGAAGCTGCTCGTACGCAGTCCAAGACGGCAAAGTCGTCGCGGTCGAAGAAGAAGCGCTAGCGGCCGCCGCGCTCCAAGTGGTCGCGTCGCTTCGGTTCGAGAAAATCAGCACACCCGAAGGGACGTGATCGTCCACCCGGAACGGCGGGAGCCAGAGCGGTATTCGAGCCGGGCGGCCACGGCGAACACTCGTGGCCCCCGCGCGTAGGTGCCGAAGATTTCCGCCGCATCGGGTGCGGTTCGTGCCACGTGTACTCGGCGCAGCGATGCAGACCCCAGCCGATGACCCGGCGGATGGGTTCGCACGATCGTCTTGACCGACTCGACGACAGCGGGCGCGAACAAGGCCCCCAGTTTTTCTGCCGGCCGTCGGCGATCCAGCACTTCGAGTAGAAGACGCATTCCCTGTTCGGCTCCTCGCCTCGCGTCGTCGGGAACGGCGGCAGCCGGGTCCGCCGCTGCACGCGCGAACGCGTGCGGACTCTGGTGCCGGGTGCCGAGACTGCGCGGGAACGGCCGAGGGCGCCGATCCTGGGTGGGCCTGCCGTGTTCGGTGGCGGGGCGGCCGCGGCAGATCGAAGGTGTAGCACTGCAAGGGTTTTCGATCGCTGGCTCGAACGGAAGAGCGCGACTGACGAACGTGTGGTGGCCTGTTTCGGTTGTCGTGGTCACGATGCTCCTGGTATCCCGGGCCGCTTTCGGGCCTGTACCTACTTCAGACGCCGCGTCGTGTTCGGCGGTTCCTCCGCTGCGGAAGAAAAGGGCCGCGCCGTCTTCGGTGCGCTACCTCGCAGCCGAATGGCTGTAGCCTGTGGCTTCATCTACGTTCGAGCACACGGACCGGCTCGGGCGAGAACGAGTGTCCGCTGTTGGTGAGCTGAGGACGGGGAACCGGTACACGCGATGGTGAACAGGCTGACTACGCAGGATGCATCGTTCTACTTTCTCGAGGCCAGCAGTACCCCCATGCACCTCGGGTCGTTGGCCGTCTTCCGCACACCGCGTAGCGGATTCGATTACGAGAGCTTGCTCTCTCTCGTCGAGCAGCGGTTGGTACTCGTCCCGCGCTACCGTCAGAAGGTGCGTGAGGTGGCGTTCGGGCTGGCGAGGCCGGTGTGGGTCGACGACGCTGATTTCGACATCACCTACCACATTCGTCGGTCGGCACTGCCGAAACCGGGGTCCGACGACCAACTGCACGATCTGGTTGCACGGCTCACCTCCAGACCGCTCGATCGCACGCGCCCGCTGTGGGAGATGTACCTCGTCGAGGGTCTGTCCAAGAACAGGTTCGCCATCTTCACCAAGTCGCACTCGGCTCTCGTCGACGGCGAGAAGTCTTTGGAAATCGGCCAGGTCATCCTCGATGCGACGAAGAGCCCACCTCTCATGGCCGAGGAGCTTTGGATGCCCGCCCGTGAGCCGAAGGAGTCGGCCCTGGTGTTCGACGCGATCACCGAACTGATTGCGTCTCCGGGGGAGGGCGTCGAGGTGGTCAAGGGGGCACTGTCGGGCGTCGCGGGCGTGGCGGGTGGCGTACTCGGAGCGACAGGGAAGATCCTGTCCGCCGTTCGCACCGCCACCCAGGTTGCGCCGTCGAGTCCGCTCAACGCGCCCATCTCGCGGAACAGGCGGTTTGCGGTCGCCAAAACTTCGCTGTCCGACTATCGAAAAATCCACGCCAGGTTCGAATGCTCGATCAACGACGTGGTTCTGGCCGTGGTCACCGGCGCGCTGCGGAACTGGTTGCTGTCGAGGGGCGAGCCCGTCACGGCGTCGTCGACCGTGCGGGCGATGGTTCCGATGTCGGTGTACGTCTCGGACGAACGGGCTGGGTACGACGGCTACACCGACCGAATCGGCGGTGATCGCGACTCGGGTGACGCGCGCGACACGGACGATTCTCCCCGAAGTGAGGTGTCGTCGTTCCTGGTCGATCTTCCGGTGGGTGAGCCGAACGCGGTGGTGCGTCTCTCGCACATCGCCCACGCCACCGAGGCTCATGCGAAGCAGTCACCGGGCGTCACCGCGCACACGCTCATGCGGATCTCCGGATTCGCACCGGCCAGCTTGCACGCCATGGGAGCACGGGCAGGAAGCCGGTTGTCGCAACGGCTGTTCAATCTGATCATCACCAACGCACCGGGTCCTCAGTACCCGCTCTACGTTGGGGGCGCACGTATGTTGGAGATGTTCCCCGTCTCGCCGCTCTTCGAGAATCAGGCGCTGAGCATCGGGCTGACCTCGTACGACGGGTCGGTGTGCTTCGGCCTCAACGCCGATCGCGGTGCCATGCCGGATGTCGACGTGATCACCGCGTTGTTGTTCGAGGCGCTAGAGGAACTCGTCGACGCAAGTAACGATTCGAGAGTATGAGGTGCCTGTGAGGGTCTACGTTCCCGCGACGATCGCAATGCTGCGGACATTGGTCGCCGACGGCGAATTTCACCCGGTCAGTCGCACTGCGTTCGCGGTGACCCCGACCCTGCGTGAGGCCTACTCGTCCGGTGACGACGAAGAGCTGGCCGAGGTCGCGATGAACGAGGCGGCGAGGGCGTCACTGCGGTTGGTGGCGGCCGGTATCGAGGACGAGGAAGAGTCCGACGATGACGGAACGGGCAGAACGCTCGGAGGGGCAGTGGTCTTCCGGAGGGCCGTCATTGCGGCCGACGTCGACGATCCGACACTGCGTCCCGATCTCGACGATTCCGTGGTGCGGTTGAAAGAGCCACTGCGCATGGATCAGGTGGCGTCGGTTCACGTCGATCTGGAGGCGGCAGAGCCTGCCGTCGAGAAGGCAGTTGCGGTGGTCGACGCTGCAGACATGGGCGATGCGGATGCCGAGTTCGTTCTCGGGGACGCCGAGGATCACACGTTGGCGTGGTACGCGACGCAGGAATTGCCCTTCTTGCTGGAATTTCTCTAGCAACTCACACCCACCGGTAACCTACGGTAGCGTAACCTTGACGAAGCGGGCCTGGAGAATCAGGGTCTGCGCGGGCAGTGATTCTGTCGAAGCTATCGAGGGGAATGAACTACCGGATGGATCTCAAGAAGTGGCTGGAGGCTCCGGCGGCGGATGTATCCGCACCGAAGCGTCCCAGGCTCAACATGCTGCGCGGTGCATTCACCAGGATCACCACGCCGCTGCTTCCCGACGACTATCTGCATCTTGCAAACCCTTTGTGGTCGGCTCGCGAACTTCGCGGCCGGGTCGTAGGAGTCAAGAAGGAGACCGCCACGGCCGTCACCCTGGTGATTCAGCCGGGGTGGGGATTCAATTTCGATTATCAGCCGGGGCAGTACATCGGCATCGGTCTACATCTCGGCGGCCGTTGGCATTGGCGGTCGTACTCGCTCACTTCCCCTCCCAATTGGGACGACAAGCGCATTTCCATCACCGTGAAGGCGATGCCTGAAGGATTTCTGTCTTCCCACCTGGTCGACGGTGTTCAGCAGGGCACCATCGTTCGTCTCGCTGCGCCCAAGGGCAACTTCGCGCTGCCGACACCGCCGCCCGAGAAGATCTTGTTCCTCACTGCGGGCAGCGGCATCACGCCCATCATCTCGATGCTGCGTGCCCTCGACCGGCACGGCGATATGCCCGACACCGTGCACGTCCACTCGGCGCCGACCGAGGACGAAGTGATGTTCGGTGCGGAATTGAGGTCGATTGCGGAGACTCACCCCCAGTTCGACTCGCACATTCAGTTGACGCGGTCCGACGGCAAATTCGCGTTGAAGTCACTCGACGATCTGTACCCCGACTGGCGGACCAGGGAGACCTGGGCGTGTGGACCTTCCGGCCTGCTGGAAGAGATAGAGCGGGTGTGGAAGAACGCGGGTATCGAGGACAAGCTGCATCTCGAGCGCTTCGAAATTGCTCGTGCGGATACTTCCGGCAAGGGCGGCAAGGTCACCTTCTCGAAGTCCGACCGCTCCGCGGACGTCGACGGCGCGACTACTTTGCTCGAAGCCGGCGAGAACGTCGGCGTGCAGATGCCGTTCGGTTGTCGGATGGGCATCTGCCAGACATGTGTGGTTCCACTGACCGCAGGACACGTCATCGATCTTCGTTCCGGCAAGGAGCACGGAGAGGGCGACCGTATTCAGACGTGCATCTCGGCTGCCGCCGGCGACTGCACGCTCGAATTGTGACGGTGCTTACTTACTCGTAGATCGTGAACGAGCCCACACCAGCTTCTCAGCATGTTCGGTTACGCTTGTATAACGGCGCCCTGTCGCGAGTAGTAAATTTCGGGCAACGCCCATAACTCTGGAGGACCACGATGGCCATTTCGGACATCAAGGAGTTCGCTCACCTCACCGAAGAAGACCTGGAATCTTTCGGTCGCGAGCTCGACGCGGTACGCCGCGACATCGAGGATTCACGTGGCGCGAAAGACGCCGCATACATTCGTAAGACCATTCGGCTGCAACGGTGCCTGGAGCTCGGCGGCCGAGTGGTGTTGCTGGGCAGCAAGTATCGGCCGGCATGGCTCGCCGGTACCGCACTACTCAGCGTCGCCAAGATCATCGAGAACATGGAGCTCGGGCACAATGTGATGCACGGGCAGTGGGATTGGATGAACGATCCCGAGATCCATTCCGTCTCGTGGGAGTGGGACCAGACCGGTCCGTCCGAGCAGTGGAAGCGGGCGCACAACTACTCGCACCACTTGTACACCAACATCGTCGGGATGGACGACGACATCGGCTTCGGCATCCTGCGGATGACGCGTGACGAGCCGTGGAAGCCGATCAATCTGCTGCAGCCCCTGGCCAACGTCTTGCTCGCGACCACGTTCGAGTGGGGGATTGCGCTACACGATCTCGACGCGCAGAAGCAATTGGACGGGGACGACCAGAAGAAGTTCTGGCAGTCTCCGGCCCATCGAGCGTTCGGCCGCAAGATCGCTCGTCAGGTCGGCAAGGACTTCGTTCTCTTCCCCGCGCTCACCGGTCCGGCGTGGAAGAGCACGCTGACGGCGAACGCGACAGCCAACCTCGTTCGTAATTTGTGGGCCTACGCGGTGATCTTCTGTGGTCATTTCCCCGATGGGGCCGAGAAGTTCACGATGGGTCAGTTCGAGACCGAAACTCGTCCCGAGTGGTATCTGCGTCAAATGCTGGGAAGCGCCAACTTCGACGCAGGCAAGGTCATGGCGTTCATGAGTGGCAACCTGTGCTACCAGATCGAGCACCACATGTTCCCCGACCTGCCCAGCAACCGGTATCAAGAGATTTCCGAACGGGTCCACGCGCTGTGTGAGAAGTACGACCTCCCATACACAACAGGCTCACTAGGGAAGCAGTACCTGCTGGCGTTGCGAACCATTCACAAGCTCTCTCTGCCGGACAGTTGGCTGCGCGCGACATCGGACAATGCGCCCGAGACCAGCTCCGAACGTCGGTTCCGTCAGGGCGACGCACCTGTCGTGCACGCGCTTCGTATCGATCCGCTGACGGGCAAGCGCCGCGGACTTCGATCTGCGATCGCCGAGGCACGTGTTTCGCTGCGCAACGCGAAGAAGGAAGCAAAGCGCCAGGCCAAGGCCATGCGCCGCGCACAGCAGGACCGCGTGAGTTCGCTCACGGCTACGCGAACGTAACCTACGCAACCGTAAGTTACGGTACGGTAGTCGTGAACGTGCACCACGTGCATCACCGACGACTGCCAGGAGGGCTGTAACCCATGGCGATTTCGGACATCAAAGAGTACGCACACCTGACCGACGCCGACGTCGAGGCGCTCGGCGTCGAGCTCGACGCCATCCGTCGCGATATCGAGAGCGCACGCGGCGAGCGCGACGCCCGATACATCCGCAATACCATCCGGCTGCAGCGCAGCCTCGAAATCGGCGGACGCGCAGTACTATTCGCCAGCCGCAAGCGTCCGGCCTGGCTTTTCGGTACCGGCATGCTCGGCGTTGCGAAGATCATCGAGAACATGGAGCTCGGGCACAATGTGATGCACGGGCAGTGGGACTGGATGAACGATCCGGAAGTGCACTCCACGTCGTGGGAGTGGGAC
>NZ_JBAWFH010000169.1:0-23091 GCF_049591685.1 Rhodococcus sp. (in: high G+C Gram-positive bacteria) | reverse complement strand
GTCATCAACTGCCGAATCTCGAACGCGGGGTTGGTTGTTCGGGAGGTCCCCAGTGTCGAACGTTCCCGTATCCACGGCGTCACCAATCTTCACGCGTGGCGGGACGGCAAACGTGTCCTGCGAACCTTGGTGAAAGAGCGACGTCGGATCGAGCACTCGCACAACAGCTCTCGACATCCGCTACCCACTCGGGTGGCAGAGCTGAACACCGATACCGCCGCAGTGCGCATCGCGAGCATCCCCCACTCCGAGTCGGACACGCCTGCAGCTCACAAGGCCGGCAGCGTCTCTGTGGTCGGCACAGCCGCTTCGGAGTCTCGCCGATGACCGGAAGTGCCTCGATCGCCGCAGATTCCTCTGCTCTGCAGAGGCCGTGCACGGCCGACCTCGGCTCCGTCGCGGTAGCAATCTGTTGCTACACCGTTGCACGGTGGGAATCGATCCGCGCGGCCGTGACTGCAGTCGTTGCCCAACTTGACTCACAGACCGACCAGTTGGTGGTGGTGGTGGATCACAACAGCGAACTGCTCGAGCTGGCTCGTGGCGCTTTCCCCGACATCACGGTCATCGCCAACAGCGGTCCGATCGGACTGTCAGGAGCACGAAATTGTGCTGTCGCTGCAACGAACTCGGAGGTTATCGCGTTTCTGGACGACGACGCGATTCCCGGCGACGGGTGGGTCGAGGGTATTCGGCGCGCATTCAACTCCTCCGAACTCGTGATGGCAGGTGGAACGGTAGTTCCCCGATGGCCGGGTGGCCACCGGCCGTCATGGTTTCCTCCCGAGTTCGATTGGGTTGTCGGGTGTGACTATCGGGGAATTGCCCCGGTTGGAAGTCGTATCAGAAACCCGATCGGTGCCAACATGGCAGTGCGAAGACGCGGCCTCGAATCGGCGGGCGGTTTTCGAACCGACCTGGGCCGTCACCGAGGACTGCCGGCCGGTTGCGAAGAAACGGAGCTGGCGATCCGCCTCGTCGAGCAGAACCCGGCCGCGTCGATCCGGCGGATTTCCGATACAGCCGTCGCGCATCACGTGGCTCCCGTCCGGTGTACACGGAGGTACTTCCTGAGCCGGTGCCTCCACGAGGGTCGGTCCAAAGCCACCATGTCCAACATTCTTGGATCCACCGCGCCCTTGGGCACCGAATTGCAATACGTCATCAGAACGCTTCCCAAGGGTGCTGCTTCACATTTGATTCCGAAGAATCACGGGAACGATTACCATCCGTCCCGCGCACTGTGGATTGGGATGGGGCTGGCAGCAACGGGATTGGGCTGGGTCGCGGGTTTTCGGCCGACCGCGCGGATTGCCGATGGATCCTCCGGCCTTCCTACCTCGGTGAGTGAATCGAACAGCGGTTTTCAACCGATTCCGATTGCCGAGCTCGAACTGACTGCTCTCCCCCCCGACCAACACTTTCCGATGCCGAACCCCGCTGGTCGCCTGCAGATTCTGGCACTGATGCAGGGCAGTCCTCTCGGAATCGTCGATTTCGAAAATCTCGCCTCCGATGGTCCCCCGTCCGAACGAGGACAGAAGAACAGAGCCGCCGTTCTCGAGTCGATCGGCTCGCAGTTCGGCGGTGTCATCGCCGAGCATCTTCGATTGATGCGGTCCTCCTTACCCGGACCGAGCTCCGGCGTCGGCCAGTTCCTGGCGGAACCACGGTGCCTGGCCGACGCCGCCAACCCTCGCTTCGGTACACCGCTCGCGACCGCGATCACAGTTGTGGTCTGCTCGATCGGCCGCACCGACCGTCTCTTGCCGACTGTCGACGCATTGCTCGAGCAGACGCATCCGAATGTGACAATTCTGGTCGTGGACAACGACCCCAGATCGGGTGCGGTTCGCCGGATCCTGAAGGAGGTCGACGCTGAGAACGTGACCGTCGTGGAAGAGCCGGTCAGAGGCGTTTCCCATGCCCGAAACGCCGGGTTAGACGCATGTAACGATGAGTTGATCGCGTTCACCGATGACGATGTCAGGCCGGACCGCAGGTGGCTCGAGCGTCTGGTCGACGCCTTCTCGGCCGATGATGTCCACTGCATCGGATGTGTGACCGGATTGGTTCTGCCGGCGGAGTTCAAGGTTCAGGAGCAGCTGTGGTTCGAGCAGAGCAGCGGATTCGACAAAGGCTTCGACACTCTCGTCTGGACTCGAAACGGTGCGGTGGAGGGGCCGGACACAGTCTCGATTCGCTGTGCTGACCCCCTGGCCCGCGTGGGTCGGCCGGGCCCGGTTTATCCCTACGCCGGTAGTGAATTCGGGTCTGGGAACAATATGGCTTTTCGTACCAGGACATTGCGTGAAGTAGGAGGCTTCGACACTCTTCTCGGCACCGGGTCCCCGGCGCGTGGCGGCGAGGACCTCGATATCTTCCGCCGGGTCATTCTTTCCGGCGACACCTTGGTCTACAACCCCGCCGCCATGGTCTGGCACTACCACCGAAGCGATTACCGTGCGTTGCGTAAGCAGATGTACGACTACGGAGTGGGCATGTCCGCCAACCTGTTCCGCCACATGCTTCGGGGCCCGAAGGAGACCGTGCAGATTCTTGCCGTGATTCCGACCGGAATCAGAGTGTTACTCGATCCCAACTCTGTCAAGAACGAGGGGAAGACCAGGGACCATCCGCGCGAATTGACGCTGCTCGAACTCGCCGGCTACCTGACCGGGCCCATTCATCTGCTGTGGAGCGCATGTCGCGCAAAACGAGTGCGCGCCCGTCGTGCCGGTATCGTTCGACGGAATCCATGAACGCAGTTCGGAGCGAGCCGAGTGCACCGAGTCGGCGAAATACCGAAACACGCATGGCCGCCTTCGTACCGACGCTCTCACCTCGGGATCCTATTGATTTTGTGGTCGGCTTGGCTGCAGTCGTAGCAATGGTGGTGCCCGCACTCGCCGTTGCCGATCTCGATGTGCCCGGTCGAACCGGGGCAGTCCTTTTGTTCGTGTTGCTCGTTCCTGGAGTACCGCTGATCGGCCTACTCCGGTTGGCGAATCGTCATATCGGCATCGTGCTGTCCGTGAGCCTGTCGCTGTCGGTAGCCCTGTTGACCGGACTGGCTCAAGTCACCCTCGAACTCTGGTCTCCAACTCTCGTGACCTGCGCGACAGCGATTCTGTCGCTCGGTGCCACGGCAGTCCTACTTCGTCGAACCATCGAGGCGCGTTCCGAATGCGCGACAACGTGTACGGAGGAACGGGTCCATCCGTCTTCCAACCCGATTCATCCGATGATTCGCTATCGAATGGTCAGCACCGGGGCGCTGGCGCTCGCACTCGGGTTGTGGCTCGCCGAAACCCGGACCATCGATCTCGATGCGGTGGGACCGGCCGGCCTCATCGGCGTTCTCTCCTGGAAGTACGCGCTGGCGCTGTTGGTGGTGTGCAGCGTGGTAGCGACCGCTGTGCGCAGACCTGAGCGTCCCGACCGGGTGATCGCGGCCATGGCCCTGGGTGCACTGACTGTGGTGCTCTATCAGCTGGTCAATGTCGCGGATGGAAGTCCCCTCGTGGGAACCAACTTCGTGCACGTCGGGTTCATCGACTTCATCGCGACGAACCATCGTCTGCCACCGAGTGTGGATGCTCGCTTCAGTTGGTCCGGATTCTTCGACGCATCGGCCGTGGTGGTGAACCTTGCGGGGCTCAGAGACGCCAGTGCACTCCTTCTGTGGAGCCCCGCCGTATTCACGCTACTCACGCTCGTACCGGGCTTCTTCATAGCCAAGGTCATCACCGGCAGCGAACGACTCGCGTGGCTCGCCGCAACGATTTACGTACTGGGCAACTGGTTTCAGCAGGACTATTTCTCACCGCAAGCTGTCGCCATGGTTCTCTACCTGTCGATCGTCGCAACGCTACTCTGGGTTCTCGACACCAGTCACGTTCCGGGACTGACCGGCAGCGGGTTGGGCAGAGTGATGTCGGCGGCATCCCGGGTGCCGGGCAGGCCTGCGGGGCTCTCCGCGGGCACATTCCTGGCGCTGGAGACAGTTCTGCTGCTAGTCGCGAGTGCGATGGTGGTCAGTCACCAATTGACGCCCGTCCTGCTGATCGTGGTGCTGTCGTTGCTGACTGTCTCGGGATACATACGGTTTCGCACTCTCGCGCTGTTGGTTGCCCTGGTGTTCGCCTGTTGGCTCAGCTACGGTGCGCCGGATTACTGGACGGGTCACCTCCACGTACTTCTGGGCGACTTCGGTGCGGTGACTGCATCTCTCGATGCCGGCATCGGCAGCCGAGTGAGCGGAGAACCGACCTACAGTCAGATGCAACTGGTCCGGATCGCGTGGACTGCTGCAATCGGCACGCTGGCAGTGTGCGGTCTGTTTCTGCGTCGTCGCAACAGACTCGTAGTTCCGATCGCGCTGCTGTCCGCGGCCCCGTTCTCCCTGGTGCTCGCGCAGAGCTACGGGGGCGAGATCGTCATCCGATGCTTCGTGTATTCGCTGCCGTTCCTGGCACCGTTGGCCGCGTGTGCCCTGACGCCTCTGGTCGCGCAACGCCGCAGGGTGCTCTGCGGCGCACTGGCTCTGGCATTGCTCGCGGGATCGCTCATGCTGACCGCGACGCGCGGCCTCAACACCGCCTTCGAGCGCAACCCGGCAGATACTGTCGCACAGGCACGAGCTCTCCTCGATGGCGTACCCGTCGGCACTACCCTGCTGCCTCCGACGGGCGAGGGTGTGGTGCGAATGGCCCGCCTCGGTGAAGTGGTGTGGCCGCCCGGTGGCCAGTGCGCAGTATGGACGTTGGACTGCGTACGGCAGTTCGACGGCGACTACATTTTCCTGAGCACCAGCCAGCAGTCGTCGTTGGAGCTTCAATGGGGTGTACCTGCAGATTGGTTGTGGGACTTCGGTCGTCGGCTGGTCGATTCCGGGAGCTACCGCCTGTATTCCGAGACCGACCACGTCATGATTCTCGTGCGAAGCGATCTGGAGTCACGATAATGCTGTGGAACTTCGTGATAGGGCCCGCTGGCGCACTGTGCTTCGGCGCAGCTTTCCTATTGGGTGTCTGGGCAGCGATACAGCGGGAGCGATCGGCACCGCCGCGAGGTGGTTCGGCGCAGCCGCGGCCGTACCTGTACGGCGCTCTGGTATTGATGGTCGTCTTCGGCGCGGTCGCCAGTGTGCTGAGAATGGGCGCGCTGACGTGAGTGCACTTCGCATCACTCACCGGTCCATTCTCGCCCTCGCGCTGTGTATGTCGATGATTCTGACATCGTGCGTCCAGGACACCCTCCGAGCGCCGGTCGAACCGGACCCGTCGAACTCGCCCTCCGGGCGAGTCGCTCCCCGCGAGGATCTGCCAGGTTGGCGCTTCGTCTTCGGTGACGACTTCGCCGACGATCTCTCCGCCGACTGGGGTAGGTACAACGGCGCTCCCGGTGGAGATCCCTACAGTCGGTGGTCACCCGAGAACGTCGTGGTATCCAATGGAGTGCTGACCCTGACGTCGACCGAGACCGCATCCGGCACCATAACGGGGGGCGTCTCCAACTGGCCCCGGGCACAGCAGTACGGACGCTGGGAAGTGCGCTTTCGCGCTGATCCCAGTGACGACGTCACCTTCCATTTTCTACTATGGCCCGCAAATGAGGTCTGGCCGCCCGAGATCGACTTCGCCGAAAGCTTCGGTGGCGGAAGGCAGTACATCGACTCCTTCATCCATTGGGTGGACGGGAGCGGGCAGCAGCAGAAGAACCAACAGAACGTGCCGGGGGACTTCACCGAGTGGAACACCGTGGGGGTCGAATGGACTCCTGACGAGATCAGATATCTGATCGACGGGCAGGTGTGGGGCATCGAAACCGGAGAGCGAGTGCCGCATACGCCGATGTGGCTCGGTCTACAGGCGCAGTCCGGTGGGTGCCAGAAGGTCGAGGCTCCGCTTCCCCCCTGCCCCTGGGTCGGTACACCGGACACCACGAACATCGATATCGACTGGATCGCAGTCTACGAACAGAAATGAGCAGAGGAAATGAGACGAGACACCGTCGATGAATTGCGGTGCCCATACAGCGGCGGACCACTGACGGTGTCATCGGTGGCCGAGGGCAACGCCGACCACATCGACTACGGTATCGTCCGGTCCGAGTGCTTCGAGTTCCCCATCGTTGGCGGAATTCTGCTTCTCAGCCTGGCCAAGAGTTATGGCGGCCCAGAGGAAAAGCTCACCCCGCATGCTGCGTTACTGATCGCGGCACTGCACCACCTCGCCGACCAAGACGTCGACGGGTTGAACGCCTGGATCGGTCGACATGCCCCGTTGGCGGCGAACCTGATGGCGAACGGATACCGCAACTACGAGGACTTCGCCTCCGATCTGGAAGACATTCTGGCGCCGGCGGTCTCCGCCGAGCTGGTTCGAGCGGCGGACCTCGAAGTGATCGGCGACATCGGCCTACGTCACGCTCTGGCGAAGCGATCGAGAATGAGCCCGCGTTCGCGCCCGGTCCGATGGGCACATCGGATCGTCGACCGCGTCCGTGCTGTCCGCGCACAACTCGGTTCGACGCTGCACGGAGAGAAGCGTCGAGAGGAGCGTCTGCACAGCTACTACATGCAGCGGTTCTTCTCCGTGCGGGCTGCGTCGACGTCCCTCGGAGTGTCGGCGTTGCCCACCAGTGGTCGAATTCTGTCGGTATGTCCGGGGCACGGGGTGTTCGAGAACATCCTCCGAGCATCCGACCGCCTTCCGACCTCCCTGGTCTGCATGGACGGCCAGTTCGTAAATCTGCTCGTCATTCGGCACCTCATCGGTGTCGATGCCGACTTCATCTGCCATGACGTACAGTTCGCGTGGCCGTTTCGAGACGGTTTCTTCGATGGTGTGTTCTCGTCCACATGCCTCCCCGAACTCCCCCCGCAGAAACATGTTGTCGAGGAGTCGGTACGGGTGACAGCACCAACCGGATGGACGCTGTTCGACTCGATCTGGGCCCTCGACAGCGGAGCTCATCGCATCGATCCCTACCGGTACTACCGCTACAGCCAGAACTTCTTCGACAGTATCGATCGCTACCCCGACTTCTTCGGCAGAACAGTCACCGACAGGTCGACGTACTTCGACATCTCGGGCGCGCCCTCCCGCTACGTCGAAGGAACCACTTGGCTTCGCGAACGCGAGAACATCGACCGGGCGCTGGACGAGGCGCGGGACGTGGAGATCAACGCGTTGGTTCTGGACGAGAGCCGGTTCTCGGGATTCGTCGCCGATCCGGTGTCCGCGCGCGCAGCTCTGATCGACCCGGCACAGCTCAGTGTCAGTCCCGCGTTCGAGGCGCACATCACCGCAGGCCGCCTCGAGCTGATGCGAAAAGCCAGTTACGCCCAACCCGATATCAACTTCGCATCACGGGACTTCGGGGTACTCGACGCCCGAGCGTCCATCACGGCCTCGCAATTGTCCGACCCTGCTGCGCTACTGGAGTTCTATCTCCGCGGAATTCTCGTACCGTTGCCACCGAGGTTTTCGGCTCGAGACAGAACGGTCCAATCGTTCGCCATCAGGATCCGAGCGACTTCCCCAGCTCGGTAGCCAGTATCTCGGCGACAGCAACGTTCGTCGAGCCCTCTCGGACCACGGACATGTGATCACCCTGCACACGGTGAACATCCACATCACCGACCAGAATCTTTCGCAATCCGGCTTCCTGACGAACGGTGTCTGCGGTGACCACCACCACGGCCCGGCCGTCCCACGGCCTCAACAGATGCCGGTTCTGCACCCGCAAACCGAGTTCGTAGAAGATCTCTTGCTGAGCTCCCAGTGGCAGCCGGACCAGACCTGCAGTCAGAAGTCGGGCGTACAGTGCGGACCGCTGCAAGATCGTCCTCGACCGATCGCCCGATGCGCAGCGCTGCGCGTCGTGCCTGGCCGGTGCAGGTACTTCGGCTTCGAGGACCCGCGCAGTGCGTGACGGCAGCGTGATGTCGAGGAGCAATACGAACTCGACCTTCTCGCCGTCCTTGTCCAAAGCCCGTGCTGCCTCGAGTGCAGCCACCCCGCCCATCGAGTGCCCGAGCAGCCGGTAGGGGCCTCGTGGTTGAACAACCCTGATCTCACGAATCGCTCTGTTCACCAGAGCTTTCAGTCGCCAATGTGGAAGCGCACGGTGTTCGAGTCCTCGTTGCTGGATCGCGTAGACCGCCGGGCCCGGTCGTAGTTCGGAAGCCAAAGGGAGAAATGACCAGACGCTTCCGCCCGAGCCCGCGAAGCAGAACAGTGGCAGCTCCTCCTTGCCGTCCGTGCCTCTCTGTGCGCTGCGCACTCGCGCCATGATCGACCCAGCAGAGCCGAACACAGAGGCGCTTTTCTGTTCGAGCACACCGGCCATACGCGCCAGTGTCGGCTCAGCGATGACGTCCGAGACAGCGAGTCGGACCGACAACCGTTGCTGCACCACGGACAGAAGCCGCACCATGTCGAGCGAACTGCCGCCCAGTTCGGCAAATGTATCGTTGCCTCGAATGTGATCGACACCGAGGATCTCGGTCCAGATCTCACCGAGGGTCTGCATCGGCACACTCTCGATCGGTGGACTCACCTCGGCCCCCTTTCCGCCGCCTCCATCGGACGACTCACCGACAGTCACCGATACCGCAGAACGAATGCGTAGAGTGCGGGACACATCTTGAGCATCGACATCGTCACCACGTCGCGCCACCGTCCGGATCGGACGGTGGCATACACCGTGCGCAGCCGCAGTCTCGCTCGTGCCCTGCGGATCGCTTCGGCGGCCAACTCGTCCGTCGGACCATCTGCTCTGCCCCCATGCCTCGCCCGCATGGCCATGTGCACCACCGGGAAGATGATCTCGTGCAGCTCGAATCTGAGCAGGTCCGATTCGTCGATCTCGGCACCGGACACCGACCGTACGAGCATGGCGACCTCGGTCGAGACATCGAAGAGATCGAGCGTCGGCGCACCGAAGGTAGTGGATGCAGAACCGGGTCTCGTCCGGTACCTGTACAACGGCTCATCTACCAGTGCCACAGCAGCCGATGCCAGCGACATGCGCAAGACCGGCACCGCGTCCTCGTAACAACGTCCCTCGTCCCAGGGTGCCGTACCGAGCACGGACCGCCGAAAAACCTTCGTGGGGGGATATGCTCGGGCCCGCCCGGTCAACAACATCCGTGCATGCTCGGTACCGCTCACACGTTCTCTTCCGAAGACCGGCTCATCCACTCCAAGGGCGAGGCCGTCGTGAGAGACCCGCAGTGTTCGACATTCTGCGAACGCCGCATCACCCAGCGCGTCGGTGAGCACTTCGAGAAAGCTCTCGGCGGCGTAATCGTCGGAGTCCAGGAACCAGACGAGATCTTCCCGTACCGCCCCGAGACCGGTGTTGCGGGCGGCACCCGCCCCGCGGTTGTTCTGGTGACGAATCAACTCGTATTCGAGGTCGCCGCACTCCAGCGCCGCGACCGCCAACTCAGGAGTGTCGTCGGTACAACCGTCGTCCACCAGAATCACGCGGTCGGGTCGACGAGTCTGCGCGAGCACACTCGCGATGCATCGGTCGATATCGCGCGCGCAATCGTACATCGGAACCACTACCGAAATGGACAACCGTGTGACGGTGTCGAGACGTTCGTCGACCATCCGATCATGCCCCAGCACGAGTCAACTCCGATATCCGCTCGATGACGCAACGGGAAACGAATCGAAAGGTCTCGACGCCCGGTGCACGGACATGGGCCCGTGCCGCCGATGTCAATATGGCCACCGCGCGATTCGTTCGAGCAGTGAGACCGAAGTGGCCGGCTGGTGCCTCCACACTTCCGACGGGGCCAACGATGTTCAACAGATCTGCGGTGGAGAGGCTTCCGTAGCCAGCGCGAGCGGCGTGCTCGGCAGCTATCTCGGCGTAGGCGTCCACCAACTCGTCCCAGCGAGCAGCCGTGACCTGTTCGTCATGGACACGGTAGCGAACACCGACACTCTGGATGTTCGCAAACTCGCCGTATTCACTTGCTTCACACCAGAGTTGGTAATCCTCTGCTACGCCGGAGTGATCATCGCGATACCGGAGGCCGCGCCCCGAGAATGCGGACCTCCGCATCATGACCGACGACTGCGCAAAGCACGTGACGAGCAACAATCGCTGACGACAGGCCCTGTCGGTCCGCGGCATCCGCACCCGACCTGTAGCCGCACCGAACAGTTCGTAGTTGGTCCCGCAGGCGATCACGCGAGGACGCGCATGAAACAGCGCTAGTTGTCGAGTCAATCGGCCTGGCATCATGACATCATCGGCATCGAGGCGAGCGACGAATTCCCCTCGTGAACAGTCGAATCCATGGTTCGCTGCGGCCACGACACCGGAATGCGGTTGTCGAAGAAGACGAATCCGATCGTCCTCGAACGATTCGACGATCTCCACGGTGGAGTCGGTGGACCCGTCGTCGACCACCATGACTTCGAGTTCGAGCAAATCGGACCGGAGGATGCTGCTGAGAGACTCGTTCAGAAAATGTGCCTGATTGTAGGCAGGCACGACGACCGACACCCGCGGCGTCACAGCTGGCGTCCGTCGTCAGATCGCGCATTGTCTGCCGATTCGGAATCGAGTGCACCAACAGGCGTCGACAGCGCCGCGGTGCTCATCCGCCACAGGGGAATTGCGACTGCAGCAATCATGGCGAACTCCATGACGAGGTAAGACCATCCCACTGCGTCGATGCCCAATCTTGGAAGTTGCCACCATGCAGCCGATGTGACGGCCGCAGCCATACTCACCTGAACTATCAGTGCGTAGGTCAGCTTCCGGTAGATTCGCGCCAGCCCACCGAACAGGAATCCCGGAACCGACAGAACCTGAACCACTGCCATCAGCCGCAGGAGGTCAGTGCCCTCGTCGGCGTAATCCGCACCGACGAACCGAAGCGCGAAAGGCGCTACGACCGCGAGAAAGAAGAGCCCGGCCCCCGACACCAGGAGTAGCAATCGAACTTGACGCTTGAGCAGGTCCGCGATGGCGTGAGGACGCGCAGCCGACTCGGCGACGAACGGGCCCGCGATCATGGACATCACCAGGGTTACGGCCGAGACCATCACCCACCCCATGGCGAAATAAGCAGCGTCGGTGACCCCCAAGGCGCTGACCACCATCAGCGGAAGCAGGAATGGTGCAACCGAATTGATGACGACGATCCCGTACAGCGATCCGAAGTCTCGGAACAGGGACTTCGCACGCGGCAATGTCGAGGTGACGGAATCGAACTCGGCTCGCACTCCGAAGCCTCGAACGAAGATCGCCCCTTGAACCACAACCACCGCGGCGGCCGCAGGAACCACCCAAGACGTCACGACGAAGTGCGAATCACCGACACTGGCAAGGGTCAGCATGATCACGAGTTTGGAGACCGCGTGGAAAATGTTCTTCGCAGCGGTCCACCGTCCACGACGCAAGCCGATCAGGATCGAATCATCGAGCGCAAAGGCCCCCAGCACGATTGCACAGAGAGGAAAGACTGCCTTCTGCATGGTGCTGTCGAACAAATAGTCGCTGGGTCCGAATACCACGAATCCAGCACCGAGAATTCCCGCAACCCCAGCACTCAGGAGATGCCCACCGCAGATGAGCCTCGGACCACGCTTGCCCGACTCGGGCAGGAACCGCTCGTACATCGGGTTCAGACTCAAATTCGACAGTGTGCCGATCATGATCGCCGCATTGATGATCGTGGTGGCCTTACCGATCTCTGCGGTCGGATATGTTCGAGCCGCGACAGCCCAGAACAGCAGGCCCAGTATACCGTTGACGATACTGGCAAACATCAGTGCACCGGAATCGATTTCCATCCGCGACAGCCGACCACCCTTGGCTGCCCTGCCGTCGATTCCGCGGACAGTCGACTCGGCGTCACCGGATACCACGATCGTCGGATCGGGAAGCGAATTGTGCGTCACATGTGCCCTTGCAGAACTGCCGAGTCCGGGTACACCGCAGGACTACGAGAGCCGGGCGGGTGTCCGAGAACGGTGAATGATCGGTGGCCACCGACACTGAATTCTCGGGTGCACGAGCAGTCGGCGGGGCGCGAGGTCACTATACAACAGAACCGGCCGCAGCATATAGTTCTGTACCGCTGTCGATTTCGACGAGCATCATGCCGGGCGGTGTGCTCCGTGAAGTTCTCCGGCGCTCCCCGTGTCCAGCCATTCGCGTCACCTTCGACCACTTCTCAGGGGCAGGATCCGCTATGACCTCAGCACCGAATCCCCGACTCGCCAGTCCCACCGAGACGGAATTGGCTCGCATCTGGAGCGAGGTACTGGGCGTAGCCCCGATATCGCCCACTGACACGTTCACCGATCTCGGCGGCGGCTCGCTCGCTGCGGAGTCGATGCTGGTGGCAACCCGCGCGTCACTTCCCAGCGCTCTCACTGCCGCAGATCTGGTGGGTGACCCCACCCTGAGGCAACTGGCAGAGCTTCTCGACAAGCGACACCGCGATCGATTCCACTCTCGAGCGAGTGCCTGTGTTGCACTGCGAGAAGCAGTGGGTGCCGATCCGGTCTTCTGCTTTGCGGGCGCGGGATCCACCAGCGCCTATTTTCTACCGTTGGCCGCTGCCCTACGTGAGTATTCGGTGTATTCCCTGCAGGCCCACGGTCTCGAAAACCGCGCGCTCCCAGCGTGGAGCGTTGCCGGCTCGGTGCGCAGGCATGTTCGCGAGATACGTCGTATTCAACCCCACGGGCCCTATCGACTTCTCGGCCATTCGTTCGGCGGGGTGCTCGCTCTCGAGACCGCGCGTGCCTTGACTGCGTCGGGCGAAGACGTCGCCGCACTGATCTTGCTCGACACTGTGGTCGACTCGGAAGCATCCCTGCGGGCGTGGAACGACCGCAAGGTCGAGCAGCCCGAGCCGAAACCGGCTGTCGATTCGTCCGACGACGGCGACCACTCCTCTGGCTTTGTGAGCAGGATGGCCACACATGCGCGCATCCTCGCCGCTGGCGTCGTTCGCTACGATCTGGGCACTCAGAAGCGTGTGTTCTGGGAACGTGCAGTTCGTGCTCAGCGTCGTCACCACATCGCTCCGTGGCACGGAGATGCGACGATCCTGCTGACCGTGCACACCCGAGAACAGGCGCAGCTCTGGCCGCACATCGTTGGCGGGCAGTTAGATTGCCATGACTGCGCGGGTGACCACATGTCGATGATCTCGGACGTCGAGGTGATCGAAGTGATCGAGAGCGCATTGCACCGGTCCCCACGATGAACAGTACCGACCTTCTCGTTACCGATTCGTTACTCAATCCTTTGGAACTACTCAGGCAAAGCACCCGACTGATACTTGTCAGCAACATGAAAGATCCGGACGACGCTGGGCGCGGCGAAGTTCGAGCTTCTTCACCGAAAGTACGAGGTCAGCAATGCATGTTTCACCGCAACCGAACGTGCCCCGCGGGGTCCAGGTGCATGGATTCAATCCGGGGACAGCATCGGAAGCGGAAGCCAAGACCATTCTCGATCACATCTATCGCGACAAGATCGTAGTTCTGAAAGATCAAAATCTCGATCCGGAGGGATTCATATCCCTCGGTAAATTGTTTGGATCACCGGCGGTCTATTACGAATCGATGTACCACCTTCCCGGGCACCGAGAAATATTCGTCTCGTCCAATCGCCCGACGGTGGGCAGTCCGATCGGAGTTCCGAAGACCGGCAAATTCTGGCACTCGGACTATCAATTCATGCCGGATCCGTTTGCCATCACGTTGATATACCCACAGGTGCTTCCCACTCAGAACCGCGGAACATATTTTATCGATATGGGCCGAGCATACGAGGGACTGGACCCCGAGCTTCGGCGCACAATAGCCGATACCAATGCGTGGAGCAGTTCGCGCAGGTACGTCAAGATCAGACCCTCCGATGTGTACCGACCGCTGGGGGAAATCGTGGCCGAGGTAGAGGCCAAGACTCCGCCGCAAAAATGGCCGACCGTACTGACTCACCCTGTGACCGGTGAATCGATTCTGTACGTCACCGAAGCGTTCACCTACGCGATCGAGAACACGCTGGGCGAGGCACTTCCCACAGCAACGATCGACAGCCTCCTCCAGGCCTCCGGCCAGCTGGATTCGACGTTCACTCACGAGAACATCTTCTTGCAAACGTATGAAATCGGCGACATCCTGTTGTGGGACAACCGCTCTCTGATCCACCGCGCACTGCACACCACGACAGACGAGCCGACGGAGTCGTTTCGAGTGACCGTCCACGACCAGCACCCGCTGCACGACGCCGACACTACGGCCGAGGACAGAGACAAGGCTCTCACTCGATGACGTACACGGTTGCCCGATCAGCGGACGCGCTCGACCCCGCCACTGCATTGTTGATGCGCACCATGCAGCCCTATGCAGGCAAAGGATGCGTCTACCTCAAAAGGTCGTCGGTCTCGATGCGTTCAGGCCTGGCGGTGGGATCGGGCGACTTCTCCATCGCAGAGTCCTGCTATATCGAGGACACCGGCCATTTCAATGCAGTCGAGTTCAACATCTCCTACAATCAACTCTTCTATTACACACTTGCCGAATGTATTCGCGACGGCCTCCTGCCGCAGTTCTCGGGTTGGACGCTCACGGACTACTGGCCTCGCCAACTTCCGAATATTCTCATTCATCGGATGAGTAGTAGTTTTTCGCGTGCAATCGACTCGCGCTCGTACCGCGGCGTCATGACGATCACCGATATCGGGTTCCGAAACAATTCTCGTCCGCTCGTGACCGTCGAGACCCACGTCGAATTCACCGACGACAACGGCGGCCGGGCCGCAGGAGACGTCTCCATCGTCATCGTCGATCCGCCGGCGGCTCATCTTCCATGACCACCGCTGGCACCATAGACACCCTGCACAGCGCGCTGAGATCGGTTGCCGCACATGCTCCGGATCGAGTCTCGCTGGCGTGCGGCGAAGACTCGATCACCTACGGTGAGCTGCTCGAGCACAGCCTGTCGGTTGCGGGCGGGCTCGTCGAACTCGGAGTCGGACCGGGAGATCGTGTCGCTTATTTGGCTCACGACAGCATCTATTTCTACGAGATTCTCTATGCCTGCTCACTTTTGGGCGCGGTGTTGGTTCCGGTCAACTGGCGACTCTCGGCGGTCGAAACCACATTCGTACTCGAGGACTCAAAGGCCGAAGTCTTGTTTCTCGACGAACTCCACGGGCCAGGCACGGGCAATTCGACCACCGTCCCAGAGCACTCGATCAGTGTGCAGAACAGCACTTTCGAGCGTTGGCGCAACACTCGAACTCCGCACCAGGCACACGACTCGACGCTCACCCGTGATGACGCGATCGTCCAGATGTACACGAGTGGAACCACCGGAAGCCCCAAGGGCGTGGTCCTGGGTCATCGTTCCTTCTTCGCCGTGCGCGAACTTCTCGATGCCGCAAACCTCGACTGGATCGACTGGCGGCCAGACGATATCAACCTGGTCGCCTTGCCGTCGTTCCACATCGGTGGCCTGTGGTGGGCCACTCAGGGCCTGAATGCAGGCGTTACCACCGTTGTGATCCCTTCGTTCTCTGCGGTTGCAGCGCTCGAGGCAATCCGGACTCGAGGTGTGACGAACACCTGTTTGGTTCCGGCGATGATGCTGATCATCCTGTCCGAACCCTCCTGTGAGGCAGCTGATTTCGTGACCCTGCGTAAGGTTGTATATGGCGGATCACCGATCGGTCGGGCATTGCTCACCCGGGCGCAATCGGTGTTCGACTGCGAGTTCGCGCAGATCTACGGCCTCACCGAGACCGGCAACACCGCGCTCTGCCTGCCGCCGTCCGAGCACGGTTCCTCCATGACCAGGATCGACGCCGCGGGACGCCCCTACCCCGGTGTGGACGTCGCGGTCGTCGATCAGGACGGTTCTCCGGTAACCGACGGGGACATCGGTGAAATTCTCATCAAGAGTCCTGCGCGAATGATCGGATACTTCGATCGCGCGGAGGCAACCGCCGAAACACTGATCGACGGGTGGATTCGGACGGGGGACGCAGGCTATTCCGATTCCGAGGGCTTTATTTTCATCCGTGATCGGGTCAAGGACATGATCATCGTCGGCGGCGAGAACGTGTTCCCGGCGGAGATCGAGCAGGCGCTGACCGAGCACGAGGACATACACGACGCCGCAGTGATCGGCATACCGGACGACCGATGGGGAGAGTCGGTGCTCGCGTTCGTCGAACGCCGACCGAGCTCCACGATCTCGACTCGCGAGGTGGTGAAGCACCTGAACAAACGGATCGCCGCATACAAGATGCCGACCGGATACGAGTTCGTGACAGCCATCCCGCGCAACCCGGCCGGTAAAATCCTCCGACGCTCGCTACGGGAGAAGTACTGGGCGGACCGAGAACGACAGGTGAACTGATCGATGTCCGTCGACCGTCGCACAGCCGAGGACGAAGCACCGCCGACACGAGAACCGTCGCTGTGGTTGTCCTGCGGGATACTCGTCGCCTCTGCCTCTGCGATGCTCGCATTCCTGATCGTGGCAAGTTCCGAGCTGTATCTCGGTGACCTGCGGGTCTACACCGAGGGCTCGCAGGCGTTGTCCGATCCAGGTTTGTATACCGCGCTGTTCCCCATCGGCGATGGCAACACGGTGGTCCCTTTCATCTATCCACCGTTCGCAGCGATCCTCTTCTATCCGCTGCACTGGTTTCCGTTCTTTGCGGTAGCGGCCGGATGGACGGCACTGACCATGGGAGCGATGTGGGGTTCTGTGCGCACATCGTTGTCTCTTGTTGCACAGCAACGGCTCTCGACCCAGCAGATGAACACGTACTCGCTTCTGTGGACGGCATTGGCACTGTGGATGACCCCCGTCCGGCACACGCTGTACGAGGGACAGGTGTCGGTCTTCCTGCTCTTCGGTGTCCTCCTCGCGGTACGTTCGGCATCGAACATCAAGTCCGGGCTGCTGATCGGGTTCCTCGCGGGGGTCAAGCTGACCCCGGCAGTGACCGGTCTCTATTTTCTCGTGAGAGGCCGGACTCGGGCTGCACTGGCTGCGCTGGTCGGCTTCGCCGGCACCGTCCTGGTGGCGTTCGCGGTGAGCCCGACGAACACGTTCGACTACTTCACCGACGCGATCGGGGCGGCAACAGACCGCGTGGGCGGCGTGGGGACCGTCGCCAACCAGTCACTACGTGGAGCTATCGGCCGCTTCGTCGGATACGACGACGGACAGGGCGCGGTGTGGCTGGTCTGCGCCGCGATCCTGATCGTTCTCGCCGCCGTCGCGATCTGGAGATATCGATCGGACGACCTTGCTGTGGTCCTCGTCCTGCAGTTGACGGTGTGCGCGCTGAGTCCGCTTGCGTGGAGCCATCACTGGGTGTGGCTCGTTCCGACCGTCATCTGGCTCCTGCACGGCCCGGTCCGCCGGAGGCGCTGGGCGGTGCCTGTAGCTGTGCTGTGGGTACTCGGCACGCTGACCCCGGTAATCGAACTCTTGCTGTTCGTGCAGACATCGAACTACATCTACGACCGACCGCTGTGGCAGTCGATCGCCGGAGCGTGCTATCCGATCGGGTTCCTCGTGCTCTTGGTTCTGATGTGCGCAGGCTCCCCTCGGTCTGAATCGAATCGCGACCGCGATGCTGCCATCATTGATGTATGACTCCGATGTCGAAGGCAGATGTGGACACAGTGGTGGCCGAAACCCTGTTCGTCGAGCCCGACGAGCTGACGCCGACAACCGATCTCGCCGATCTCGGTCTGGAATCGATTCGGTTGCATTCGTTGGTGGAGATCTTCCGTTCGAGAGGGTCCGAAGTGAGCTTCACCGACCTCGCCGAGGACCTGCACCTGTCCCACTGGTATCTGGTGCTGACCGAGAATCGACCCTGATGTGCTTCTCGACCTGACCGGAGCGCAGCTCGGCATCCTGAATGCGCAGCTGCTCGATCCGAGTAATCCCGCATTCAACATCGCCGAGTACGTGGACCTACGCGGTGATCTGGATGTCGAGCAATTCGTCGGTGCGGTGCGAGCGGCCATCGTCGAGACCGATGCAATCCGCGTGCGTGCTGTCCTCGGGGGGGAGCAGCCACGTCAAGAAATCATGCCCGCAGTAAACGTACCGGTAGAGGTGATCGAACTGGTCGATCGGCCGGACTCCCACGCGTACGCGCTGGAACGCATGCGCGCCGATCTCGCTGTTGTGCTCGATCCGGCTGCGGACACGCTGTGCAGGCACGTGCTGTATCGAATCGCACCCCAGCGTTTTTTGTGGTATCACAGAGCGCATCATTTCGCACTCGACGGCTACGCGTTCTCGCTGATCGCCGCGCGCGTATCGGAGCTCTACCGAGCAGCGGTCACCGACTGCCCAGCACCGGAGGCAACACCGCGGTCGTTGAAAGATGTAGTGGACGAGTATCGGAGCTACGCACACAGTGCACAACGTCTCGCCGATCGTGACTACTGGGTGGAGCTCCTCGCACGTACACCCCCGGCACCGACATTGTCTGGCGAGCGAGGCCTGCCGTCCTCGACATTTCTTCGCTCCGTCACGGAATTGTCCGAAACACAGTTTCTCGGCCTCGTGGCCGCCTCCCGCGCGGCGCGCGTGGTGTGGTCCGATCTGTTGCTCGCACTCGTTGCAGCGTTGACCGCTCAGGAGACCGAGACCCGAGGAATTTCGCTGGGCGTTCCGGTCGCCAACCGTATCGGCTCTAGCGCGATCGACGTGCCGTGCATGGTCCTCGGTGCCATCACCGTACCGGTGCAGGTTCGCCCCTTCGACTCCGTGGCATCGCTCGCTCAGGCGATCGCGAAACAGCTACGCCGGTCCCGCACACACTCCCGCTATCGGTACGAGGACCTCCGAGCAGAAGCCGGTGCACTCGGCGGTGATCGCAGACTGTTCGGCCCAGTGGTCAACATCATGGCATTCGACTATCACCTCGACTTCGCGAGTGTGACCGCGACGGCGCACAACCTCACACCTGGCCCTGTCGAGGACATCACTGTCGACGTCTATCGCCGGTCGGCCGGCAGTGGTCTCACGCTGTGTATCGACGCCAATCCCCGCCGCTACGACAACAGTGGCCTCGACCGAATCGCGCGAACGCTCACGAGAATGCTCACCGCCGCGACAGTCGATCCTTTCTCTCGCACTGGCGATCTGACCCGAGAAGTCGTCTCGGTATCGGAGTTCACACACCTCACCGAACCAGCGGACACCCTGGCCCTGATCGCAGCTCGGTCGGACGCCGATCCGACCGCGCCTGCGCTGACCGGTACCAGCGTCGCCGGAACGCCCTACGCCCTGACGCGATCACAGCTGATCGCCGCCTCCCGTACGGTTGCCGACGCGGTACTGCTCGCTGCACCTTCTGTCGAATCGATCGTGTTCTTTCCCTCGGGAGCCCAATCCGACATCGTGGTGATCCTCGCAGCGCTCGTGCTGAATCTGCCGTACTCGGCACTCGACGCGAACACGCCCGACCTCGCGCGGCGACTCACCGTCCTGGAACACCTCGACATCGTCATCGTGCACGATTCCGCGATGCGGACAGTCGCTACCGACACAGCACTGCACCTGCCGCGGGCCACCTGCCTCGAATATGGAGCGATACAAGAGCATTCAGCGCACCGACAACCATCGAGCAAGGTCCGTCCACCTGCAGACCCATCTCCTGATGCCTACATCGTCTTCACCTCCGGATCCACCGGCACACCGAAGGCCATCACGATCACGCGCGCGAGCCTGAATGCGTTCGTCGCCGGCGTGCGCCAGGTGTATCGATTCGACGACAACGATCGAGTCCTGCAATTCGCTCCGTTGCAAGCGGACACCAGCGTGGAGGAGATCTTCGTATCCCTGGCCTCCGGGGCAACGATCGTCCGGCCCCACCCCGCGGATCGGCAGTCATTGAGATCCTTGCTGGACCTGACACGCAGAGAGTCGGTTACCGTGCTGGACCTGCCCACCGCGCTGTGGCACGAGATGGTCGTCGGACTCGACTCGGGGAATCTGGCTCTCCCGCCGTCGATTCGGACGGTGATCATCGGCGGTGAGACTGCCTCGCCCGTACGCCTGGCCCAGTGGCACCGGGTTCTCGGGCACGAGAATCACCGCTCGGTCAGACTGATCAACACCTACGGTCCCAGCGAGGCAACGGTCGTCGCGACGACGACGGATCTCCAGGCACCGGGCGATCCCGAAGAACCGGTATCGATCGGCCGACCTCTCTCCACCGTCGGAGCGTTCCTGCTTGCCGACAGCCTCGACAGCGCTCGAACCGACAACGCATTCACCGAACACACACTCGCAGAGCACACGGGCGAGCTCTGCCTGTACGGTCCCACCGTTGCATCGGGTTACCACGCCGCCGGTGACGAGGCCGAATCAGCCTTCGGCACTGTCATTCTGGGGCGCGGCACCGAGTACGAACGGTCGGTCCACGCGTACCGAACCGGAGACCTGGTCACTATGTCGAACGACGGCAGCATGAAGTTCGTCGGCAGGACGGACGATCGAGTCAAGATCAGCGGGCATCGCGTCGTACCCGCGGCCATCGACGAGATCATCACCGATCTACCCGGTGTCACGGGATCGGCTACGGTAATATCCGATCACGGCGGAATCGCGCCGGCGGTCCACAGTTTCGTGCTCACTGCAGACCGACAACTCACCCCTGCGGATATCTCGGCTTCGATCGACCGAACTCTGCCGCCCGTCTCGAGGCCACGCACGGTTCGCATCCTCGAGCGCCTACCACTCACCCGGAATGGCAAGATCGACCGAGCGGCATTGCTGACACTGGTTGAGGCCGCCGCTCCGGCGCTCGACTCCACACCTGTCGATGGAATCAGCGACACCGAAGCCGCCATCCTCGCCGTCTGGGCCGAGGTGACCGGAGTATCCGGGATTACGGTCGATTCGGACTTCTTCCTCCTCGGTGGACACTCGATGCATACGATCGCCGCAGCAAATCGTCTCAGCGCCACGCTGGGTTTCGACGTGTCTCCCCAATCGATCTTCACCAATCCCACGGCCAGGGGCCTGGCTGGAGAGGTCGACGGACAGAATTCCTTGCCGGCCGAGAACGCCGCACGCGAGGTCGAAGCAATGCGGCGCGATCTCGACCTGCTCTGCCACTGGCCCTCGCCATCCGTCGCGAACGACGACCATGCAGAAGACTCCACCCGCCATGTCCTGCTGACCGGCTCCACCGGATTCGTCGGGACGCAGGTACTCCGCGAACTGCTCGGCCGACCGGAGGTAGCCATTTCGGTACTGGTTCGAGCTGCCACCGGCTCCGATCCGTCCAATGTGCGAAATACCATCCAGCAGAACATTATCGGCCAATGCGAGGCACTCTCGGAGTCGGAGACCCGGCGGCTGACGCACGATCTACGCATCGTCGTCGGCGACCTGACTCTTCCCCGATTCGGCCTCGAGCACCAGAAGTGGATCGAGCTGGCGCAGAACATCACCGACGTGATCAACTGCGCCGCGGTGGTGAGTCCATTGCGTCGCTATTCCAGTGTGCGGTCGGTCAACACAGTTGCGGTATCGCACTTGATCGCCCTGTGCCGCAGCGGCCGCCGAGCTTCGTTTCACCAGATCTCGACCACCGGGGTGGAGACCAACCAGTCGATCCGGCAGTACCTCGAGGACTCTGCAGCATCGGGTTATCTGGCAAGCAAGGCGATCGCCGAGCACATCGTCGGTGCGGCAGCACAGTCCGGCACACGCTCGTCCGTCATCCGCCTCGGCCGAGTGCTGGGTTCGAGAAATACCGGCGCGGTGAACTCCGAGGACACACTCTGGAACGTGCTGAGAGCGAGTGCGGCGGTCGGATGCTACCCAGCGGTCGACTTCGCCGAACCGTTGAGTTGCGTGGACGATGTGGCGAGGGCCATCGTGGAGCAGGTGTTGGATCCTGATCCCTCTGGTGTGGTCATCACGATCGGCCCTCGTTCCCGGACATCGTTCGCAGACATCGTCGACTGGGTTCGACTCGACACCAAGTCCGCTTCCCGAGTCGAACTCGAGCAATGGCACCACGCTGTCGAGAAAGCGAGTTCGATTGCTGCACAGCATAAGCAGTTGATAGCAGCCTGGTGTTCGGCTGTGTCGATCCTCGAACGGGTCGGCACCGAAGAAGCCCCGGATTCGGCAAACGCGGGAGTCTATCGCGCATTACCGAACGTGGAGCGCGATGCGCTGAGTCGCATGGCCGGCCACGATAGAAGGTTCGTCCGCGGAGTGTGAACGCACTCGATTCACGCGTTCCAGGCCCACACCGAAACCCAGTCCAGCAACAGGTGCCCGTCGCTGTTTCCGTTGCCCTTCGTCTCTGTCTGCAGTTCCCACCGCATGGGCGTCGAGGGAACCCAGTCACTACTGTCGAGGACGACGACGTCATCGAGTAGATAGCGAATTCGACCCGGGGACCATTCCATGGTGTAAGTATGCCAATCGTTGAAGCTGGCACCGATGTCAGCGGCCACGGCCTGGCACCCACCGACACAGGACCCTGCCCCCGAATAATGGTGAAATCCTCCTGGGGGCCCGGCCAGACTTCCTTCCGGGAAGTCGAACTCACCGTCGACCGGCCATCGTTCGGACTGGGGCCAGAGCAGCCATGCCACGTAATACTCGCTCAAAGCAGGATTGTCGACCCGAAAGCGTGCAGAGTAGCGACCATAGGTCTGATTCTGGTCGCTGCCGGTCACCACTGGCGACACACTCGCGCCTGCGGGCCTTCCATCGACATTTCGGAGATGGAAATCGAGCACACTGTCATGCGTGGAGAGCACGGCATCGGAACGGTACGGCCGGCGGTCGTAAGTATCGGTATAGCAGCGAGGGTAGGTACGCCACTTCTGTCCCGTGCTCCCGGTGTATACGATCTTCGACGGCTCACAGTTGTTGGCCCAGCTCCCCGTTGCCGACGGCTTCGTGAAGTCGTCATAAAAGATCTGGCGCCAGCCGGGGAGATTGCCGACCGGTACCGGCACCCCGCCCGGATTAACCTGTGTCGATTCCACCGATCCCACCCACTGTTGAGAGGAAGAC
>NZ_JBAWFH010000168.1:0-4335 GCF_049591685.1 Rhodococcus sp. (in: high G+C Gram-positive bacteria) | reverse complement strand
ACGCTGTACCAGTTCTTCGCGAACAAGTACGTCATCGTGTGCGAGCTCAATCGACAGGATCTCGTCGGTGTTCAGCAGGAGCTCGCGGAGTTCAACGGCGAGGTGCCTTCCCTCGACTGGCTGCGGTTCCTCAACAAGTTCGTCGACCACATGGCAGGCATGTGGATGTCGGACCCGTCACGTCGCGAGGTGTGGTTGGCCATGCAGTCCACCCCGTCGACCCGGGCCACAGGAGTCATTCACGAACGCGAGTTCGCCGATCAGGTCGCGAAGATGCTGGGCCCTCTGACGCCCCGCACCCCCCGCGCCAAGCGAAACCTGATGGCGCAGGTCCTAGTGCATATCGTGTACTCGATGCTCAACTTCTCGGTACAGGACGGTCAGAGCCACGAGGACGCCGTCGCGGAACTCAAGCAGATCATGACGGCCTACCTTCTCGTCGCCGAGAAGCAGAGCCGCCGCTCGGGCGCCGCACCCGTCGACTGAGATTGCGCCCCGAACGCAGAAAACGAACAACGCCGGCCCACCCGCGAGGGATGGACCGGCGTTCGTCGTTCGGGTACTGCTATTCCTCGAGCACCGCCATCGCGGCGGCGATGTCGCCGTCGTGCGTCAGCGATAGGTGGATCTTCACGGTCGGCAAAAACTCCTGAGCCATGCCGTGCAGCTTGATCGACGGCCGGCCCCAGGCGTCGTTGACGACCTCGATCAGCGGGTACGGATTGTCGCCGATCTGCGGCGGCCTCGCGAACCTGGATGTCGCCCAGGCCTTGAGAACGGCTTCCTTGGCTGCCCACCGTGCTGCGTAGTGGCGGGCCGGGTCTGAGCTTTTCGTCGCCGCGTGCCGACGCTCACCCGCGGTGAAGCTGTCGCGGATCATCGTCGTGCCGGCCTTGTCCATCTGCTCCGCGAAGTCGGACACGGTGACCAGGTCGAAACCCACTCCGAGAATCGCCATCAGTTGCACCCCGGCAGACCGGAGCGGTAGATGTCGTCGGCGCCGAGGCGGGCTGCCTCGGTGAGCAGCATGTTCGCCTCGAGCTCACGCGACGCCTTGGCGGGCGTCCCGTCATGTCCGAGCCTGCGGTCGTCGGGACGCTCGTACAGGGCGTCACCTCCCACCATCGCCGAGATCAGTCTCCGCTGGCCGGCGATAAGACGCTCGTTGGCCTTGGCCACGTACTCGTCGCGTCGATCGGCCGGGACCGCCTGCAGGAACGCCTGCGGGTGAACCAGGGCGATGAGACCGGAGACGTGTCCGAAGCCGAGGCTGGTGAGCAGGCCTGCCTTCAGCGGCACCGAGTCGCCGAAGCGTAGCGGCTCACGTGCCCACACGAGGTGCTCGAACGGGGTCATCTTGTCGTCGACGCAGTCGAGGCTGCGGTTCGGCGGAATCACACCGTTTGTCAACACCTGGCAAAGGCCGATCAGCTGCCACGCTGCGGCGCCACCCTTCGAATGACCGGTGAGGCTCTTCTGGGACACAACGAACAGCGGCGCACCGTCGGAGCGGCCGATGGCCTTGGCGAGGCGGGTGTGGAGCTCTGCCTCGTTCGGGTCGTTGGCCGCGGTCGACGTGTCGTGCTTGGAGATCACGGCAACATCGTCTGCAGTGACACCCAGAGCGTTCAGCGACAGCGCGAGCTGCGAGTCCCTGCCGCCCAAGCCGGCACTGAGTGCGCCGAGCCCCGGAGCCGGGATCGAGGTGTGCACACCGTCGCCGAACGACTGTGCGTACGCAACCACGCCGAGGACCGGCAGGCCCATTTCGAGCGCGAGATCACCGCGAGCAAGCAACAGGGTTCCGCCGCCGTGCGATTCGACGAACCCGCCGCGCCGACGGTCGTTGGCCCGCGAGAACCGGCGATCGCTGATGCCCTTGGCGGACATCGACGCCGAGTCCGCTGTCGCCGACATGTCGCCGAAGCCGATGATGCCTTCGGTGCTCAGGTCGTCGAAGCCACCGGCCACAACGAGCTGCGCCTTGCCCAGCTTGATCTTGTCGACGCCTTCTTCGACGGAGACGGCAGCGGTTGCGCAAGCTGCAACGGGGTGAACCATTGCGCCGTAGCTACCGATGTACGACTGAACCACGTGCGCTGCAACGACGTTCGGCAGAGCTTCCTGCAGGATGTCATTCGCACGGGCATCGCCGAGGAGTGTGTCGATGTACAGCGAGCGCATCGACTCCATGCCGCCCATGCCGGTGCCCTGCGTATTGGCGACGAGTGTCGGGTGGACCCAACGCATCAGTTCCGACGGGTTGAAGCCCGAGGAGATGAACGCGTCGACGGTGGTGACGATGTTCCACAGCGCAACTCGATCGACCGAGCTCGCCATGTCGGGCGAGATGCCCCACTTGGTCGGATCGAATCCGGTCGGAATCTGTCCACCAACGGTGCGGGTGAGCTTCATCTTGCGCGGAACGCGAATCTCGGTGCCGGCCTTGCGGGTGACCTGCCAGTCGCCCGAATCCGGGACCGGGGTGATCAGCGTGTGCTCGGGGTCCGCGGCAGCGAACGAACGAGCGTCGATCTCGCTGCCGACGACGAAGGTCAGGTCGTTGTCGAGGAAGATCGAGGTCATCAGTGGCGCAGTATTGCCCACCATGGCCCCGTCGTCGCCGTAGGTACGGATACCGCACTTCTCGACCACGATGTCGTGGTACCGATCGGCGATCTCCTCCTCCGGAACGAGGTCTCCGGACTCGATGTCGTACCAGCCCGGCTTGGGGTCGTTCTCCCACGCGATCAAGCCGGTGTTCCATGCGAGCTCGAGAACACCTGCAGCAGAGAGCTGCTCGTCGACCTCCATCTCGAAGCGCGTGCGCGCCGAGCCGTACGGTCCGAGCTCTCCGGCGCCGACGATGACGATCAGGTCCTTCGGGTCGACATCGAGCGTCGGCCACACCGGAGCGGTGGTCGCGGCGAGCCGCGGCGGCGCGGGCAGCGCGGAGATGACCGAGCTGTCGACGACCTCCTCGGTCTTTTCCGCGGCCGCAGCCGCTGCCTCCCGAGCGAGCTCGACGAGATTGAGCTTGGTGTTCGCCAGTCCCCCGGTGAGGTCCGCGAGCAGCGGAGCCTCGGTCGCCTGCTTGCGAGCAGACGGCTCGCACAGCTTCAGCAGTTCGGTGGCCATCTCGTCGGTCGACCAGGTGCGGACGCCTTCGGCCTCGACGGCTTCGACGATGGGATCGTTTCCGCCCATCAGTCCGGTACCGCGCACCCATCCGATGTGAGCGTGTGCGATCGAAACGCGCTCGGCCCAGTTCTTCTCCGAGCCCCACTTCGCCGCGATGGCGTCGAGTGCAGCCTTCGACTCACCGTAGGCACCGTCACCACCGAACATGCCGCGGTTCGGCGAACCGGGAAGCACGACGTGCAGGTGCGTGTCGATGTCGTTGTCGTAGCCGATCTTCGACAGTCCGCCGATGAGGCGCTCGACCGACCACAGCAGCACCCGCATTTCCATTTCCGCGCGGCCACCGGCGTCGGACAGCTCACCGACGACGCGTGGTGCAGCGAAGGGGAACAGCATGGTCGGGGTGATGCCGGCCTTCACCAGAGTTTTAGCGCCACCGGCGGTGTCGACCTGGTCGGTGCCGATCCACTCGATCAGAGCGTCGACGTCGGTGTAGGACGCGATGTTGGCGGGCACGATCCACAGCGACGCCCCGGCGCGGGCGTTCGCGCGGTAGAGGCTGCGGTAGAACGCCAGACGATCGTCGTCGAGCCGCGAGGTCGTGACGAATACCGTCGCACCGCCGCCGAGCAGCTTGGCTGCCACCGATGCCGCGATGGAGCCCTTGCTGCCACCGGTGATCACGGCGACCTCGTCGGACCATTCGCCCTTCTCGTCCGATGCAGCAGCACTCGATGCAATCCGGCCGTAGGTCTCGGCCAGGAGCGTCTTGCCCTCGGTGTCGGCCTTCGCCTTCCACCACTGTGCCTGCGTGGCAACGGCATTGCCTGCACCAGCGAATGATTCGACGGCCAGATTGCCTGCGGTACCGAGCCACAACCGGGCCAGGTCCTCACGGGCGGTCGCCCAGCGGTCGTCGATCAGCACGGCTTTGCGGGCGTCGAATGCCGGTGCGACGAGTCGCGGCCAGTCCGAACCGAGTTCGGCTGCAACGAGATCGACCAAAGCGGCGTCCGGGTTTTCCACCGTCAGCGCGTTCGGCGCATCAGCGAAGCCCAGCTGTTCGAGCACGAGGCGCGCCGCCGAGGCGAGCACCCCGCTTCGTCCGGTGATGTTCTCGGTGAACTCGCCGAGCGCGGCCGCGTCGACGGTTCCGCCTCCGCCGCCGCCCGCGCTGGGCAGGGAGACTGCGAC
>NZ_JBAWFH010000167.1:0-6753 GCF_049591685.1 Rhodococcus sp. (in: high G+C Gram-positive bacteria) | reverse complement strand
GGTTTCCCCGCGACGCGCAAGGCAGGCCGTTGCCGAATCCACGGAACGTCGGAGCGCCGCCCCCTGGCACAAGTGCCCCGACCGGCCCCCCCTCCGACATCCCGCCACGCGCTTCGGGCAGCGAACCGCCCGAGCCGCCCGAGAAAGGTCCCGCCGCGAAAACGCAGAAGAAGTCCAGGTGGCGCTCCGTCCGACGCACGCTGTATGTGCTGGTGGCGTTGGGTTTGATCGTCCCGTTGCTGGCCTTCATGGTCGCGTACACCGTCGAGGACGTCCCCCGTCCGGGCGATATCCCGACCAATCAGGTGGCCACCATTCTGGCGTCCGACGGTAATACCGAGCTCGCGCGTTTCGTTCCCGAAGAGGGCAACCGCACCGACGTGGAGATCGACCAGATCCCACTGCACGTCCGCAACGCGGTGATGTCCGCCGAGGACCGTGACTTCTATTCGAACCCCGGCTTCTCCATCACCGGCTTCGGTCGCGCTCTGCGGGACAACGTTCTCGGCCGCGACAGTGCAGGCGGCGGTTCGACCATCACGCAGCAGTACGTGAAGAACGCGCTCGTCGGCTCCGAACGGACGCTGACTCGAAAGATGCGTGAGCTCGTCATCTCGTCGAAGATGGCCCGCCAATGGTCGAAGGACGACATCCTCGCCGCGTACCTCAACACCATCTACTTCGGCCGCGGTGCATACGGCATCGCCGCTGCGTCGACGGCTTACTTCGGCAAGCCCGTCGACCAGCTGTCGGTTGAGGAGGGCGCGGTTCTCGCCGCCACCATTCAGCAACCGTCCGGCCTCGATCCGGAGTTCAACATCGAAGGTGCGCAATCTCGCTGGAACTACGTCCTCGACGGCATGGTTTCGCAGGGCAACCTCGAGCAGGCTCAGCGCGACGCGATGGTCTATCCACGATGGGTTCCGAGCGCGGAGGTCGACACCGGCGCCGCAGACGAGGGGCCGAACGGTTTGATCAAGGCCCAGGTTCTGCGCGAGTTGGCCGACGCGGGGGTCAGCGGTCAAGATCTCAACACCGAGGGCCTGCAGATCACCACCACCATCGATCCCGCCGCACAGGCCTCGGCCATCGAGGCCGTGAACTCCAACATGGAGGGCGAGTCGCCGGACCTCAGAACGGCGTCGGTCTCGATCGATCCGCGCACCGGTGCCGTGCGGTCCTACTACGGCGGCGCGGACGGACGCGGGTTCGATTTCGCTCAGTCCGGATTGCAGACCGGATCGTCGTTCAAAGTGTTCGGGCTCGCTGCCGCGCTCGATCAGGGCATCCCGCTGTCGCAGATGTACGACAGCTCCCCCCTCACGGTCAACGGAATCTCCATCGGCAACGTCGAAGGTGAATCCTGCGGAACGTGCACGATCGCCGAGGCGCTCAAACGGTCGCTCAACACGAGCTTCTACCGCCTACAGCTGTCCATGGACAACGGCACGCAGTCCATCGCGGACATGGCTCACCGACTCGGTGTCGCCGAAGAGATCCCGGGCGTCGGACCGACTCTGACCGAGCCGAACGGCGTCGGACCCAACAACGGAATCATCCTGGGCCAATACCAGTCCCGCGTGATCGACATGGCGTCGGCGTATGCGACGCTCGCCGCGTCGGGCGTCTACCACGCACCGCACTTCGTGCAGCGCGTCGTCACCGCCGATGGCACCGTCCTTCTCGACCGCGGACCCGAGCCGGGCGAGCAGGTCGTTCCGGCGGCGGTCGCCGACAACGTCACCGCGGCGATGCGTCCGATCGCCGGGTACTCGAACGGTCACAACCTTGCCGGGGGACGCCAGTCCGCAGCCAAGACCGGCACCGCGCAGCTCGGCGACACCGGCGAGAACAAGGATGCCTGGATGGTCGGTTACACCCCGTCGTTGTCGACCGCAGTGTGGGTCGGTACCGAACAGGGCCTGCCGCTGCAGAACAGCTACGGCGGATCGATCTATGGTTCGGGTCTTCCCTCGGACATCTGGAAGGACACGCTCGACGGCGCTCTGGAAGGGACACCGAACGAGCAATTCCCGACGCCCGAGCCCATCGCGGGTCAGGCGGGTGTGCCGCAGTACTCGGCCCCCGCAGCTCCGCGTACGACCGCGGCTCCTCCGAGGACGACGGAGCAGCCGCCGATCACGCTGCCTATCCCGACCGAGATTTCACCGCCGGTGGTGATCACACCCCGACAGGTGGAAATCCTTCCGGGAGTGACGATTCCGCTGCCTGGCCTCGCTCCTGCTCCGGCGCCGTCACCGGCGGAGCCCGCCGAACCGGTCGATCCCGCGGATCCGGCGGGGCAACCCGCACCCGCCCAGGGCCGGTAACCTTACCGGGGTGAGCGAGAGTAGATCCGGACGCCTCGGTGCACGCCGGATCGCGAGTCCGGCCGAGCCTGCGCCGGATCTGCGCTCGGATCACGCGAGGGACCTGCCTGCATCGTCCGACCCGATGACGGCCCAGATGGCGGCCGTCATCGGTGGTCCGGCAGGCAAGCATGCTTTGATCGGGCGACAACGCTTCATGACGCCTCTGCGAGTTCTGTTGCTGCTCACAGTCGTGTTCCTGAGTTTCGGATGGTTCGCGAAGGCCGGCTGTATTCAACAGGCGCCCAACGGTCCGGACGGCCAATTGGGATTGGACTGGAGCGGTAGCCGTCAATACGTGGCGATGTGCTATTCGGATACGGTGCCGTTGTTCGGCGCCGAACGCTTGGACGAGGGCGCATTCCCGTACAAGAAGTCCTGGGAAGAAGTTGCCGCAGACGGCACCACGCAGATTCGGTACATGGAGTACCCGGTGCTGTCGGGGTTGTACCAGTACGGCTCGATGGTCGTCGCCGACGCGTGGGCCGCGCTCACGTCGTTGCCCCAGGCGCTACCGGTGGTGGTGTACTTCAACGTCGCGGCCCTGGGGCTCGCGGTCGCATGGTTGATCACGGTGTGGGCCACTGCGATCTCGGCGGGTAGACGAGTCTGGGACGCCGCCCTCGTCGCAGCGTCGCCGTTGGTCATCGTGCACGGCTTCACCAATTTCGACGCTCTCGCAACGGCATTCGCGGCCGGCGGAATCTTGGCGTGGAGCAGGAAGAAGCCGGCGTTGGCCGGCGTCCTGCTCGGTTTGGGCGGCGCAGCGAAATTGTATCCGCTCCTCCTGCTGGGTCCGTTGCTCGTATTGTGTTGGCGTGCAGGCAAGATGCGCGAGTGGGGCATTACCGCGGCCACCGCCGTCGCGGCTTGGCTCGCCGTCAATCTCCCGATCGCCGTGCTCTACCCGAGCGGATGGTACGAGTTCATTCGGCTCAACTCCACTCGCGGCGCCGATCCCGACTCGATCTACAACGTGATCTCTTCATTCACCGGATGGAGCGGATTCGACGGAGTGCTCTACCCCGGTGACGAGCCGCTCATCCTCAATGCCGTGACGCTGCTGCTCTTCGCTGTCGTATGTTGTGCGATCGCGTACATCGCGATGAACGCGCCCACCCGACCGAGGTTGGTGCAGTTGGCATTTCTCGTCGTCGCCGGGTTCCTCCTGACGAACAAGGTGTGGAGCCCGCAGTACTCCCTGTGGCTGGTTCCACTCGCCGTGCTCGCGCTGCCGCACCGGCGACTGCTGTTGGCGTGGATGACGATCGACGCGCTGGTGTGGTTTCCCCGGATGTACTACTACCTCGGTGTTGCCAACAAGGGTGTGCCCGAACAGTGGTTCACCGCGGCGGTGGTTGTCCGGGACCTCGCTGTCTTTGGATTATGTGCCCTCGTCGTACGGCAGATCTACCGGCCCCGGGAAGATCCGGTGCGCGGGAGAGGAGTCGACGACCCCCAGGGAGGGGTGCTGGACCGGGCCCCCGACGTTCATCGGCCGAGGAAAGCCGCCCCTCGCGAGGCGGCTCCCTCGAAGAACCTAGGCCTATAGGTACTTCCCGAGCTGCGGAACTGCCTCGCCTGCGTGCTTGGCGTTGATGCCGTCGCCCAGAGCCTGCAGCTTCCAGTTGCCACCCTCGCGGTACACCTTGGCCATCACCAGACCGGTGAAGGGCATACCGCCCTGCATCGTGAACCGCGCCAATTCGGTGTTGTTGGTGTCGTCGACCAAGCGGCAGAACGCATTCTGAACTTGCTCGAACGTTTGGCCCCGGTACGACGTCACGGTGAACACGATGGCCGTGACCTGTGGCGGCACTCGCGTCAGATCGACCTTGACGACCTCGTCGTCGCCCTCGCCTTCGCCCGTGAGGTTGTCACCGGCGTGCACGATGGACCCGTCCTTGGCCTTGAGCTGCCCGTAGTAGACGACGTCGGCGACGTTGCGGCCGGCGAACATGATGGCCGACGCGTCGAGGTCGATGTTGCCTCCCTTGCCACCGCCGCCGAAGAAACCGGTCTTCTTCGGTGCTTGCACCGGGTCCCATCCGAGGCCCATTCGGATGACGGTCAGCGCGACGCCGCCGTCCTTCTTCAACGTGACCTTCTGGCCCTTGGTGAGACTCACCGGACGGGCCTTGGTGAGGTTGACTTCCGGTGGGCCTGCGGGCGCTGCCGGCGGCGCAACGGGTGGGGGTGTTGCTGCAGGCGGTGTCGGGGCGGGCGGTGCAGGCGGAGGTGTCGAGGCCGGTTGCGCCGCGGGAGCATCGTCGACGGACACGCCGTGGTCGGTGACCAGCGCTGCGAAGCCGCCCGCGTATCCCTGGCCGACCGCGCGGACCTTCCAGGCTCCCGACCGGCGGTAGATCTCGACCGCAATGACGATGGATTCGGAGCTGAGCCCGTCGATCGAGTAGTGAAACAGCGGGGTTCCCTGCGCATCGGCCACGGACGCGGTCGGGGGTGTCGAACGCCCGAAGCTGCTCGACGAGTCGTCGAGCGTGATGACGGCGCGGATTTGTTCGATGTCGGCCGGCACCTGAGACAGTGAGATGGACAGCTGTCCCGGCTGGCCCGCCTGACCGGGAAGGAGGCGAACGCCCGGTCCGGTCGGCTGGTTGAAGAACACGAAGTCCGCGTCGGTACGGACTTTGCCGTTTGCACCGACCAGCAGCGCGGACAGGTCGGCAGGCGCAGAGAGCTGCACGGACACGACCACGTCGTTCGCGGTGATCGGGCCGTTCTGACCCTTCACCAAGGGTTGGCCGGCGGGAGCAGACATGTATGTCCTTCGGGTCGAATGCGGATTCTTGGCTCGCTCACCAATGTACTGGGTCGTTTTGTCCGATTGGCGCGTACTGACAGCCGTCGGGCAGAGAAGCCACTCAGAAGTATCCTGCGGCTGTGTAGGTCAGTCCTGCGGCTGTGTAGATCAACAGTCCGACGGCCATCGAAGCCAATGCGACCGAGGCGACGACGTTGATTCGGTCGGTGCCGATGCGCATGACGATCGGGGCCAGGACGAAAGCCGGCAGCGTCCACCAGACGACGCCGAGGGCAACATCGATGACGGTCAACAGCAGCATCTGTTGCCAAATCGGTTGGCCGGAGGTGATGAACTGGGGCGCTACCGCGGCGAAGAAAATGATGGCCTTGGGATTGGTCAAGTTGGTGACCATGGCTTGCCGCCACCCATGATCAGCCAGTCCGGACCCGGTATCAGATAGGCGACCATGGCGACACCGGCGAATCCGAGAACTACCGACAATTGCACGTCGACGGGCTCCAATCATGTTGCCGCGTCGCTACTGTCGGCGGTCGCGGAAGAAGACACGGGCATCGTCGACGAGAATATCCGTAGGAACGCGAGATCAGTAGGCAATCGATTCGTCGACGCACCGCCGTATTTCGGCAGCAAGTTCTTCGGCCGACACGGGCAGCACACTGATCATCGACGAGTGGCGAACCATGTACCGGCCGTCGCCTCTGAACTCCACCCACTGAACGCCGGTGGTTCCTTCCTGCGGCCTGCTGTCGGCTGCCGAACCTGCGCAGACGAGAATTTCCCCGGCGCCGGACGGGGAACGGGCGAAGAGCTTCTCGTACCGCTGAATATTCGTCTGGGGTTCGACGCGAGCCATCAGGGGCGACGCAGGCGCCGCGTCGGAGGGCCGCTCGACGTCGATTCGGGCTGTCGATCCTCGCTGGGCCGACGGGAGGACGGAGAGAACTGCGTTCACCGCGGCTGATGCGGCCGTCAAGCGCAAAGTGACACGCCCGCCGGACAATTCGTCGGCCCCCGGAGCCTGCGTCAACACCGCAGCGAACCCATGCCCGACGGCTGCGTGGGCCCGTAGTTTGACCGCCCCTGCGTTCTGGGTTCTCGTGTGGCCTACGACCTCGATACGCACGAGTGGCCTCAACACGATGTCGACGGCCAACCGCAAATCGTCGTCCAGCGCCCGCTGCGCCTTGTTGCTCGCCTCGTGACGCTGCCGGTGGTAGTCGGCGGCAGAATCTGCAATCGGCCGGTACTGCAACGGGAACGGCAACCGGTCGCGGCCGACTAGTTCGAGCAGCATGCGGAACGGGAGGCCGTCGAACTGCCAGGTGAGCTCGTTCACCCGCCGAGCACCGGGGGTGCGACGAGAGGAAGGGTGCCCACCAGCCGGTCACCGTTGACCGCGTCGACGAGGTAGCCCGGTGTCTTGTGTACATCGTCGTCACCACCGGAGCCGCGGCCTCCTGCCGGTGCCATGGCGCCCATGCCCGCCATCCCCGAACCGCCGGGACGTCCCGCGACCGGCCCACCGCCGCCACCCGAACCACTGCCACCGGAACCACTGCCGCCAGAACTGCTGCCCCCCGAGCCACCGCCGAGACC
>NZ_JBAWFH010000166.1:0-8891 GCF_049591685.1 Rhodococcus sp. (in: high G+C Gram-positive bacteria) | reverse complement strand
GTCGACGGCTCCGAGGCGAGGGGCGCGCAGGCCCAGGCCCTGTTCGGCCTGACACTGTCGACGGCTCCGCGGGTGCGCGCCGCCCTGTTCGACCGCACCGCCTCGCACGAAGACATGCTCCGCGACCTCGACGTGCCCGCCCTGGTAATTCACGGCACCGCGGATACCGTCGTCGACGTGTCGTCCGGACGGCACGCGGCATCGTTGATAGCGCGGGTCACCGAGTCGTACTGGGAGGGCACGGGCCACGGCCCGTTCGTCGCCGATCCGGAGCGGTTTTCGGCGGAGGTCGTTGCCTTCGCGCAGGGTCTGTGATGGTCCGTAGGGTAGGGGAGTGCAAACTGGAGCGGTGAGTGGTCGCCAGTTGAACCGGGTTGCGGTGCTGTCGTTGCATACCTCCCCGCTGGCGCAGCCCGGCATGGGCGATGCAGGCGGCATGAACGTGTACGTGCTGCAGAGTGCCAAAGAGCTGGCGAAACGCGGTGTACAGGTCGAAATTTTCACCCGCGCCACGTCGTCTGCCGACGAACCGGTTCGCGAGGCCGCACCGGGGGTCATCGTGCGCAACATCGTCGCGGGCCCGTTCGAGGGCCTCGACAAGCATGATCTCCCGACGCAGTTGTGCGCCTTCGCGGCCGGGGTGCTGCGCGAGGAGGCGCGACACGACGCCGGGTACTACGACCTCGTTCACTCGCACTACTGGCTGTCCGGTCAGGGCGGCTGGCTGGCCCGTGACAGGTGGGGCGTGCCGCTCGTGCACACCGCTCACACCCTCGCCGCGGTCAAGAATGCCTCGCTCGCCGAGGGCGACGCACCCGAGCCCGCTGCGCGTCAGATCGGTGAGCAGCAGGTGGTGGCCGAAGCCGACCGTCTCATCGCCAACACCTCCGAAGAGGCCAAACAGCTCATCGAGATCTACGGCGCGACGCCGGAATCCATCGACGTCGTGGCGCCCGGCGCCGACCTGCACCGTTACCGCCCCGGCGACAAGCGGGCTGCGCGCGCCGAGTTCGGCATCGATCCGCACGAAACGGTCGTGGCGTTCGTCGGCCGCATTCAGCCGTTGAAGGCACCCGACGTTCTGCTGCGCGCCGCGGCAGAACTCTCCGCCCGCGAACCCGAGCTACCGCTGCGCATCCTGGTGGTCGGCGGCCCCTCCGGTAGCGGCCTCGATCGACCGGACAGTCTCATTCAGCTCGCGTCCGAGTTGGGTATCGCTGCGCGCGTGAGCTTCCTGCCGCCGCAGCCGTCGGAGAAGCTCGTACAGATCTACCGCGCAGCCGACATCGTCGCCGTCCCCAGCTACAACGAGTCGTTCGGTCTGGTTGCCATCGAAGCCCAGGCCAGCGGGACGCCCGTCATCGCGGCGGACGTCGGCGGGCTCGGGGTGGCGGTGCGGGCGGGCGAAACCGGCGTCCTGGTGCAGGGGCATCGCACCGACGACTGGGCGACAGCGCTGGGTTCGATGATCCGAGACCGAGAAGCGTTGCAGCGCATGGCTTCTGCCGCTCCCATTCACGCCGCGGATTTCTCGTGGGAACACACGGCCGAGGGGCTGCTGGGGAGCTACCGTGCCGCGCAGTTCCACTTCGATCGGCACGAGGAACCGTCGGAGTTTTCACCACGTCGAAATCGGGGACTCTCGAAGCTACGGCGAACAGGAGTCAAGGCATGAGCGACACGATCTCGTTGATCGACTCGGTATTGAAGGAACGCGGACTCGAATATTCGCGCAAGGGCGACAACTCCTTCGTCGTCGAACTACCGGGGGAGTGCAAGCTCGAGACGACGACCATGCTCACGGTGGGCCATCACGGCGTACGCATCGAAGCGTTCGTGTGCCGCAGGCCGGACGAGAATTTCGAGGGCGTCTACAAATACCTCCTGCGGCGTAACCGTCGCCTGTACGGCGTCCACTACACGATCGACAAGGTGGGCGATATCTACCTCGTCGGCCGACTGTCGCTGCATGCGGTGACGGGTGAAGAAATCGATCGCGTACTCGGGCAGGTACTCGAAGCGGCCGACGGAGACTTCAACGTGCTCCTCGAACTCGGCTTCGCGGAATCCATCAAGCGTGAATGGGCGTGGCGGGTATCGCGCGGCGAATCGCTGGCCAACCTGAAGGCGTTCGAGCATCTCGTCGACCGGTAGCGAAAATCGCCCGTCGTTGTGAAAAAAGTGCGTACCAGTTGACTGCCGGGTAGCGTCTTGCACTTGAATACCCAGCAGGCGCACACGCAGATGCCCGTTCACGAGACGAGCATCGCCGCAGCGAATCATTGGAGGAAGTCTTGACCGTCACCCGCACCACGACCCGGACAGTGTTCACTCGCAGAGTGACGGTGAGCGGCATCGCGTCGCTCGGAGCTTTGGCGCTCGTCGCCGGGTGTGGTTCGGCGCCGGAAGAGAACGACTCCGCCTCGGGCGACGGCGCGTCGGGCGACTTCAAGCCCTGCATGGTCTCCGACGCAGGCGGCTTCGACGACAAGTCCTTCAACCAGCTCAGCTTCGAGGGCCTGAACAAGGCGTCCGACACCCTCGGCGTCGAGCCCATCGCAGTGGAATCGGCGTCGCCGACCGACTACAACCCCAACATCTCCAACCTCATCGATCAGGGTTGTTCGCTCATCATGACCGTCGGGTTCGACCTCGCGGACGCCACCAAGGCTGCAGCCGAAGCGAACACCGACATCAACTTCGCGATCATCGACGACGCGAGCATCGACCTGCCCAACGTCAAGCCCCTGACGTACGACGCCGCGCAGGGCGGATTCCTCGCAGGCTATGCCGCTGCCAGCTTCTCAAAGACCGGCGTCGTCGGCACCTTCGGCGGATCGCAGCTCCCGACCGTCACCATCTTCATGGACGGATTCGCGGACGGCGTCAACTACTTCAACGAGCAGAAGAACAAGGACGTCCAGCTCCTCGGCTGGGACGTTGCCGCGCAGAACGGCTCGTTCACCGGCGGATTCGAGGCCAACGCGGTAGCGAAGAACACCGCGCAGGGTCTCATCGACCAGAACGCCGACGTCATCTTCCCGGTCGGCGGACCCATCTACCAGAGTGCCGCGCAGGCTATCCGCGACTCCTCCCGTCCCGTCGCGCTGATCGGCGCCGACGCCGACGTGTTCGAGTCCGACCCGACCGTCTCCGACCTGGTACTGACCTCGGTCACCAAGGGCCTCGACGCGAGCGTCGACGAGGTCGTCGCGTCCTCGGGTGAAGGTTCGTTCGACAACAGCCCGTACGTCGGCACCCTCGACAACGACGGCGTCGGCATTGCCCCGTTCCACGATTTCGAGTCGCAGGTCGACCCGGCACTGCAGGGCGAACTCGACGACATCAGGGCGGGAATCGTCGACGGGTCCATCACCGTCGAGTCGCCGTCGTCGCCCAAGTAGTCGCACGCCGCCCGAGACTGGGGCCGCTGTGAGACTGGGGCCGCCGTGAGATTGGGGCCGCTGTGAGATTGGGGCCGCCGTGAGATTGGGGCCGCCGTGAGATTGGGACTGATGTGAAGCTCGAACTTCGCGGTATCACCAAGCGGTTCGGATCTCTCGTCGCCAACGATTCCATCGACCTGGTCGTGGAGTCCGGCGAGATCCGCTGCCTGCTCGGTGAGAACGGCGCAGGCAAGTCCACGTTGATGAACGTGCTCAGCGGGCTCTATCGCGCCGAGGAAGGGGATATTCTCCTCGGCGGTGAACGGCAGAGTTTCGCCGGGCCCGGAGACGCCATGACCGCCGGGATCGGCATGGTGCACCAGCACTTCATGTTGATCCCGGTGTTCACGGTCGCCGAGAACATCATCCTGGGGCACGAGACGACGAAGGCGGGTGGTCGGCTCGACCTCGACGCGGCGCGAAAGCTGGTGCGCGAGACGTCCGCTCGATTCGGCTTCGACCTCGACCCGGACGCAATCGTCGGAGATTTGCCCGTCGGAGTGCAGCAACGCGTCGAGATCGTCAAGGCGATCGGCCGAGACGCGAAAGTATTGGTGTTCGACGAGCCGACGGCCGTGCTCACACCACAGGAAACCGACGACCTCATGCGCATCATGCGTGAGCTCGCCGCGTCGGGTACCACCATCGTGTTCATCACGCACAAGCTGCGGGAGGTCCGCGAAGTCGCCGACCGCATCACCGTCATCCGTCTCGGCAAGGTCGTCGGCGAAGCGTCGCCGACGGCCACCAATGCCGAACTCGCCGCACTCATGGTCGGACGCGACGTGCAGCTGACGGTGTCCAAGCAGCCGGCGAAGCCCGGAGCCGCAGCGCTCGTGGTGAAGAACCTGACCGTGTTCGACGATGCAGGACACCGCGTCGTCGACGATGTCAGCGTCGAGGTGCATGCGGGCGAGATTCTCGCCGTCGCCGGAGTACAGGGTAACGGCCAGAGCGAGTTCGTCGAAGCACTGCTCGGCGCCCGTGACCACGTGAGCGGCGAGATCGTTCTCGACGGCCGGTCGCTCGTCGGTTCGTCCGTGCGCGACGTGCTCGGTGCCGGAGTCGGTTTCGTACCCGAGGACCGCACGAGCGACGGGCTCGTCGGCGAATTCTCCATTGCGGAGAACCTGATGCTCGACAGATCGTCGGGGGAGCCGTTCGTTCGGCGCGGAGCCGTCCGCCGCGACTACCTCGATACGTTCGCCGCGGAGAAGGTCCAGGAATTCGATGTTCGCGCGCCCGGCGTCGGAACCGCCGTCGGCAGATTGTCCGGCGGAAATCAGCAGAAGGTCGTTCTCGCCCGCGAGCTCAGCCGTGATCTGCGCCTCTTCGTCGCATCCCAGCCCACACGCGGAATCGACGTCGGCTCCATCGAGTTCGTACACAAGCGCATCGTCGCGACGCGCGACTCCGGTATCCCGGTCATCGTGGTGTCCAGCGAACTCGACGAGGTAGCGGCCCTCGCCGACCGCATCGCCGTCATGTACCGCGGCGCCATCGTCGCCGTCGTGCCGGCAGACACGTCCCGCGAAGTTCTGGGTTTGATGATGGGTGGAGAGCATGTCTGACGCACCGGTATCTCGCGAGCCGACGGTGTCGCCGGAACCGTCTCGCGCACACGTGGTGCTGCGCCAGATCTTCACGGGAAGCGCCATCATCTCGGTTCTCGCTGTGCTGCTCGCAATTCTCGTGGGCGCTGTGCTCATCGCCGTCACCGACGAACAGGTTCAGGACTCGGCCGGGTACTTCTTCTCTCGGCCAACGGACATGCTGGCCGCGATCTGGGATTCGGTGTCCGGCGCGTACTCGTCCCTGTTCCAGGGGTCGGTGTACAACTTCAGGCGCCCCGGCTTCGAGAACGGCATCAAACCGCTGACCGAAACCCTGACGTTCGCGACGCCGCTGATCGTTGCGGGTCTCGGTGTGGCGCTTGCCTTTCGGGTGGGAATGTTCAACATCGGCGGCCGCGGGCAGATGCTGATCGCCGCCGCCTGCGCCGGGTGGGTCGGCTTTTCGCTGCAGTTGCCCGCGGGCCTGCACCTCATTCTCGCCGTGCTCGCGGGTGTCGTCGGCGGAGCACTCTGGGGCGGTATTGCCGGAATCCTCAAGGCGCGCACCGGTGCTCACGAGGTGATCGTGACGATCATGCTCAACTACGTGGCGTTCTATCTCGTCGCCTACCTCCTGCGAACGCCCGGCGCTCTGCAGGCTCCGGGGCAGAACAATCCGAAAACCTCCGCGATGGAGTCGACGGCGGTCTTCCCGAAACTGTTCGGCGATCGCTACACGCTGCACTTCGGCTTCGTCCTCGTCGTACTGGCGACCGTCGGCGTCTGGTGGTTGCTCGAGCGTTCGTCGCTCGGATTCCGGTTCCGAGCGGTGGGTGAGAACCCGCATGCGTCGAAGATCGCCGGCATCGACGTCAATCGGATGTACCTGTACGCGATGCTGCTGTCCGGTGCACTCGTCGGGCTCGCGGGCGTGGCGCAGGTACTCGGCACGGTCACCACCGGGTTCGGCGCGGACATCGACGCGGGCATCGGCTTCGACGCCATCACCGTCGCCCTCCTCGGCCGGTCGAAACCGTGGGGAGTGTTTTTCGCGGGCATCCTGTTCGGGGCATTCAAGGCGGGCGGGTTCGCAATGCAGGCCGCGGAAGGAATTCCCATCGACATCGTGCTCGTCGTGCAGTCGGTCATCGTGCTGTTCATCGCCGCCCCGCCTTTGGTGCGTGCGGTGTTCCGATTACCTGTCCCGGGCGCAGAGGTCGCGGCGCGCGCCGACACCGCGAAGGTGGCGTCGCTGTGACCGCTGTCGACGATCGTTCCGAGGCGCTCGCCCCGACGCGCAGCCTGAAGATTCCGGGTGTCCTCGCTGCGGCGACGCTGCTCGCCCTGCTGCTGTTCGTCGTCAACGCCAAATCGGGTACCACCACGTTCGGTCTCGCGAGCGAGAACGACTTCTTCGCGCTCCCGGCCGTTGGCCTGCCGACGAAGACGACCACCGTCGCGTTGTTCGTGGTCCTGGCTGCCATCACGGCCTTCGCCGCCTGGAATGCGGTGCGAGGCAGGGCTACTGCGCTGTGGGTTCTAGCGCTGTACGCGGTGCTGTTCGTGATCGCCTTCCTCACGTGGGCCGCCGCAGGTGCAACTGTGCCAGTTCCGGGCTTGCTGATCGGTGCTGTCGCATTGAGCACTCCGCTGATCTTCGGTGCCATGGGCGGCGTCATCTCCGAGCGCGTCGGCGTCATCAACATCGCGATCGAGGGTCAGTTGCTCGCGGGTGCCTTCGTCAGCGCGGTCGTCGCCTCGATCACGGGGTCCGCGTATGTTGCTCTGCTCGCGGCATTGGTCGCCGGGGCGCTCACCGCGTCGCTGCTCGCGGTGTTCTCGATCCGGTATTTCGTCAATCAGGTGATCGTCGGGGTCGTGCTCAACGTCCTGGTCGTCGGACTCACCAGCTTCTTGTACTCGGTGGTGCTCACCAAGAACGTCGCGACCCTCAATTCACCACCGCGCTTCGGGCGCATCGAGATTCCGGTTCTGTCGCAGATCCCGATCGTCGGGCCGGTGCTGTTCCGGCAAACGCTCATCGTCTACCTGATGTACTTCGCGGTCGCGGCTGTCTGGTTCGGGCTGTTCCGCACCAAGTGGGGCCTGCGACTGCGAGCCGTCGGCGAGCATCCGCAAGCCGCGGACACCGTAGGGATCAACGTGGCGCGCACCAGGTTCTGGAACGTCTGCCTCGCAGGCGCGATCGCCGGGCTCGGAGGTGCCTACTTCACCCTGGGATCCGTCGGAGCCTTCGGCAAGGAAATGACCGCGGGCGCCGGCTACATCGCACTCGCGGCCGTCATCTTCGGACGCTGGGATCCGGTGCGCGCGACGCTGGCTGCGTTGCTGTTCGGGTTCGCGTCCAACCTGCAGAACGTGCTCGGCATCATCGGATCTCCGGTGCCCAGCGAGTTCATGCTGATGCTCCCGTATGTGGTGACGATCTTCGCCGTCGCCGGACTGGTGGGCCACGTTCGCGGACCTGCAGCGGCGGGCAAACCGTACGTGAAGTCCTGAACCTTACTTTCGAGTAGGGCCGTGTCCGTTGTGACCGCATTCACTGTAGGGTTCGTCTCATCTAGCCGGAGTGTGTTCGAAGGAGAGCCATGAGCTTCAAAAGCCCCTTTCCCGACGTGGAGATCCCGAATCTCAGTGTCTACGACTACCTGTTCGGGTCCATCGCCGATGCCGACCTCGAGAAGCCCGCGCTCATCGACGGCACGTCGGGAGCCGCCACCACGTACAAGGATCTGATCGGTCAGATCAACGGCATCGCCGGCGCGCTCGCCGCCCGTGGACTCGAACCGGGCGACGTCGTCGGCCTGCACTCGCCGAACGTCCCTGCCTTCGCGTCGGTGCTGCACGGCATCCTGCGGGCTGGTGGCACCGCCACCACCATCAACGCGCTGTACACGGCCGAGGACATCGCCAAGCAGCTCACCGGCTCGGGCGCCAAGTTCCTGTTCACTGTCTCGCCGCTCTACCCGCAGGCCAAAGCCGCAGCCGAGAAGGTCGGCATCGAAGACGATCACGTCATCGTGCTCGACGGCGCCGAGGGCCACCCCAACCTGCGCGACCTGCTCACCCAGGGCGCATCCGCACCGGACGTCGCGTTCGACCCGGCTACGCAGATCGCCGTGCTCCCGTACTCGTCGGGCACCACCGGTGTACCGAAGGGCGTCGTGCTGACGCACCGCAACCTCGTCGCCAACGTCGCGCAGATGGAGCCGCGAGTCGGCATCTCGACCGACGACGCGATCCTCGCGCTGCTGCCGTTCTTCCACATCTACGGCCTGACCGTGCTGCTCAACATCGCCCTCAAGCTGCGGGCGCGGCTCGTCACGATGCCGAAGTTCGACCTCGTCGAGTTCCTCCGCATCATCCAGGATCAGAAGCTCACGTACCTGTTCATCGCACCGCCGGTGGCCGTCGCGCTGGCCAAGCACCCGCTCGTCGACCAATACGACCTCTCCAGCGTGCACACCATCTTCTCCGGTGCAGCCCCGCTCGACGAGGAATTGGGCAAGGCCGTCGCGAAGCGACTGAACACGCGTATCCGTCAGGGCTACGGCATGAGCGAGCTCAGCCCCGTCAGCCACGCCATTCCGTTCGACCGCGACGACATGCCGCTGAGCTCGGTCGGTCTGCCGTTGGCCAATACGGTCAACAAGTTGGTCGACCCCGAGAGCGGCGACGAGATCGACCTCCCCGCCGAGGGCCGGTCCAAGCCGGGCGAGCTGTGGGTCAAGGGCCCCAACGTCATGGCCGGGTACCTGGGCAACCCGAGTGCCACTGCGGACACCCTCGACAGCGACGGTTACCTGCACACCGGCGACATCGCGGTCGTGGACGCCGAGGGCGTCGTCTACATCGTCGACCGGCTCAAGGA
>NZ_JBAWFH010000165.1:0-2228 GCF_049591685.1 Rhodococcus sp. (in: high G+C Gram-positive bacteria) | reverse complement strand
TGTCGGAGATCGGCGCTCGTGAAGGCCGCACCATCATGTTCGCGCGCACCAAGCTCGGATGCGATGGCATCACGGACCGTCTGCGCGCACTCGGCATCGCCGCCGAATCGCTACACGGTGGTAAGGCCCAGAACCAGCGCACCCGCGTACTCGAACGCTTCAAGACCGGCCGCACACCCGTGCTCGTCGCCACCGACGTCGCCGCTCGCGGAATCCACGTCGACGGGATCGACCTCGTCGTGCACGTCGACCCGCCGGCAGACCACAAGGACTACCTGCACCGCGCAGGCCGTACGGCCCGCGCGGGCGAAAAGGGCACCGTCGTCGCCATCGTGCTCCCCAACCAGCGTCGGCAGGTCCAGAAGTTGACCGGAATGGCCGGTGTGAAGGCGACCTCGGTCAACGTCGCACCCGGTTCTTCCGAGCTCACCAGCATCACCGGCGCCAAGAAGCCGACCGGCGAGCCGTTGCGCGCCGAGAGCTCCAGCCCGCGCGACCGTCGTGACAGCCGTCCCCGCACCGGTGGCTACCAGGGCGACCGTCCCCGCACCGGCGGCTACCAGGGCGACGACAGCCGTCGTTCGTCCGCGGCGGTTCAGGAGGACACCCGTTCGGGCGGATTCCGCAGCCGCACCGATCGTCGTTCGTACGACGGGTTCGACGGACCGGCCCGCAACCGCTGATTCGGTAAGGCTCGCCCCTTCGAGGTGAGCCGCCCGTTCTCTTTGCACCCAGGGTGCCGCTTCCTTTCGTACAAGAGGAGGCGGCACCCTGTCGGCGTCTCGGGCTGAATAGCGCAAGCGAAGACACGCGCAATGTCCGGCGGGAGTCGAGCCCCAACTTTCCTTCGACCGCAAGGCAGGGAAAGCTGTACCCATGACCTCAGGAGTGGATTCGTCAGACCTTGCCCAGATCGGTGTCACCGGACTCGCCGTGATGGGTTCGAATATCGCCAGGAACTTCGCGCGGCATGGACACACCGTCGCCCTGCACAACCGCAGCATCGCCAAAACCGATGCGCTTCTGGCCGAACACGGTGAGGACGGCAAGTTCGTACGCACCGAGACGATCGAGGAGTTCGTCTCTGCCCTGCAGAAGCCGCGCCGCGTCCTCATCATGGTGAAAGCCGGAGACCCGACGGACGCAGTCATCGAGGAACTCGCCGCGGTGATGGAAGAGGGCGACATCATCATCGACGGTGGCAACGCGCTCTACACCGACACCATCCGGCGTGAAGCTTCCCTGAAAGAACGCGGGCTGCTGTTCGTCGGCGCCGGCATCTCGGGCGGTGAGGAAGGGGCCCTCAACGGACCGTCGATCATGCCGGGCGGACCCGTCGACTCCTACAAGGCACTCGGCCCGCTGCTCGAATCCATTGCGGCACAGGTCGACGGCACTCCCTGCTGCACCCATATCGGTCCGGACGGATCCGGCCACTTCGTCAAAATGGTCCACAACGGCATCGAGTACGCCGACATGCAGCTGATCGGCGAGGCCTACAACCTCTTCCGCGACGCGTTGAACTACTCACCTCAGCAGGTCGCGGATGTGTTCACCGAGTGGAACAAGGGCGATCTCGAAAGCTACCTCGTCGAAATCACCGCGGAGGTTCTCGAGCAGGTCGACGCCAAAACCGGTCAGCCGCTCGTCGACGTCATCGTCGATGCCGCGGAGCAGAAGGGCACCGGCCGCTGGACCGTGAAGGCAGCGCTCGATCTGGGTGTGCCGGTCACCGGTATCGCCGAGGCCGTGTTCGCTCGCGCGTTGTCCGGCTCGCGCGCCCAGCGCAAGGCTGCTGTCGGTCTCGCATCGGGCACGCTTGCCGACAAGCCGGTAGATGCCGAACAGTTCACCCACGACATCAGCCGTGCCCTGTACGCCTCGAAGATCATTGCCTATGCGCAGGGATTCGACCAGATCGCGGCCGGAAGCGCCGAATACGACTGGAACCTCCACCCCGGTGATCTGGCCACCATCTGGCGAGGCGGTTGCATCATCCGCGCGCGCTTCCTGAACCGGATCAAGGACGCGTACGACGACAACGCACAATTGCCCAGTCTGATTCTCGCGCCGTACTTCCGAGACGCGATCGAAGACGCCATCGACAGCTGGCGCAGAGTCGTCATCACCGCTGCGTCGCTGGGTATTCCGGTTCCCGCGTTCGCGTCGTCGCTGGCGTACTACGACGCGCTTCGCGCCGAGCGTCTACCTGCTGCACTGACTCAGGG
>NZ_JBAWFH010000164.1:0-8837 GCF_049591685.1 Rhodococcus sp. (in: high G+C Gram-positive bacteria) | reverse complement strand
CGTCAAGGGCGCCGTCGCGCAATACCCCGCGTACTCGGTGGCTCGCTCGAACCTGAACGCACTGGCCGGAAACACGTGTTCGCAGGCGAACGACGTCCTTGTCGAGCAAGATCCGAACGCCACAATGCTGACACCGATCGACTCCTCGGTCGCGGATTCACTTGCCGGGCCCGACACTGTCGGCTTCACGCCGGACGGTATCGCCAACGACCTCACCGCCGACGCCGAGGACGTCTCACAAGAGAGCACCCGCGGGTCCACCGACGAGTCGGACTCCGAACAGCAGTCATCGACGTCGGCCGGATCGTCGGGCACCGAAGGCGGCACGACCGAGGCGACCGGAGTCAACGGAAGCTCCGTCGCACTCCCGTTCGGTCTCGACCCGTCTCGCACCCCTGTCCTCGGTAGCTACGGCGCCGACACGTCGGAACCCGCAACACTCACCACCCAGTGGTTCTCACTACCAGCGGATCCTGACGGAGACTTCCTCGCCATCAGCGCAGCCGGCCGTATCCGGTCGGTGGACTCCGACGGCATCGTCGCGTCGGGTCAGCCGCTCGAGGTGGAGTACGCAGCTGGCGACGAGGTTCTAGGACGAATCACTCCGATCGACATCGGACCTCAGCCGTCGTGGCGCAACCTGCGAGTCCCGCTGGCCGACATTCCCAGCGGGGTCGACCGCATCAGGCTGGTCGCAACGGATTCCGACATCGCGCCCGACCAATGGCTCGCGGTGACGCCGCCGCGCATCCCACGAACGACCCCGCTCGTCGACGTCATCGGGCCCGACGTCCCAGTGATGCTCGACTGGACCGTCGCGCTCGGCTTTCCGTGCCAGCGTCCGTTCGACCACAAGGACGGCGTAGCCGAACTGCCCGAGTACCGAATCCTTCCGGACCGCAGTGGTGCAGCCGCACACAGTCCGGTGATGGATGCGTTCGGCGGCGGTCCCCTCGGGTGGCAGCAGCTCGTCCTGTCGGCAGAGGTCCTTCCGACTTACCTACGCAACGACTTGGATCGCGACTGGGGTTCGCTCGAGAGATTCACCCCACTCGATCCGTCGGCGACGCCCGCCGAACTGACCGTCGGAACGGTGACTCGCAGCGGTTGGGAGACGGAGGGCCCGATCAGGGTTGGTTGAGACGAAGGTTGGATGAGGCGAAGGTCGGAGTAGACCGACCGGGATGAAACGGGCTTCATCCCGGTTTCCGGGCGATGCAAATGCGGTGTTTCGATCACGCTCGCATAACATCGACAATCGTGCCCGACGCCGTGACAGATACCTCCGCCGTGCCCTCCGCCCAACCGCCGAAGGGTTCCACGGTCGATCTGCGATCCCAGGTGCGCACCACACGGCTCGTTGCCATTGTCACCGGACTGCTCGGCGCCCTACTGGCCATCCTGACGCCGTTCCTCCCCGTCGATCAGACCACCGCCACCATCTCCTGGCCCGAAGCCGGAGCCATTCGGGACGTCGACGCGCCACTGGTGTCCCAGGCACCCGTCGACCTCACCGCGTCAATCCCCTGCAGCGCCGTCGCCGCACTGCCCCCGCAAGGCGGACTTCTCCTCGCCACCGCGCCTCCGCAAGGTGAAGGCGCCGCGCTCAACGGCCTGTTCGTTCGTGTCGGCGAGAACAATGTCGACGTCCTCGACCGCAACGTCGTCGTCGCGACGGCACCGCGCGCAGAGGCGTCGGGACCCGGTTGCGGAACCATCGAAATATCTTCCGACATCGACGCGACGACCGCCGAGTTCACCGGCCTCACCGACGAGGACGGCAACCCCCGCGCCGGACGCCTGGACGGAGACCTTCGTCCCCAGGTCGTAGGACTGTTCACCGACCTCACTGGCGCCGCACCGGCAGGCATGTCCGTCACCGTCGACGTCGACTCCCGCTTCTCGTCCAGCCCCACCATCCTGAAACTCCTGGCGATGATCCTTGCGGTGGTGTGCACCATCATCGCGATGGGCGCTCTCGGACGACTCGACGGCACCGACGGTCGCGGCCACCGCCGTTTCTTCCCGTCCCACTGGTGGAAATTCACCGGTGTCGACGTCACCGTCGTCGGCGTGCTCGTCGGCTGGCATTTCGTCGGCGCGAACACCTCGGACGACGGCTACCTGCTGACGATGGCCCGCGCCGCCGACCACTCCGGCTACATGGCCAACTACTTCCGCTGGTTCGGCGTACCCGAGGCCCCGTTCGGGTGGTACTACGACGTGCTCGCCGTGTTCGCCAAGGTCTCCACGGCCAGCCCGTGGATGCGCCTGCCCGCGCTCATCGCCGGCGTCCTGTGCTGGATGGTCATCAGCCGAGAAGTCGTCCCTCGCCTAGGCCGCGCCGTCCGGAAATCGAATGTCGCACTATGGACCGGCGGATTGGTGTTCCTCGCCTTCTGGCTGCCCTACAACAACGGCCTGCGGCCGGAGCCGATCGTCGCACTCGGCGCGCTCCTGACCTGGTGCTCCATCGAACGATCCATCGCTACCGGTCGCCTTCTCCCTGCGGCCTCTGCGTTCCTCATCGGAGCTTTCACCCTCGCTTCGGCGCCCACCGGCCTGATGTGTGTGGCCGCCCTGCTTGCAGGCGCACGCCCCATGGCGCGCATCGTGGTTCGACGCCACCGCCAGGTCGGCACGCTGCCACTGTTGGCGCCGCTCGCCGCCGCCGGCTTCCTGGTGCTCGTGGTTGTCTTCGCCGATCAAACCTTCGCGACCGTCATGGAATCGACACGCGTGCGTACCGCCATCGGACCGAACGAGCAGTGGTACCAGGACTTCCTGCGCTACTACTACCTGTTCGTTCAGACGGTCGACGGCTCCCTCGCCCGTCGCTTCGCGTTCCTCGTCATGCTTCTGTGCCTTTTCTCGACGCTGTTCATCCTGTTGCGCCGCAAACGAGTTCCCGGCATCTCCAACGGTCCCGCATGGCGACTCATCGGCGTCGTCTTCGGAACGATCTTCTTCATGATGTTCAACCCGACCAAGTGGACGCACCACTTCGGGTCGTACGCGGGCATCGCGGGCAGCCTCGCCGCACTGACCGCCGTCGCCATCTCGGCGAGCGCACTGAGATCGCGGCGCAACCGAACGATCTTCCTCGCCGGCCTGATGTTCGTTCTCGCCCTGTCGTTCTCGGGAATCAACGGCTACTGGTACGTCTCGAGCTACGGCGTCCCGTGGTTCGACAAGACGGTCTCACTCGGCGGCAACGAATCGAACACACTGTTCCTCGTCCTCTTCGCCGCTGCCCTGGCACTCGCCGGGTGGCAATACCTGCGCGAGGGATACGCACCCCCACAACCGCGAGCCGCATCCGAACGCGGTAGGCGCATAAAGAAATTCGCCGCAGCGCCGCTCACCGTCGTCGCCGGACTGATGGTGTTGTTCGCAGTGCTCTCGCTGGTCAAGGGCGCCGTATCGCAGTACCCCGCCTACTCCCTCGCCCGGTCCAACATCGAAGCGCTGACCGGCAATTCGTGTGGACTCGCCAACGACGTACTCGTCGAAGCCGACCCCAACGACGGAATGCTGCAACCCATTCCGGCCGACTTCGATCCCACGACCGGACCCCTCGGCGGCGAAGACCCCTCCAACTTCACCCCCAACGGCATCCCCACCGACCTCAGCGCCGACGCCGTGGAAGTCAAACCAGGGCAGGGCAACACAGATCAGCAGAGCGTCGGACCCGCGTTCGAAGAAGGTCAGAGCTCCGGCACCGGAGGCGGCATCGGCGCACAGGGCGTCAACGGGTCCACCGCCGCCCTCCCGTTCGGACTCGACCCCTTGGCCACACCCGTCCTCGGCTCCTACCAACCCGGTATCCAGGAACCAGCAGAAGCCACATCCAGCTGGTACTCCCTCCCCGAACGATCCGACTCCGCGCCACTGATCGTCGTGTCCGCAGCCGGCCGCATCCTGTCCTACGACGACACCGGCGCCCTCACCTACGGCCAGTCACTGCTCGTCGAATACGGCACCCGCCAGCCCAACGGCTCCGTCGACGTCAAAGGCACCTACCTGCCCCGCGACATCGGCCCCGCGCCGTCGTGGAGAAACCTACGCATCCCCATCGCCGACCTCCCCGCCGACGCCGACGCCGTCCGCATCGTCGCCAACGACCCCAACCTCACCGGCGACCAATGGTTCGCATTCACACCCCCGCGCGTACCGCAGCTCGAATCGCTGAACTCGCTCATCGGCAGCGAACAACCCGTACTGCTCGACTGGGCCGTCGGCCTCCAATTCCCCTGCCAGCGCCCCTTCGACCACCGCTACGGCATCGCCGAAGTCCCCGGCTACCGCATCCTCCCCGACCGTCCACTCGCCGTCAGCTCCACCGACACATGGCAATCCGCTGACAACGGCGGCCCCCTCGGGTTCAGCGAAGCCCTCGCCCAACCCGTCACCGTCCCCACCTACCTCGACAACGACTGGGCCCGCGACTGGGGCTCGCTCGAACGCTACGACCGCTACTACCCCAGCGCCGTACCCGCCACCGTGGACACCAACGAAGTCACCAGGTCCGGATTCTGGACGCCCGGCAACCTCCGAGTGTTCGAGCAGTAGGGGCACTGCGTCGTCCGCCCGCCATCTCTCTGCTCCGGCATCGATGGCACTTCGTAGCCGTCTAACCGTTGCAGTGGGACATCGATACGGTTCGTGCACTAGACCAACCTGGCATCGATGGCACTTCGTAGCCGTCTAACCGTTGCAACGGGACATCGATGCGGTTGGAATCGGCCACGGACGGCAGTACTCGACTGCTCCGACACTTCTGGGGTATTTCGTCGGCGGACGAACAGGTTCTGCACAACCCGAGTGGTTATCCACAGGTTCGACGAACGGCCTCGATCCGGCGCTTTCATGTCGGTTGCCAAACCGACAGTGATGCCTATGAAGAAGCCGACATGGGCCCGAACATCGCAATTGCTCGATTACAGTACGCACGGCGTAGCCACCAGGGCGCAACTCCGCGAAGCCAGGGTGTCCGACAGCAGTCTCACGGCCCGTTGTGCACCGGGCGGCCCTTGGCAGCGATTGCTACCTGGCGTCTATCTGCTCTACAACGGGCACCCTTCACCGTTGCAACGGTCGATCGCGGCCCTTGCCTACTGCGGAGAACGGAGTGTCATCACGGGTAGGGTGGCGCTTGGTCTTCACGGCTACGCCACCGACGCCTCAGTGCATGAAGTGCACGTACTCGTGCCTGCCGATCAGCGTCGGGCGTCCAAATCTTTCGTACGCGTCGAGCGCACCTATCGCATGCCCGAAATCATCAACAAGGGCAGCCTCCGCGTAGCACCGCTTGTTCGGAGCCTTGTAGACACCACCCGATCCGTGAAAACCGACGAACATTGTGTGCGACTCATGGCCGAGGTTTTGCAGAGGAGAGGCGCGACCCTCGAAGAGATTGCCCACGAACTCGACTCTGGCCCACGATGGCATGGCGGCATCAGCAGGCGGGTTGTGCAGGAACTACGCGACGATGCCCACTCGGTTGCTGAACTGCAGGCGCAGAGGCTGTACGCCGAGAGCGGCCTGCCACCGATGATGCACAACTGCGACATCTACACCGAAACGGGTAAATTCATCTGCCGGGCGGACAACTGGCTGGACACGGTCGGAATGGCCTGGGAGATAGACTCGTTGGCACATCATCTATCGCCTGCGGATCACGCCAAAACGCTGGAGCGGCGAACCAGAATGCAATCGAACCAATTGATTGTCGCATCTCATCTGCCCAGCGAAATCCGGAAATACCCCGCGAGGGTTCTGTGCGATCTGCGCGCGCATTACGAGTTGGCGCGCAGCCGGCCGCGCCCACCGGTCGTTGTCTCTACTCGACAATGACAATCAGCCGCCATCATCGCACCCGCATCGATGGACCGTTGCAACCGTCCAACCGTTGCTATGTGCCATCGATGCCGGGGCGGGCGGGCAGGAATGCGCCCGGCATCGCGCATCGATGGACCGTTGCAACCGTCCAACCGTTGCTATGTGCCATCGATGCCGGGAGGGAGGCAGGAGTGCGCCCAGCGTCGCGCATCGATGGACCGTTGCAACCGTCTAACCGTTGCCATGTGCCATCGATGCCGGGAGGGAGGCAGGGCGGGGAGCGGGGAAGCTAGATCGGAAACAGGTGATGCTTGCGGGGGTTTTTGAACACTGTTTTGTCCTGCAACAGTTTCAGTGCTTTGCGGAGTTCGAGGCGGGTGTGGGAGGGCTCGATGACGGCGTCGATGTAGCCGCGTTCGGCTGCGACCCAGGGGGTGGCGACGTGCTCGTTGTAGAAGTTGATGAGCTGGCGTCGGACGGCGGGGGCGTTGTCGCCGGCGGCGGCGAGTTGCTTGCGGCCGATGATGTTGACTGCGCCTTCGGCGCCCATGACGGCGATACGCGCTGTGGGCCAGGCGAAGTTGATATCGGCGCCGAGTTGCTTGCAGCCCATCACGGCGTAGCCGCCGCCGTAGGCTTTGCGGACGACGACGGTGACCTTGGGAACCGACGCTTCGATGTACGAGAACAGGAAGCGTCCGCCGCGCTTGATGACGCCGACTTTTTCCTGTTCGACACCCGGGAGGAATCCTGGCGTGTCGACGAGGAACACCAGCGGGATGTTGTAGGCGTCGCAGATCCGGATGAAGCGAGCGGCTTTATCTGCGCTGTCGGCGTCGAGGGCGCCGGAGAGGTGCATCGGCTGGTTGGCGACGACGCCCACGGATTTGCCGTCGACGCGGGTGAGTCCGGTGATGACGTTCGGTGCGATTTCCGTCGACATTTCGAGGAACTCGCCGTCGTCGAACAAGCGCAGGATGATGTCGTGCATGTCGTAACCGGCGTTGTCGGCGTCGGGCATGATCTTGTCGAGCGAGCGGTCCGACTCGGTGATTTCGGGTTCGAGCCCGGGGTTGACGACGGGCGGGTCTTCCTGGCAGCTCGACGGCATGTAGCTGAGGTAGTTGCGAACCCAGTCGAACGCTGCCTTCTCGTCGGGCGCGACGTGGTGGACGTTGCCGTACTGGGCCTGCTTTCGAGCGCTGCCGAGTTCGTCGAGGCTGACGTCCTCTCCGGTGACGGACTTGATGATGTCCGGTCCGGTGACGAACATGTACGCCTCTTCGGTGGCGACGACGACGTCGGTGTTGATCGGCGCGTACACGGCACCGCCTGCGCACTTGCCGAGGATGACGGAGATCTGCGGGCACATACCGGACAGCGGTTCGTGCCGACGCCCGAGTTCGGCGTACCAGGCGAGCGAGGTCACGGCGTCCTGCACACGGGCACCGCCCGAGTCGTTGATGCCGATGACGGGGCAAGCAACCCTGATGGCGAAGTCCATGATGCCGGCGACCTTGCGCCCGAACATCTCTCCGACCGTTCCACCGAACACTGTCTGATCGTGCGAGAACACGGCGACAGGGCGACCGTCGACAGTGCCGTGTCCGGTGACGACACCATCGCTGTAGAGGGCGCTCGGATCGTTCGGGGCTTTGACCAGTGCACCGATTTCGACGAAACTGCCCGGGTCGAGCAGCATGTCGATGCGCTCCCGGGCGCTGGGGATGCCCTTCTTCGCGCGTTTGGCGATACCGATCTCACCTGCCGGTTCTCTGGCGAGTTCGAGGTTGGCGCGTAGCTCGGCCAACTTTTCGGCGGTGGTACCAGTCAAGATCTAAGCTCCGGTTCTCAGCGACTCGATTTCGTCGAGTTTCTTCGTCATGTGTGCCGCGATTCGTCCAATGTACGGCTCGTCGACGACCGCGAGATGGTCGCCTCCGATTTCGACGATCTCGAGATCTTTCACCACCGGAGCCCAGCCGCCGTGCCGCTCACGGGTGGCGTACGCGGGCTCGAGCGCGATGGCATCGTCGTGGTATTTGTCTGCGAGGTACAGCGTGACGGGCCCGTTGTACGGCTTCAGTTCCGCCGTCTGGATCGCGCGATTGTCGAGCCACGAAGTGCGCTGGTGCTCGATGATGCCGCCCGGAATCTTGGCGCCGCTGAGCTTGACGAGGTCGGTGATGATGCGAATCTGACCTTCGTCGTCAGCGTCGACGAGCTTCTCGTACGGGATCGGATAGTCGACACCGTAGGTCTTCTTTGCGAACGCCGAGTAGCGCTCCCAACGCCGGCGAACCTCGTCGCGGGTGTCCGGTATTTCGGTACCCGGCATGACGGTGTCCAACAGGCCCACGTAGGCGACCTCGATGCCCTGCTCTTCCATCTGACGAGCGACCTCGTAGGCGAGGATGCCGCCGAGGGACCAGCCGACGAACACGTACGGGCCCTCCGGCTGGATTTCACGAATCAGAGGGATGTACTCGGCAGCCCGCTTCGCGATGGGCCCCTCGACGCGCTCCAACCCGTACATCGGCGTGCCCGCGGGCAGCTTTCGCAGGAGGGGTTCGTAAGCGACAGTGGAGCTTCCGGCGGAGTGGAACGCGAACACCGGCGTGGCCGTCGACCCTTCGGGGCGGGGCCGCAGGTTGCGGACCAGCCCGTCCATCTCGCCACCTTCGAGGTGCGGACGGACCTTCTCGGCGAGCTGCTCGATGGTCTCCGAATCCAGAACGTCGTCGAACGTGACCTCACCGCCCGCGCGGTCGGTCAACCGCGCAGCCAACTTCTCGGCAGTCTCGTCGTCGAGAATCGGCAGGGTGTTGAAGATGCCCTTCGCGGACTCCTTCGTCACGACGGCCCACGTCGCGAACGTCATGCGCTCGGCGTTGTCGCGCGGTGGAACATCCGAACCGGCGGCCTCTGCAAATGCCTCTTTACCACCCAGATCCGTCTGCGCCGCAGCCGTTTCGGGCGCTGCAGCCGTTTCGGGC
>NZ_JBAWFH010000163.1:0-15515 GCF_049591685.1 Rhodococcus sp. (in: high G+C Gram-positive bacteria) | reverse complement strand
TCGAGCACAACCTGGACGTCATCAAGGTGTCCGACTGGGTCATCGACATGGGTCCCGAGGGTGGGTCCGGCGGCGGTATGGTCGTGGCGGAGGGTGATCCGGAAGACGTTGCAGCGGTGCCCGAGAGTTACACGGGCAAGTTCTTGCAGGAGGCGTTGACGCGTGAGCCCGCCCCCGAGCCGAAGAAGGCTCCCGCGAAGAAGCGTCGGCCTCGCAAGGCCGCGGCGGTCTGACGTTCGGCCGTCCGGCAGCAGGCAGCAGATACACAACGCGCCCGGTCGGTGAGACCGGGCGCGTTGGTGTGTTCTCGTCGAGAGATTCGATGCGTGTGGGCGGAATCGCCGGTGGGTCAGTACACGGGGCCCGTGTACTTCTCGCCCGGGCCCTTGCCCGGCTCGTCAGGATGCGCGGACGTCTCGCGAAACGCCTTCTGCAGAGCCTGCAGGCCTTCGCGAATCGGACCGGCGTGCGGTCCGAGGTATTCGACGGACGCGGTGACCAGGCCGGCGAGCGCGTTGATGACGCGTCGCGCTTCGTCGAGGTCGAGGTAGGGGCTGTCCGACGGGTTCTCCTCGGACAAACCAAGCTTCTCGGCCGCCGAACTCATCAACATCACTGCGGCGCGGCTGATAACTTCGACGGCGGGGACGTCGGCGAGTTCGCGGACGTCGCCTCCATCGCCGGTTCCTTCGCTACCTTTTTCGGGGATGCTCGTCATACTGTCGAGGATGTCACGGCGGGTGTGCAGGGTGTTCTTCACCGGAGCCGATTTCTCGTCGGCGCATACGGCTGGTAGCATTCCTTCACGACCGTCTTCGACGTGTTCCTTGTTGTGAGGTGCACCGTACGGAGGCAGCAAGTGGAGCCCGACTCCCACCGGATGCGTCAGTGATGTTTCCGGTCCGGTCGCGCATCGAGCCTCACGGCTCGTTGTGCATCCTCGTACGAGGAGATCTGCACCTGTCGGTGCCGGTCGATCGGTCGACATCGGGCCCTGCGCCAGCGGAATGCTGGCGCGGGGTTTTTTCGTTGTAGGAGTTAGTTCCTCCGGCTTCGAATGTCGAAGGACGCGGGCAGGCGGGCTGTGCCAATGGCAGGCGGTCGGCTCGACCCCACATCGCACTACCTAGGAGGCCCCATCAGCACTGAGACTCGCATCAACGATCGCATCCGTGTTCCCGAGGTTCGTTTAGTTGGACCGGGCGGTGAACAGGTTGGCATCGTGCGTGTTGAAGATGCACTCCGCTTGGCTCTCGAAGCCGATCTCGATCTCGTAGAAGTGGCTCCCGACGCACGTCCGCCGGTCTGCAAGATCATGGACTACGGGAAGTTCAAGTACGAGGCAGCGCAGAAGGCGCGCGAATCGCGCAAGAATCAGACGCTCACCGTCATCAAGGAGCAGAAGCTCCGACCGAAGATCGACGCCCACGACTACGAGACCAAGAAGCGCAATGTCATTCGCTTCCTCGAGGCCGGGTCCAAGGTCAAGGTCACCATCATGTTTCGTGGTCGAGAGCAGTCCCGTCCCGAGCTCGGCTTCCGACTGCTGCAGCGTTTGGGCGCGGATGTTGCCGATCTCGGCTTTGTCGAAACTTCGGCGAAGCAGGACGGGCGCAACATGACGATGGTTCTGGCGCCGCACAAGGGTGCCAAGACACGCGTCAAGGCGCAGGAGAGCGCAGCGGCTCCGCCCGCACAGCGTGCGCCGGCTCCGGTAGCAGAGCCTGCTGCGGGAGACACGCCGGCGGCGGCATCGCCCCCGAGCAGCTGATCCACAGCAATACCAGTAAGACAACGGCGCCCGATGCAATCCGGGCGTAGTTGTGCCGAGCAAGACCGAAGAGCACTACAGAAACTGAGGAACGATGCCCAAGCAGAAGACCCACAGTGGCGCCAAGAAGCGATTCAAGGTGTCCGGCAGCGGCAAGATCCTGCGCCAGAAGGCCGGCCGTCGCCACCTGCTGGAGCACAAGCCCACCAAGGTGACCCGTCGTCTCGACGGCGTCGCAGTTGTCAAGAAGGCCGATGTGCCGCGGATCAAGCGCCTGCTCGGCATCTGATCTGGACTTCCTTGCCGACCCGGCTTCGTAAGCGGTCGTGGTCGACTTCCCATTACCATTCGGGGTTCTAGAAGCCCCCAGATCGACAGGATTTACCAGTGGCACGCGTAAAAAGGGCGGTCAACGCCCAGAAGAAGCGCCGTTCGATTCTCGAAGCGTCCAAGGGCTACCGCGGACAGCGCTCACGTCTGTACACCAAGGCCAAGGAGCAGCAGCTCCACTCGCTCACCTACGCATACCGCGACCGCAAGGCGCGCAAGGGTGACTTCCGCAAGCTGTGGATCACGCGTATCAACGCTGCAGCTCGGGCCAACGACATCACGTACAACCGCTTCGTCCAGGGCCTGAAGGCCGCGGGCGTCGAGGTCGACCGCAAAATCCTCGCCGAGCTCGCTGTGTCGGACATCGCGGCTTTCGCCGGACTGGTTGCCATCGCCAAGGCTGCTCTGCCCGCCGACGTCAATGCTCCTGCCGGAGAAGCAGCCTGAGCAATCAGGCGCACGACGATCTCGATCCGAAACGACCCGTGGACACGCTCACCGAGCGAACCCCACGGGTCGTTTCGGCTGTCAAGCTCCTTCGTGCGGCAGAGCGCCGTAAGGTCGGCCGATTCCTGGCCGAAGGGTCAAACTCGGTCGGCGAGGCAATCGGCACGGGCGTCGCCGTCGAGGTGTTCTTCCGTGAGGACTCGGAGGAACGCAACCGCCGGCTCATCGACCTGGCGCGCACATCGGGCGTGCCTGTTCATGGCATCACCGAGCGAGCTGCGAAGGCGCTTTCGGAGACGGTGACACCGCCGGGAATCGTTGCGGTCTGTACCACCGTCGATGTTCCGTTCGCAGATGCGGTGACGGTGGGTGCCCGGCTCGTGGCGGTACCGGTCGAGGTTTCCGAGCCCGGCAACGCAGGAACGGTCATCCGGGTCGCGGACGCAATGGGAGCGGACTCCGTCGTGCTTCTCGGCGACGCGGTGGATCCGCACAACGGCAAATGCGTGCGTGCGTCGGCCGGCAGTGTGTTTCATCTCCCCATCGCTCGCGAGAGGTCGGTGGAATCCGGAATCGCTGCACTCCGCGCAGCTGGTCTGACCATCCTCGCGACCGCCGCTGACGGCGAGGTGAGCCTCGATGATGCGGACGAGTTACTCGGCGGGCCTACCGCATGGTTGTTCGGCAACGAGGCACACGGTCTCGACCCGGCTGTCGCCGCGTCGGCGGACCATCGAGTGTCCATCCAAATCCGGGGGCGTGCCGAAAGCCTGAACCTTGCGACCGCAGCCGCAATCTGCCTGCACGCCAGTGCGAGGGCACAACACAGGTCCCCACGCGGGTGACGTGAGCTCTCGCCTAGGATCGCGGGTGGTCTTCACGCGCATAAAAACACCATCAAGGAGTTGCACATCTCGTGGCGAAGAAAGAAGGCGTCGACGCCCAGCCAGTCGATCCGAGCGTGCTCGAGCCGTCTGCGCTCGACGCCGCGGCCGACGCAGCGGAGTCGGCGTTCGCTGCCGCCCGTGATCTGGACGACCTGACGTCGGTGAAGATCGAGCACATCGGCAACCGCGCACCCCTTGCTCTCGCACAACGCGCCCTGGGCTCGATCCCGGGCGATCAGAAGGCCGACGCAGGCAAACGGGTCAAGTTGGCTCGCGACCGCGTCCAGCAAGCTTTCGATGCACGCCGCCAGGTGCTGCTCGCCGAGCGTGACGAAGCCATTCTCGTGGCCGAGACGATCGACGTGACCCTCCCGTCGAACCGTCGCCCCATCGGTGCGCGTCATCCGATCACGATCATCGCCGACCAGGTCGCCGATGTCTTCGTTGCAATGGGATGGGAGGTCGAGGAAGGTCCTGAGGTCGAAACCGAACACTTCAACTTCGATGCTCTCAACTTCCTGCCGGACCACCCAGCGCGCACGATGCAGGACACCTTCCACATTGCACCGGAAGGTTCACGACAGGTGCTGCGCACACACACATCACCGGTGCAGGTTCGTTCGATGCTCTCGCGCGAGGTTCCCATCTACATCGTCTGCCCGGGGCGAACGTTCCGCACCGACGAGTTGGATTCGACCCACACGCCGGTGTTCCATCAGGTCGAAGGGCTCGCCATCGACAAGGGGCTGACGATGGCGAATCTGCGTGGGACGCTCGACGCGTTCGCTCGCGCGCTCTTCGGGGAGGACACGGTGACGCGCATGCGACCGAACTACTTCCCGTTCACCGAGCCCTCGGCCGAGGTCGACGTCTGGTTCCCGAAGAAGAAGGGCGGGCCGGGCTGGGTCGAGTGGGGTGGCTGCGGAATGGTCAACCCGAAGGTGCTGCGCGCCAGCGGGATCGACCCCGAGGTGTACTCCGGTTTTGCCTTCGGGATGGGTCTCGAACGAACGCTGCAGTTCCGCAACGATATTCCGGACATGAGGGACATCGTGGAGGGCGACATTCGATTCACGTTGCCCTTCGGCGTAGGCGCCTGACCGACCGGACGTCTCATTCGTTTTTCGACACGTAGAAAGAGCTGACACCGACGTGCGAGTTCCACAATCCTGGCTGACCGAGGTCCTGCAGCGCACGGCGCCGCAGTGGAAGGTGACACCCGAGGAGCTCGACGAGGGTTTCGTGCGGGTCGGATTCGAGGTGGAGGAACTCGACTCGCTCGATCGGGTCACCGGTCCGCTGGTCGTGGGTCGCGTCTCGACGATCACCGAACTGACCGAGTTCAAGAAGCCGATCAGGTTCTGTCTGGTCGACGTCGGCAACGACGAGCCGCAGGAGATCGTTTGCGGCGCAAGGAATTTCGCCGAAGGCGATCTGATCGTCGCAGCGCTGCCCGGAAGTGTTCTGCCCGGCGATTTCGCGATAGCTGCGCGCGAGACGTACGGCAAGACATCCAACGGCATGATCTGCTCGACGCTGGAACTCGGGCTCGGGCGCGACCACGCGGGCATCCTGGTGCTTCCTGCGGGAACGGCCGAACCCGGCGCCGACGCGAAGGCCGTGTTGGGTCTCGACGATTCGGTCATCGAACTCAACGTGACGCCGGATCGCGGCTATGCGTTCTCGGTGCGCGGTCTTGCTCGCGAATTAGCGAGCAGTTTCGACCTCGAGTTCGCCGACCCGGCGGTCGGCCCGGGCAATTCGGAAGCGGCATCCGCGGGTGAGGCATGGCCTGCGCGGGTTGAGCCGGAATCGGGGGCAACCCGCTTCGCGCTGCGCAAGGTCAGAGGCATCGATCCGACTGCCGTCACTCCGTGGTGGTTGCAGCGACGCCTTCTCTTGGCCGGTATCCGTCCGATCTCCGCTGCCGTCGACGTCACCAACTATGTTCTGCACGAGCTCGGCCAGCCGCTACACGCGTTCGATGCGAACAAGCTCGACGGAGGAATAGTCGTGCGGCGCGCGAGGGCCGGGGAGAAGCTGACGACCCTGGACGGCGTCGAGCGAACCCTGGACGCCGAGGATGTGGTGATCGCCGACAATTCCGGCGCGATCTCTCTCGCCGGCGTGATGGGCGGCGCGTCCACGGAAGTCGGTGACGGCACCGTCGATGTCATCCTCGAAGCCGCGACCTTCGATCCCTTGGCGGTGTTCCGAACCGGGCGCCGACACAAGCTGTCGAGCGAGGCGAGCAAACGTTTCGAGCGGACGGTGGATTCGGCACTGCCGGTCGCTGCTCTGGAGCGGGCAGCTCGGTTGCTCGTCGAGATCGCCGGCGGGCAGGTCGAGCCGCTTGACACCGATGTCGGTCGACCCCACGCCTTCGACCCGGTGCGAATGGACATCGACCTGCCCGACCGCATCGCTGGGGTTGCCTACGGCAACGGCGTCGCGGCTCATCGACTCACTCAGATCGGGTGCGATGTCGAGGTGGGTGTCAGCGAATCGGGCCACGGCGAATTGATCGTCTCTCCGCCGACCTGGCGCCCCGACCTGCAGCAGCCCGCCGACCTGGTCGAAGAAGTTCTGCGCCTCGAAGGCCTGGAGAAGATCCCGTCGATTCTCCCGTCGGCTCCGGCCGGTCGCGGGCTCACGGCGGCCCAGAAGCGTAAGCGAGCCGTCGGAAAGTCGTTGGCATTCGTTGGCTACGTCGAGGTCCTCCCGACTGTCTTCCTTCCCACGGGGGTCTTCGACACCTGGGGGTTGCCCGCGGACGATGTTCGCCGCCGCACTACGTCCGTACTGAACCCGCTCGAAGCGGATCGCCCCGAACTGGCAACAACCATTCTTCCGGGGCTGCTCGAGATTCTTGCTCGCAACGTCGCACGTGGGCAGCGTGACCTGTCGCTGTTCGGGATCGCGCAGGTTGTCCGGCCGGGCGACGACACGGTCGCCGTAGATGCGATCGCCGTGCACACGCGTCCGACCGATGAGGAGATCGCCCGGCTTCGGGCATCGTTGCCGCATCAGCCGGTGTATGTAGGTGCGGTGCTGACCGGTCATCGGGAGCCGTCCGGCCCTTGGGGTCAGGGCCGAGCTGCCGACGCATCGGATGCGTTCGACGCCGCCCGCACCATGGCGGTCGCCGCGGGTGTGGACGTCGAATTCCGTGCGGCACAATACTTGCCGTGGCATCCGGGCCGCTGCGCCGAGCTGCTGGTCGACGGCGTCGTCGTCGGGCACGCAGGTGAATTGCACCCGGCAGTCCTCGAGCGCGCCCAGCTGCCTGCTCGCACCTGCGCGGTCGAACTCGATCTCGATGCGCTGCCCATCGTCGAATCCCTTCCGGCTCCTGTCGTGTCGCCGTTCCCGGCCGTACTGCAGGACGTGGCCGTGGTCGTCGACAAGTCGGTGCCGGCGGCGGCCGTAGAAGGAGCTTTGACGTCCGGGGCGGGCGAGCTACTCGAGAGTATCCGTCTGTTCGACGTGTTCGAAGGCGAGCAGGTCGGGAAGAACCGCAAGTCCTTGGCTTTCTCGCTGGTGTTCCGCGGTTCCGAAGGCACGTTGACCGAGGCTCAGGCAACCGAGGCGCGTGACGCTGCGGTGGCTGCTGCGCGAGCTGCCGTGGGTGCGGAACTCCGCGGCTGACGGTAGGCGTCGAACCCCTGCCTCGTTGTCGCCCACTTCCGTAGCGTGGAGCCCATGAGTACATACAGCTCGGACGAACGGCCGGATGTCGACATCCTGCGCGAGGTGCTCGGCGCGGTAGGGGGACGTCCCGCGCTGGCTCCGGTCCGCGCGGCAGCATCGGCATTGCTGGCCGAGATGAACACAGCAGGTGCGGGGGAGTCGCCGTCCGCAGTGCCGCCCGGTGAGGTGCCCGACCTCGATGTGCCGCATGTGCCGCATGTGACGCGACCACGCGTTGACCAGCCGTTGGGGGATCCTCCGCTCGGCAGCGTTCCGGGCGATCCATCGCTCGGCATCGTCGATGCCGAGTTCGTCGACGCAGAACTGGTCGACAACCGGATTGACGGTGCTATCGGCGGTGGATTGAGCTCCGGTAATACCGGCAGCGAGTCTCCGACAGGCTTCACCGACGGTGGTGTGCCCACGTGGGACGCTGTTCGCGAGCGTGTGGAGAACCGGACGACCACTGCGATGGGCCGGGAGGAACTCGATCACGGAACACCGGCGGGTCGTACGCTGGACGAACAGTGGAACGAACGGGAAGCCGCCGGCCGGGCGAAGCTCGACGAAATCAGGCGAGCCATGAAGGATCGGTGACCCCGGTTCATGTATGAATTTGCATCGTCGTGCATAATCAATCCATGAACGCATCGACTGACGACGTGGACTCGTCTCCATTGCGGATTGCCGTGGCCGGAGCAAGTGGGTACGCCGGTGGCGAGATCCTGCGATTGCTGCTCGGGCACCCGGGTGTGCTGTCGGGGCGATTGGTCATCGGATCTCTCACGGCAGGGGGCAATGCCGGCGCGACGCTCGGTGAGTTTCATCCGCATCTGTTGCCCCTCGCGGATCGCGTTCTGGCGGAGACGACGGTGAACGAACTCGCCGGTCACGACGTTGTGTTCCTCGGCCTCCCACACGGGAAGTCGGGCGAGATCGCGGCCCAGTTGCCCGAATCTGTGGTCATCATCGATTGTGGTGCCGACTTCCGGTTGTCCGATGGCGCTGCGTGGGAAAAGTATTACCAGTCTCCGCACGCGGGAACCTGGCCGTACGGTCTGCCGGAACTGCCCGGATTGCGTGAGAAGTTGGTGGGTGCCACGCGCATCGCCGTACCCGGTTGTTACCCGACGGTGTCGAGCCTCGCGCTCGCTCCTGCGGTCGCGGCGGGCGTCATCGAGCCGCGGGTCAGTGTGGTGGCGGTCAGCGGTGCGTCCGGAGCCGGGCGGGCGCCGAAAGCGGACCTGCTCGGTGCAGAGGTCATGGGTTCGGTGCGTGCCTACGGTATAGCGGGGGCGCATCGGCACAATCCGGAAATCGTGCAGAACTTGTCGGCGCTGTCGCCGGAGCCGGTGACTGTTTCCTTCACCCCCGTCTTGGCTCCGATGCCGCGCGGAATACTCGCGACGTGCAGTGCGGTCACAACGGCTACGCAGGAGCAGGCGACCGAGGTGTACGAAAAGGCATATGCGGCCGAGCCGTTCGTGCACGTGCTCCCTGCGGGCAGGCTTCCGCAGACGGGTGCCGTCATGGGTTCCAACGCCGTACAGATCAGTGTGTCCGTCGACACCGACGCCGGCTTGCTCGTTGTCATCGCGGCGATGGACAACCTGACGAAGGGCACCGCGGGAGGCGCGGTGCAATCGATGAATCTCGCACTGGGCATTCCCGAGACGGATGGTCTTTCTACAGTAGGAGTGGCGCCGTGAGCAGCTCGACCGAGACGCAGTCGCACGCGGGCAAACTGGTTCGCACGCAGGGTGTCACAGCCCCCGCCGGGTTCCGCGGGGCCGGTATCGCGGCCGGTATCAAGGCGAGCGGCAAGCCTGATCTCGCGTTGGTGTTCAACGAGGGACCCGACACCGCCGCCGCAGGTGTGTTCACTCGCAACAAGGTCAAAGCTGCTCCGGTGTTGTGGTCGCAGCAGGTGCTGAGCACCGGTGCGCTGCGTGCGGTCGTGCTCAACTCGGGCGGCGCCAATGCCTGCACGGGAGCGGGCGGATTTCAGGACACCCACCGCACCGCCGAGGAAGTGGCGAATGTGCTCAGCAACTGGGGCACCGAGACCGGAGCGGTGGAGGTTGCGGTGTGTTCGACCGGATTGATCGGCGACCGGTTGCCGATGGACAAGCTCATCGCCGGGGTCACCGAGGTGGTGCACGAACTCGCCGGCGGGATCTCGGGCGGCACCGACGCCGCGTACGCGATCATGACGACCGACACGGTGCCCAAGCAGGCTGCCTTCCACCACGTCGACAAATGGAATGTCGGCGGAATGGCGAAGGGTGCGGGCATGCTCGCTCCGTCGCTTGCCACGATGCTCAGCGTCCTGACTACCGATGCGGTGGCGACCGCAGAACAGTTGGACATCGCACTGCGCAATGCAACTCGCCTGTCCTACGACCGTCTCGACGTCGACGGTGCCACGTCCACCAACGACACCGTGTTGTTGCTCGCCTCGGGCGCGAGCGGCGTGCAGCCAACCCAGGAGGAGTTGGACGCAGCCGTTCTCGCTGTGTGCGACGACCTCGCGGATCAGATGATGGCCGACGCCGAGGGTGTTACAAAACGAGTCCGTGTCACGGTGTCGGGTGCTGTTTCCGAGGACGACGCCCTGATCGGTGCACGCACCGTTGCCCGGGACAGCCTCGTCAAGACCGCACTGTTCGGCTCGGACCCGAACTGGGGCCGGGTATTGGCGGCCATCGGTATCGCGCCGATCGAGCTGGACCCCGATCGAATTGCAGTGTCCTTCAACGGAAGTCCGGTGTGCATCGACGGGGTCGGTACTCCGGGTGCTCGCGATGTGGACCTGTCCGGTGAAGACATCGCGGTGACGATCGATCTCGGCTTGGGCGACGCGTCCGTATCCATTCGTACGACCGACCTGTCGCACGCCTATGTCGAAGAGAACTCGGCGTACTCGTCGTGACGGCATTGAATCTGACGGCCTCGCAGAAGGCGATCACCCTTGCCGGCGCGCTGCCGTGGTTGCAGAAATTCAACGACAAGGTAATCGTGGTCAAGTACGGCGGAAACGCCATGATCGACGACGAACTGAAGCGGGCGTTCGCCGCCGACATGGTGTTTCTCCGGACCGTGGGACTTCATCCGGTCGTGGTGCACGGCGGTGGACCACAAATCACCGCGATGCTCTCGCGGCTCGGCATGACCGGCGAGTTCCGCGGCGGCTTCCGCGTCACGACGCCCGAGGTCATGGATGTGGTCCGCATGGTGCTGTTCGGTCAGGTCGGCCGCGAACTCGTCGGCTTGATCAACAGTCACGGCCCGTATGCCGTCGGCATCTCGGGGGAGGACGCGCACCTGTTCACCGCGTCGAAGCGGTCCGTGATGGTCGACGGGGTGTCCACGGACATCGGCTTGGTCGGCGACGTCACGTCGGTCAACCCGGACGCGGTGCTCGATCTCATCGGCGCTGGGCGCATTCCCGTGGTGTCCACCATCGCTCCCGATGCGGACGGTGTGGTGCACAACATCAACGCCGACACCGCCGCTGCTGCGCTGGCCGAGGCAATCGGTGCCGAGAAACTTGTCGTGCTCACCGACGTCGAAGGCCTGTACACCGATTGGCCGGACCGATCGTCACTCACCTCGAGCATCGACGTCGATACTCTCACCGCGCTGCTTCCCGCACTGGACGCAGGCATGGTGCCCAAGATGGAAGCATGCCTCCGCGCAATTCAGGGCGGCGTACCTTCCGCCCACGTCATCGATGGCCGTATACCGCATTCCGTTCTGGTGGAGCTGTTCACCGGTGAGGGAATCGGCACGATGGTGCGGCCCAACACGGAAGCAGGAATCGAACAATGAGCGAGCACGCCTCCACTGTCGACCTCCAGGCTCGGTGGTCGAATTCTCTGATGGACAATTACGGTGTCCCGCGGGTGGCGCTGGTGCGCGGCGAGGGTTCAGTTGTCACCGATGCGGACGGGAAGCAGTATCTCGATCTTCTGGCCGGCATCGCCGTCAACATTCTCGGCCACGCCCATCCTGCGGTGATCGAGGCCGTGACGCGGCAGCTGTCCACGCTGGGGCACACGTCGAATTTGTACGCGACGGAACCGGGCATCGCGTTGGCCGAGCAGCTCCTGTCTCATCTCGGGGCCAGCGTGCACGGCCGCGTCTTTCTCTGCAATTCCGGCACGGAAGCCAACGAGGCCGCGTTCAAGATCGCTCGGTTGACGGGTCGGCCCAACATCATCGCCGCCGAAAACGCGTTCCACGGCCGCACGATGGGAGCTCTGGCGCTCACCGGCCAGTCGGCCAAGAGGGCACCGTTCGAGCCGATGCCTGCGGGCGTACAGCACATCCCGTACGGCGACGTGGCTGCGCTCGAGGCTGCGGTGGATTCCGAGACCGCGGCAGTGTTCCTCGAGCCCATCATGGGCGAGGGCGGAGTGGTCGTGCCGCCCGAGGGGTATCTTCTGGCCGCACGTGAGATCACTGCGCGGCATGGCGCACTGCTCATTCTCGACGAGGTGCAGACAGGTATCGGCCGCACCGGATGGTTCTACGCTCACCAGGCCGTCGGCATCGTGCCCGATGTCATCACTCTCGCCAAGGGACTGGGCGGAGGGCTTCCGATCGGTGCGTGCATCGGTATCGGTGAGGCCGGTGCCCTGATGCATCCGGGTAAGCACGGCACCACGTTCGGAGGGAATCCGGTGTGTGCATCGGCGGCGCTCGCTGTGCTCCGAACCCTGGCGGACGACGACCTCATTTCGCACGCCGATCGGCTCGGCAAAGTCATCACGCACTCCATCGAAGAACTCAATCACCCGCTGATCGACCACGTTCGCGGCTCGGGTCTGCTGTTGGGTGTTGTTCTCACCAAGGCCGTCGCTGCGGCAGCAGAGTCGGCCGCGCGCGACGCCGGGTTCCTCATCAATGCAGCACAACCCGACGTTCTGCGGTTGGCACCGCCGCTCGTCTTGACGGAGGAGCAGGCCGCCTCGTTCGTCGCAGCACTGCCCGCCATTCTCGACACAGCAGACGAAACGGAATAATGATGGCTCTCCAACATTTCCTGCGCGACGACGATCTGACTCCACAGCAACAGGGAGAAGTTCTCGCTCTCGCAGCCGAACTCAAGCGTGCACCGTTTTCTCAGCGACCTCTCGAAGGTCCCCAGGGTGTCGGAGTCATCTTCGAGAAGAACTCCACGCGCACCCGGTTCTCCTTCGAGATCGGTATCGCGCAACTCGGGGGCCACGCTGTCGTCGTCGACGGACAGAGCACGCAGCTCGGTCGCGAGGAGACGTTGCAAGACACCGGCCGCGTGCTCTCGCGGTACGTCGAAGCCGTCGTGTGGCGCACGTTCGGGCAGAAGCGGCTCGAACAAATGGCCACGGGTGCGACCGTGCCGATCGTCAACGCGTTGTCCAACGAGTTCCACCCGTGTCAGGTGCTGGCCGACCTCCAGACCTTGGCGGAGCGCAAAGGCACCCTGAAGGGCTTGAAGCTCGCGTACTTCGGAGACGGTGCCAACAATATGGCGCACTCGCTGCTCATCGGTGGCGTGACGGCTGGCATCGACGTCACCATCGCTGCGCCGAAGGTATTCGCTCCGCTCGGGTTCGTCCTGGACGCCGCGAGGGCGCGCGCCGAGGAGACCGGAGCGAGCATCGAGATCACGGACGACGCCCACGAGGCTGCTTCGGGCGCCGACGCCCTCGTCACCGACACGTGGACGTCGATGGGGCAGGAGAACGACGGTCTCGACCGTGTCGCCCCCTTCCGGCCGTACCGGATCGATACCGAGCTGCTGTCCAAGGCGAAGCCCGATGCAGTTGTTCTGCATTGCCTTCCGGCTCACCGCGGCGAAGAGATCACCGACGAGGTGCTCGATGGGCCGAACAGTGTTGTCTGGGACGAGGCGGAAAATCGCCTGCACGCCCAGAAGGCGCTGCTCGTCTGGCTGATCGAGCAGGCACGACGACCGTGAACGAGGAGGTGTCCTCGGCGTGTTCCGGGAGCACACCGCCGGTGTCCCCCATGGACATGCCGTCGGTGCCTCCGGACGGCCTGCCGTCGATTCCGTCGGACGGCCTCCCTTCGATTCCGTCGGCACCACAGACGGCGTCCACGCGCGCGGGAAGGCAGGCTCGTATCATTTCGCTGCTGTCCACTCATCAGGTGCGCAGTCAACCGGAGCTGGCCACATTGCTCGCCCTCGAGGGAATCGATGTCACCCAGGCGACTCTGTCGCGTGATCTCGACGAACTGGGGGCGGTCAAGCTCCGCGCAGCCGACGGCGGAGCCGGGGTCTACATCGTTCCCGAGGACGGCAGCCCGGTGCGCGGCGTCAACGGCGGGACCGGCAGGTTGACGCGGCTGCTGAGCGATCTCCTCGTATCCACCGACGCCAGTGGCAACCAAGCTGTACTGCGGACCCCTCCCGGCGCGGCGCACTACCTGGCGAGCGCGCTCGACCGGGCGTCGCTGAAGGACATAGTGGGAACCGTCGCCGGAGATGACACCATTCTGGTGATCGCCCGCGAGCCGCTCACCGGCAGCGAACTCGCGGCCAAGATAGAGAAACTCGCCAAACGTCAAGAATGATCGCGCTCGTTCGAACGAGAGCGAAAAGGGCGAGAACCAATGCGCAGCAACCATCGAGGAGTACACACACCATGGCCGAACGCGTCGTCCTCGCCTACTCGGGCGGACTGGACACTTCCGTTGCCATCAGTTGGATCGGTAAGGAGACCGGCAAGGAGGTCGTCGCCGTTGCCATCGACCTCGGTCAGGGCGGCGAGGACATGGAGGTGGTGCGGCAGCGTGCACTCGATTGCGGGGCAGTGGAATCCGTGGTCGTCGACGCTCGCGACGAGTTCGCCGAAGATTACTGCTTGCCGACTATTCGCAACAACGCGCTCTACATGGATCGGTACCCGCTGGTGTCGGCGATCAGCCGGCCGCTGATCGTCAAGCATCTCGTCGACGCTGCGCGCTCACACGGCGGCACGGTCGTCGCTCACGGTTGCACCGGCAAGGGCAACGATCAGGTGCGGTTCGAGGTCGGCTTCAACACGCTCGCGCCCGAACTCGACGTGCTCGCACCCGTCCGTGACTACGCCTGGACACGGGAGAAGGCGATCGCGTTCGCCGAGGAGAACGCCATTCCGATCAACGTCAGCAAGAAGTCCCCGTTCTCGATCGACCAGAACGTGTGGGGGCGCGCCGTCGAGACCGGCTTCCTCGAAGATCTGTGGAATGCGCCGACCAAAGATGTCTATGACTACACCCAGGATCCGAGCGCCAACTGGACTGCTCCCGACGAGTTGATCATCGGCTTCGACAAGGGGTGCCCCGTCAGCATCGACGGTCGGCCGGTCTCGGTGCTCGAGGCCATTCAGGAACTCAACACCCGGGCCGGAGCGCAGGGTGTCGGCAGGCTCGATGTGGTCGAGGATCGTCTTGTCGGAATCAAGAGTCGTGAGATCTACGAGGCGCCCGGTGCGATGGTGCTCATCCGCGCGCACGAGGAGCTCGAACACGTCACTCTCGAGCGCGAACTCGGTCGGTACAAGCGGCACACGGACCAGAAGTGGGCCGAGTTGGTCTACGACGGCCTGTGGTATTCGCCCCTCAAGGGTGCGCTCGACACCTTTACCGACCACACCCAGGAACACGTGACGGGCGAGATCCGCCTCGCGCTACACGCCGGCTCGATCAGCGTCAACGGGCGCCGCAGCGGGAAATCGCTCTACGACTTCAACCTGGCAACGTACGACGAGGGTGACACGTTCGACCAGTCGTCCGCCAAGGGTTTCGTTCAGCTGCACGGTCTTTCGTCCAAGATCGCCGCGCAGCGCGGCAGAGGCGCCCTTCCGGCGCAGACAGGTGCGATCGAATGAGTCAGAAGACCAACGAGGGTTCGCTGTGGGGCGGACGTTTCGCGTCCGGACCCGCAGAGGCGATGGCAGCGCTCAGCAAGTCGACACACTTCGACTGGGTTCTCGCGCCCTACGACATCAGGGCGTCGATGGCCCACGCCAGGGTTCTCGCAGGTGCGGGGTTGCTCACCGAAGCGGACCTGTCCACCATGCTCGACGGTCTGCATCGCCTCGCCGCCGACGTAGCCTCGGGTGATTTCTCCGCCGCCGAGTCGGACGAAGACGTGCACGGCGCGCTCGAACGCGGGCTGATCGATCGCGTCGGCCCGGAGGTGGGCGGACGGCTGCGCGCGGGCCGGTCGCGCAACGACCAGGTTGCGACGCTGTTCCGAATGTGGCTTCGCGACGCTGTGCGGCGGGTGTCGGCGGGTGTTCTCGACGTCGTCGACGCTCTTGCTTCGCAGGCTGCCGCGCACCCCGCTGCGGTCATGCCCGGAAAGACTCATTCGCAGGCTGCGCAGCCGGTGCTCC
>NZ_JBAWFH010000162.1:0-5573 GCF_049591685.1 Rhodococcus sp. (in: high G+C Gram-positive bacteria) | reverse complement strand
GCACGCGTGCTCGCGCAACGTACATCGACGCTGTTGCTGGACGAACCGACGGCTGCACTCGATCTCGGCCACCAGGAAACGGTAATGGCGGTGGCCCGCCGACGCGCCCAGCACGCCGATGCGGTCGTCGTGGTTCTGCACGACCTCGGTCTCGCCGCGGCCTACGCAGACCGGGTCGCCGTGCTGAACCACGGCGTTCTCGAGTCGGTGGGGCCGCCTCGACAGGTTCTTCGGGCACCGCTGCTCAGTAGGGTGTACGGGCATCCCGTCGAGGTGTTCGACCACCCGCGAACCGGTGATCTGCTCGTGCTTCCGGTACGCGATACCCGGGCTTAAATGTTCTCGATGAGTGAGCCGAAGCGCCCGAGGAACGAGCGGACAGCCGAGGTGTCTCCAACCCCGTCTGCACGTGAGCCCGTTCGGAGTTCGTCCGCATCGATCACCGCATCGCGGACGGCGGCAACGATGCTGCGCTCGTCCGTCAGATCGATCTCGGTGACCGACTGTTCCGATACCGCAGTCACATCGGACCTGTCGGGAACGGGAGCCGACAGACCGGCGCGATATATCTCGAGGAACAACGTGGCTTTGTGCACCCTGAAAGCGAACGGTCTGCAGTCCTCCGTGCTGCCGAAACCACTCGCATGCGGGCCCGTGGTGACCTGCTCGACGGTGAACCGTCCTGGACACGATTGCACTCCGGAACCCCTGGAATCGTCGCCGGTGATCAACTGCACTCCTCGTTGTTTCCCTCGAACGGTCCCCGCAAACACGCTACCTTCACCGAGATATGTCACCGATGCGCCGGTCCGGCGGCGTCCGTTTCGAAGAGATCAGGCAGTCTTGATCGGCGACGGATGTCGCAGTCGAACACGAGAGATATGGAATCGGCGGAAAACATGAAGCACAGAACGAGCCGGTGGCGAGTGGTCGCCGCGGTTGCCTCGGCGACGGCATGCCTGGTCGCGGCAGGCTGCTCCGACAACGACTCCCCCGAAGACCCCGACTCCATCAGCGTCGAGCCGTTGTCAGGCGTTGAATCGCCCGAAACGTCCACTCCCCCGAGCGGTTCGGTCGTTGCCTCACCCTCCGGTTTGCATTCCACCACATTCGACGAGTCGACGCGCTCCGTCCTCGCACTCGACGACGCCGCGACGTCCTTGCTGATCTTCGACGCCGGTGACCTCGAGGCAGCACCCAGGACCGTCGCACTTCCCGGCGCTGCCGCCGACATCGTTCCGACCGGTGACGGGGCGGTTCTACTGCCCATGCAGGATGAGCTCGGACGGCTCGACGTACGCAACGCAGAGGTGAGCACAACGAAGGTCAACGGTGATCTCATCAGCGCCGCCGTACTGGCCGGAGGCGAAATCGCTGTCGGCGACGCCGGTGGCTCGATTCACATCGTCGATACGAACTCGGATTCGTCACGCACCATTTCCGGTCTGTCGTCGGTGGACTCGCTGGCCTCGACCGAACACGGTCTGGCTGCCCTGGACAGACGCCAGACCTCGCTGACGCAGATCGACCTCGACGGGGGTTCGCTCGGCCTTGCATTGCGAGCAGGGACCGGCGCCGCCGAACTCACCACCGACCGCTACGGACGAATCCTCGTCACCGATGCGGCGGGTGGGGAGTTACTCGTGTACTCCTCGGACGACCTCCTGCTGCGTCAACGCTTTCCGATCGGCTCCCAGCCGTGGGGCATCGCATACGATGACAGGTCCGACGTCGTCTGGGTCACGACCCCGGGCAGCAACGAAGTGGTGGGATACACGCTCGACACAGGAATTCCCGTCGAGACCCGCAGGTTCTCCACGGTGAAGCAACCGGACTCCATTGCCGTCGATCGCGACACCGGTGTCGTGTATGTCGGGTCCGCCGAAGGGGAGGGGTTGCAACGAATCCCGATCGGTAACGACTGACGAGGTCGAACCGCAGTACGAACGAAGCGAGGCGAGAAGCCACGGTGGCGAAAACCAACAGCACGCGCAGTCGAATGCCCTCCGAATGGGAGGCGGCGCCGTCCGACGACTGGGAATACGTGCCTCTACGCCTACCTCCCGATGTGACCCGCGTGACCGCGTCGATGAGATTGGCCATTCAAGCCGAGTTCGGGGGCTGGGAGCTCTCCCGCGTCCGGCTCTACACGGACGGCAGCCGTAAGGTGCTGCTCAAGCGCAAGAAGACCGCACATCACGTCCCCGAGCCGGGGATGTAGCCGGCCGCGGCAAGTATTTTTTCAATCAGAGAGTCCAATCAGAGAGTAGGACTGTGGGCCAGATCCTGTACCGCGCGTTGCTTCGACTGATGTTCCTTTTACCTCCGGAGCGCGTCCATCACCTGGCATTCGGGGCGATGCGTGCCGTCACGTCGTTCGGCCCGCTTCGGGCGGTCGTGTCCCGCGTATTCGTCGTCGACGATCCGGCACTGCGCAGCACGGTGTTCGGAATCGATTTCCCCAGACCGCTCGGACTCGCGGCGGGATTCGACAAGGATGCCGACGGAGTCGACGCGTGGGGTCCGCTCGGCTTCGGATTCGCCGAGATCGGCACCGTCACCGCGCAGGGGCAACCCGGCAATCCTGCGCCCAGGCTGTTTCGCTTGCCCGCCGACCGCGCGATCGTCAACCGCATGGGCTTCAACAACCACGGAGCCGGCAATGCCGCCAACATCCTTCGGCACCGACGCGGTGGCATTCCCATCGGCGCCAACATCGGAAAGACGAAGGTGACTCCCGCGGCCGAGGCCGCTGCCGACTACACCTACAGCGCCACACTTCTCGGCCCGCTCGCAGATTTCCTCGTCGTCAACGTCAGCTCGCCGAACACGCCGGGGCTGCGCGATCTGCAAGCAGTCGAGTCACTTCGGCCGATTCTCGAAGCCGTGCAGTCCGTCGCGTCGGTACCGGTGCTGGTCAAGATCGCGCCGGATTTGTCGGACGACGACATCGACGCCGTGGCAGACCTTGCCGTCGAGCTCGGCCTCGACGGAATCGTCGCGACAAACACCACGATCGGGCGGGACGGACTTCGCAGCGCCCCGGACAAGGTGGGCAACATCGGTGCAGGCGGCCTGTCCGGGGCGCCGTTGGCCGACCGTTCGCTGGAAGTTCTCCGGCGCCTCTACGGTCGAGTCGGCGGAAACATCGCATTGGTGTCCGTCGGGGGAATCGAAACCGCAGACCAGGCGTGGGAGCGCATCGTGGCCGGAGCATCGCTCGTCCAGGGGTACACCGGGTTCATCTACGGCGGCCCGTTCTGGATGCGCAGAATCAACCGGGGCATCGCCGAACGCGCACGCGCCGCAGGCTTCGACACAGTGGGAGCGGCAGTCGGTTCCGGCCACCGTTGATCACGCCGGTTCGTGCGGACGCCCAGTCCAAAGGGCGGGCACGAACCGACGGATGGATCGACCGTTCGTCAGGCCTGGTAGATGCCCGTCAGCAACGCACGACCGATGGCGTGCGAGAACAAGTTGAATCCCAGGTACGCCGGAGTCGCGGTCTCGTCGACCTCCAACCGATCCACGTCGACTGCGTGTACCGCGAAGATGTACCGGTGGGGTCCATGCCCCTTCGGCGGGGCAGCGCCGATGTACCGGAACAGACCCGCGTCGTTCTTCAACGTCACTGCTGTTGTCGGAACGCCGCTGCCGGTGTCGTCGCCTGCGCCCGCAACCAGCGTCGTTGTCGTCACCGGAATGTTCGCGACGGCCCAGTGCCAGAAGCCCGACGCGGTCGGCGCGTCGGGGTCGTAGACCGTGACGGCAAAGCTCTTGGTCCCCTCGGGGAAACCCGACCAGGACAGCTGCGGGGACGTGTCGTGGCCACCCGCGCCCATGATGCCGCTCACCTGCTGTGAATCCAGCGTCCCACCTTCGCGGAAGTTCTCCGACGTCAATTCGAACGACGGCAGCTCCGGCAATGCGGCGTAGGGGTCGTATGTCATCTTGTCGATGTCCTCTCGATGAATATCGGTCGTTTCGCCGGCCACGCTCGTGGGAGGTCGGCGGATGCTCTCGGTGTTCAGCTGTGGAGTAGAAAGTGCTCCAACACCTGTGTACCGAACGCGAGCGACTCCACGGGTACCCGCTCGTCGACGCCGTGGAACAGCGCCGCGAAATCCAGTTCCGGCGGCAACCTGAGCGGAGCGAACCCGAAGCAGCGAATGCCCAGCTTGGCGAAGGCCTTGGCATCGGTGCCGCCCGAAAGCATGTACGGAACGGTCCGACCGTTCTCGTCGTGCGCGAGCACTGCGTCGTTCATCGCATCGACGAGGTGACCGTCGAACGTCGTCTCGTACGAGTCGAGCTTGGTGATCCACTCCCGCTCGACGTTCGGACCGATCAACTCGTCGACCTCACGCTCGAACGCGGCCTGCCGACCCGGGACCACCCGGCAGTCGATCACTGCCTCGGCTGTCTGCGGGATGACATTCGCTTTGTAGCCCGCCTTCAACATGGTGGGATTCGCAGTGTCACGAAGGGTCGCCCCGACGATGCGCGCGATGCTGCCGAGCTTCTGCAACGTGCCGTCGAGATCCGGGGAGGTCGGGTCGAAGTCAAGTCCGGTCTCCTCCCCCACAGCCTTCAGGAACTCGGCCACCGAGTCGGAGATCACCAGGGGAAAAGTGTGGTTGCCGAGCTTCGCCACGGCCTCGGCAAGGTACGTCACCGCGTTCTCGTCGTGAAGGAAGGATCCGTGGCCGGCGCGCGCCTTCGCGGTCAACCTCATCCAGCCGAGGCCCTTCTCCGCGGTCTCGACCATATACAGGCGTTTCTCCGTTCCGTCGGGCCGAGCAACGGTCAGTGAGAAGCCGCCGACCTCGCCGACCGCTTCGGTGACACCCTCGAAAAGGTCCGGTCGATTCGCGACGAGCCACTGCGAACCCCACCGACCGCCGTTCTCCTCGTCGGCGAGAAAGGCGAACATGATGTTGCGGGGCGGGACCGTCCCGTTCGACTTGAATTGTCGCGCGAGGGCCAGCGCCATCCCGACCATGTCCTTCATGTCCACGGCGCCGCGTCCCCAGACATATCCGTCCTCCACGGCGCCGGAGAACGGGTGAACACTCCAGTCGGCGGGCTCCGCGGGCACGACGTCGAGGTGCCCGTGGATCATCAAGGTTCCGCGTTCGCTGTCGGCACCGGCGAGGGTGGCGAAGACGTTGCCGCGACCGGGGGCTCCGGATTCGACGTATTCGGTCTCGTAGCCCACCTCCTCGAGTTTTTTCGCCACCCATTCGGCGCACTCCTTCTCTCCCACGGTCGTGTCGAGTTCACCGGTGTTCGATGTATCGAAACGGATCAGGGAACTGACAAGATCGACGACCTCGTCGAGAGCTCGCGTGGGTGCAGGGTCGCGGGGGGTGCTGTTCGCTGAGGACACCTCACTTTCCTACCACTCGTCGATAGCCCGCGAGCGAACTGACGTGCGGATTTGGGCTATCGGCCACGCGTCGTATATCTTTGTCCAGCACGCAGCGAGCAGGTGTGCGAACAAGTGAATAACTGTGCGCGCAGGCGCACGACTGGTCCGAGTGGCGGAATGGCAGACGCGCTAGCTTGAGGTG
>NZ_JBAWFH010000161.1:0-2398 GCF_049591685.1 Rhodococcus sp. (in: high G+C Gram-positive bacteria) | reverse complement strand
GCCCAGGATCGTTCTGGCCGACGAACCCGTCGCTTCCCTCGACCCCGAAAATGCCGCGGTCGTCATGGATCTGCTGCAGCGGGTGTGCACCGAGGAGAAGTTGACCGTCGTGTGCACGCTGCACCAGGTCGATCTCGCGCTGGGCTGGGCGCACCGCCTCGTCGGCTTGCGTGACGGCGAAGTCGTTCTCGACCGACCTGCAGCCGGTCTGCTGCGCGAGGACATAATGCCGATCTATCAGCGAATCGCCCCCACCGAAGAAGTCTTCAGATGACCGTGACCCTGGAGCCGAAGACCACAGCGCCGTCGCCCGAATCGCGGCGACGATGGCTCCTGCCGTCGCTCGGTGCCGTCGCAGTCGTCCTGACGATTCTGTCTGCGGGCTACATCGACTTCGCGCCCACCGCACTCGTCGACGGTCTCGAAGACGTCCAGCGTCTGATCGCACGCATGCTTCCCCCGCGTGTCGACGACACCGGCCGGATCGTCTCGCTGGCCTTCGACACCTTGTTGATGGCGGTGCTCGGTACCGTTCTGGCCGCCATCGTCAGTGTCCCACTTGCCTTCCTCGCCGCACGCAACACGACCCCGCACCCGATCGTGTACGGGGTAGCGCGTGCAGTAATCACCTTCTGCCGCGCGATGCCCGATCTGTTGTTCGCGGTGCTGTTCGTCCGCGCCCTCGGGATCGGTGTTTTCCCAGGCGTTCTCGCGCTGGCCCTGCACTCCATCGGCATGCTCGGCAAGCTGTTCGCCGACGCCATCGAGGAGGCCGACGACGGGCCCCGCGAAGCCATCCGTGCCACCGGCGTGGGATATGTGCGGGAGATGATCAATGCGGTTGTTCCGCAGGTTGTTCCCGCGTGGATCGGCGCGTTCGTCTACCGCATCGATATCAACCTCCGGATGTCGGTCGTGCTCGGATTCGTCGGGGCAGGCGGCATCGGATTCGCACTGCAGGACGCGTTGCGCGGACTGATCTACCCGCGCGCCCTCGGGATCGTCCTCGTCATCCTCGCGATCATCGCGGCGATGGAGTTGGCCGCCATCGGGATCCGACGGATGCTGCTCGTTCCATCGACGGCTGGACCGCGCCGCGATCGAGTGAAGAAGACGTTCGCCTCGGCGGTGCTGATCGTGTCAACCGTCGCCTCGTTCTTCGTCCTCGAGATCGACCCGAGATCTCTACTGACCTGGGTCGGACCGTCGATCGAGGTGTTCGGCCGAATGGTGCCGCCTGATTTCTCCTCGCTCGGCGTCCAACTCGTCGACGCCGCAGTGCAGACCGTCGCCATCGGCGTCGTCGCGACGGCGATCGGTATCGTGCTCTCGATCCCGGTGGGCATCCTGGCAGCGCGCAACGTGAGCCCGCATCCGGTGGTCTACTGGCTGGCGAGAGCATGGATTCTGCTGGTCCGCGCGGTACCCGAACTGATCCTCGCGGTGGTGTTCGTCGCTGCGCTCGGGCTCGGACCCGTAGCGGGTACCTGTGCCCTCGCGATCGGATCCGTCGGATTTCTGGGCAAGCTCGTCGCCGATGAAGTCGAGGAGATCGATCCCGGACCCCTCGAAGCGGTGTCGTCCGTCGGCGGCGGGTGGTGGAATGCCGTTGTCAATGCCGTTATCCCACAGGCTGTTCCATCGATAGTGGGGTCGAGTCTGTACCTTCTCGACGTCAACATCCGCACCTCGACCATCCTGGGCATCGTCGGCGCAGGCGGCATCGGATTCCTGCTGTTCGAGTCGATACGCACCCTGAACTTCGACGTCGCAGGCGCCATCGTCCTCGTCATCTTCGTCGTCGTGTACGCAGTGGAAAGGATCTCCGGATGGATCAGATCGCTCCTCGTCTGACGCGGGCAGCCGTGTGGACCCCGGACGGCATCGACATTCGGACACTCGACATTCCCGAACTCGCCCCGGGTGATGTTCTGGTAAGGATCGATCTGGCCACGGTGTGCGGGAGTGACCTGCACACCGTGTCAGGCCGGCGCCCCGGTGCCTGCCCATCCATCCTGGGTCACGAGGCAGTCGGCCGGGTCATTGCCGTCGGCGACGGAGCCAGACCGGTCGCCGTCGGCGACGGAGCCAGACCGGTCGTCGTCGACGACGGAGCCAGACCGGTCGTCGTCGGCGATGACGGTTCGCTCGCACCAGGTGACCGCGTCGTCTGGTCGGTCACCGTTCCGTGCGGGCAGTGCCCACGCTGTACGGCTGGGTTCACGGCGAAGTGCGTCGACGTGCGCAAGGTGGGGCACGAATCCGCGCTCGGTGATTGGGTTTTGAGCGGCTCCTACGCCGAGCACATCGTCCTACCCCGCGGCACGGCAATCGCACGGGTGCCGGTGTCGATGTCCGACGCGGTTGCCGCGCCCGCAGCGTGTGCGACGGCCACCGT
>NZ_JBAWFH010000160.1:0-14895 GCF_049591685.1 Rhodococcus sp. (in: high G+C Gram-positive bacteria) | reverse complement strand
GCCGGAGACGTCACGGCCGACGGTTTCCCCGTGCTCGGCGAGAATGCCCGACTTGCGCTTCAGCTCACCCAAATCGGCGAAGCTGTGCCAGATGTGGGCGTACTCGGCCACCATCTTGAGCGTCTTCTTCTCGCCGCCACCTCCGATGAGAATCGGGATCTCGCGCGTCGGAGCCGGATTGCCAACTGCCAGGCGATTCTTGATCCGCGCCAAGTTCTCGTTCAGCAGCTTCAGGCGCGACCCCGCGGTGCCGAACTCGTAGCCGAAGTTGTCGTAATCCTTTTCGTACCACCCGCCGCCGATGCCGAGAATCAGCCGGCCACCACTGATGTGATCGACCGTCCGAGCCATGTCTGCGAGCAAGTCGGGGTTGCGGTATCCGCCGCCGGTGACGAGTGCACCGATCTCGACGTTCGACGTCTGCTCGGCCCACGCGCCGAGCATCGTCCAGCACTCGAAGTGAGCACCGTCGAGGTCGCCGTACAGCGGATAGAAGTGGTCCCAGTTGAAAATGATGTCCACGCCGGCATCCTCCGAGCGCAAGACTGCGTCGCGAATGAGGCCGTAATCGGGGGCATGCTGGGGCTGAAGCTGAACACCGATTTTCACAGTCATAAAACCATTGTGCTGAGTGGCGTGAGATTGCGCACTCAGCCGACCTTCACGCCGACATCCAGCATGGTCGCGCGCAACAGAAAGCCGGCCTCCGCGCCGACGATCTCGGTGACCAGGGTGACGAACCGATCGACGAACGCGCCGCCGTGCGCCGGTGCCTCGGACTCCTCCGGCTCGAAATGATGCGCCAGTTCGTGCAGGAGCACCAGCTCGCGAAGCGCCCACGCCCGGTTGCGCCGATGCAGGGGTACCGCAATGGTGCAGGTGTCCTTCTCGTAGTGCGACGCCCCCGTGCCCGAACGCTCACGCACCGTCACCGGAGACGCGTCCGGCCACCTCTCGCGAACCCACGTCAATGCAAGCACTGAGTCGACATAGCGCTGTACCGAATCGATGGAAGCGAACTTCCGCTCGATCGGCAACGTCAACGTGGACCCCAGAATGTCGACCGTCCGCAAGTCGCGTTCGTCGGCACGATCGAAGATGGTGCGGACCATGGTTTCTGCTTCGTACACCCTCGAACGCTGCGCATCCCTGTTCTTCACGCAGCGACAGTAATGCGCTTGTGCGCCGCGCGCCCGTGTGCGCGAAACGTCGCTGCGCTTCGCGCCCGTGTGCACTTGATGCTGCTGGAACGACACTTTGTACGCACGGGTGGCGGAGCCGCATGCGCACGGGTGGCGAAGCCGCAGATTTGGCTGCAATGCGCCAACCGTTTACTGTTCAACCGACAACGATTGTCGAAGTCACTGCCGATAAGCTCAAGTCTTGTTCAGGAGTCCCTCTTGCTCGTCGTCGATGGCCTCTGCGTCGACGCCGGCCGCACCCGCGTCGTCGACCACGTCTCTTTCACGGTCCGCGCAGGTCAACGCGTCGGGCTGTTGGGAGCCTCGGGATCGGGCAAGTCGCTGACAGCGTCGACGATCATCGGCCACCTCCCACCCGGCATCACCTCGACCGGTCGAATTACGGTCGACGGGCACGACGTCGCGGGTGTTCCGACGCCGCGTCGCCACACCGGCGCCCGGCCCGCCATGGTGTTCCAGAATTCGGCAACGGCTCTCAACCCAATGGTCACCGTCGGCGCTCAGCTCCGCGCGCCCGCACGCAGAACGAAGTCGGATGTCGAGGGCCTCCTCGAACAGGTCGGATTCCGCGATCCGGGACGCATCCTTGCGTCGCACCCGCTCGAACTGTCCGGCGGGCAAAGGCAACGGATCTGTATTGCCCTTGCCCTCGCGTGCCGTAGCCCGCTGCTGGTCGCGGACGAGCCGACCACGGCTCTCGACGTGGTCACCCAGGCCCGGGTTCTCGATGCCTTGAAGGCCGTCGACTCGGCACTACTGTTCATCACCCACGACGTCGCCGTCGCCGCGAGTCTGTGCGATCGGCTCGTCGTGATGGAACACGGGCGGGTGGTAGAGGACGGTGCAACGTCGGACATCATCGCGCGGCCCCAGGCGGACTTGACCAAAGCGCTCATCGCACGGGCGCACGCCAATGATCCACTGACCGCCCTGGCCGCGAGATGAGTCTCGTTGCAGCCGGCGTGAGCCGTCGATATGCCGACAATGTCGCTCTCGACGGCGTCGATTTCGAGCTTGTCTCCGGTACCCGCACAGCGCTCGTCGGCGAATCCGGTTCGGGTAAGACGACGTTATTGAAACTGCTCCTGGCACTCGATCGCCCCGACTCGGGAGCCGTGGCACTCGACGGTATACCCGTGACACCCGGTTCGGCACGTTCGCTGCGGTGGTTTCGCCGCCGGGTTCAGTACATTCCGCAGGATCCCGCCACGTCACTCGACCCGAGGCGAAGCGTCGTGGACCTCGTGGCGACACCGCTGCGGCTGCTCGGGGCCGACGGAGATCACACTGCGATGGCCGTAAAGGCCCTCGCTGCAGTGGGATTGAACGACCGGTTTCTGCAGCGTCGCCCGTCCGAGCTGTCCGGCGGCCAGAACCAACGCGTAGCGATCGCGCGGGCGGTCGCGTGCGAACCCGACTATCTGCTGGCCGACGAGCCGGTGAGCGGACTCGACCTCGACCTCCGCGAGCAGGTGCTCGATGTCCTGGGCGAGCTCTCCACCCGTACGGCCACCGCGCTACTCGTCGTCTCGCACGATTTGTCCGTCGTCGCGCGGCTGTGCACCACGATCTCGGTCATGCACGAAGGCGCGATCATCGAACGCGGCGACGTGACAGCCGTTTTCGGTAATCCAACCCACGCGCACACCGTTGCACTGCTCGATGCAGTGCCCAGACTTCGTTCGTAATATCCACAGGAGAAATAGATGTCTTCCAGAATGATTCGCACCGTGCGAGCGGCAGCAGTGGGTGCCGTGGGCGTACTCGTCCTCACAAGCTGCTTCTCGTCTCCCGCATCCGAAGACAGCGACGAGCGCGCCCGCGTGGCGATGCTTCTGCCGCCGCGCTCGGGGCTCTCGCAGTTCAGCGACGACGCCTTCAAGCTCTCTCGCTGGTCCACAGCCGAAACGCTGGTAAACCTCGACGATCTCGGAGATGTGCAACCCGGGCTCGCGACGGCGTGGACACAGACCGACGATTACACGTGGAGCTTCGAGATCCGCCGGGACGTCACGTTCCACAACGGCGCCGCGCTCGACGCCGACGCGGTGGTCACCGCTCTGACGGCCGCGACGCAGGCTGCCCCGAAACCGCGCATTCTCGACGGAGTCGAGTTGACCGCCGCCGCCGTCGACGAGGACACGGTGACGGTAAAGACCGAGCTCGTCGATCCGCTTGTCCCGCAGCGTTTGTCAAGCCCTCAGTTGGCCATCCTGGCGCCCATCGCATACGAGGGCGACGGCCCGGTCAGCCCTATCGGTAACGGAACCGGCCCGTTCGAACTCATGAGCGTCGACGGCACATCCAGTGCCTCGCTCGACCGCTACGACGGCTACTGGGGCGAGCAGGCGAAGCTCTCAGGCTTCGACGTCGACTTCGTGCCCGACGGTACGGCCCGCGCCGCATCCTTGCGCAACGGCACCGCCGATGTGGTGGAGGCGATTCCGGTCGGGCAGGCCGGGCTCGTCGACCAGGAGCTGGTGCACGAGGTTCCGATGCCGCGCACCAACACCTTGTACCTCAACAACTCGACCGGTGTGTTCACCGATCCGGCGATGCGAGCCGCCGCCCGCGAGGCCATCGACCAGGATCGTTTGGTGGAGCAGGTCTACGAAGGTCGCGCCGATGCGGCGAACGGATTGCTCGGCCCTGCGGTGCCGTGGGCGCAGGATCGTCCCGAGCGCATCGAGACCCCGGCCGGCGACGCGAGCGGCAAACGCATCACCCTCGCCACGTTCACCGACCGCGCCGAACTGCCCGAGGTCGCGGTGCTGCTGCAGCAAGCACTCGAAGCCAGGGGCTTCATCGTCGAACAGGTTGTTCGGGAGTATCAGTTCATCGAAACCGACGCTCTGGAAGGACGTTTCGACGCCTTCATTCTCTCGCGCGCTACGGTTCTCGACTCCGGTGACCCCGTGTCGTACATGTACTCCGACTTCGCGTGCGAGGGGTCGTTCAATATCGCTCAGTTCTGTGACGCGGACGTCGACGCTGCGTTGGCCGAGGCATCGGCAACCGATCCTGGCGCCGACCGCCGTGCCGCAGTTCTCGAGGCCGAGAAACTGATCCTGGAGAAGGACGCGGCTATTCCGATGCTTCACGAGCGAGTCATCCAGGGTGAGTCGGCGCGCATCGTCGATGCCGCCCGCGACCCCCGCGAGCGTCTGTTGATCACCAACGAGACCACGGTCGAGTAAGAAACATGACGAAGGGCACATGGATCGTCGCTGCCTCCCGGGTCGTCACCGTTCTCGGTGTCGTCGTGATACTCGGGATGCTGCCATGGCTGTCGGGTCGTGATCCCGCACTCACCATCCTGCGGGCACGTTCGGCAGAACAGGAGGCGACCGAGGAAGCACTGAACGCGATTCGTCGCGACCTCGGCCTCGACGTCGGTCCCGTGCGCATGTTCTGGGACTGGTTCACCAGTCTCCTGCAGGGCGACCCCGGAACATCCTGGAACACAGGCAGACCCGTGTTCCCCGGTGCGGTCGGAGCGTTGGGGGTGTCCCTGACGCTGATGGTCTGCGCCATCGTGGTGGCACTGATGGTGGCGTCGCTGGTGGTGCTGCCATCCCTAAGAGCGGGCCTGCGCGGTTCGCCGCGGCGGACCGGTGGCGCAGCCGCCGCAGCACTGACATCGATGCCCGAGTTCCTGCTGGCGTCGGTGCTCGTGATCGTCGGCGCGGTGTGGCTGGACTTGCCCGCCTACGGCTGGAACGGACCCGAGTACGTCGTGCTTCCCGCCCTGGCGCTCGGCCTACCGGCCGGCGGCCTGATCGGACGCCTCCTCGCCGATGCCGTAGCCGTCACCTTCACCGAAGGTTGGGTGACGACGTGGACCGTGGTGGGCTTTACCAAGCGGGCCATTGCCGCCGCGGTTCTGCGCCGGGCGATGCCCAGCCTGGCGTCGCAGATCGGGTTGGTCATGGTTGCGATGACCGGCGGTGCAGTCGCCGTCGAAAAAGTCTTCGCGATACCGGGATTGGGTCGCACGACGCTCAACGACGCACAATCTCAGGACCTACCCGCGCTACAGATCGACGTGCTCCTGCTGCTCGCGGTCAGTGCAGCTCTGGGTATCGCAGCAGAGCTGCTGCGTCGCGTATTGCTGGGTAGCGCGCTGCGCAATCAGGCGATGCCGATCCCGTCGGGGGTGTTCGCGCCATCGCCGCGTAGATGGATTCTGCCCTTCGGCGCTGCGTCGCTGTTGCTGATCATGATCGTCGTGGGCATGCCTCGTGATCCGTTCTTCGCGAGCCGAGACAAATTCGCCTCGCCGTCGATTGCCCACCCATTCGGTACGGACGCATCCGGACGTGACCTGCTGGCGCGGGTGTCCGACGGCGCAGTCTCGACCATCGCTCTGTCGCTCGCGGTGACGCTGGGATGCTTTGTCATCGGGGTCTCGTTCGGTTTGATCCCGCGGGTGTCGCGCGGACTCGTCGAAGTGACCAATGCGGCCCCGCCCGTAGTGGCGGGCATCCTGATCGCAGCGATCTGGGGGCCCAGCGCAGGCGGCGCCGCCGTCGCCGTACTCATCGTCACCTGGGCTCCGCTGGCCGCCCACACCGCCGCACTCGTCGAGGAAACTCGTGCGCGGCCGTACATCGCAATCCTGCCCACCCTGGGTGCGAGTGAGGCCCGGATTTTGTTCGGGTCCATCGTGCCCGCAGTACTTCCTGCCGTGCTCCGGCATGCGATGCTTCGGCTTCCCGGCGTTGCATTGGCCCTGGCTGCACTGGGTTTTCTCGGACTCGGACCGCAGCCGCCGACTCCGGACTGGGGTCTGATCCTGTCCGACGGCGTGGCAGGCGTCGAGCGCGCACCGTGGGTGGTGCTCGCGCCCCTGGCATCGCTCATCGCCCTGGCCGTCCTCGCCGTGTCGCTGGCCAGTGCGACTTCGGGACGAACCCGAGTGGTCACTGGTGGCGACACAGGCGGGTCGGCGACGCCTGTAACCTCTTCTGGGAGCAAAACCGTCTTCAGGGAGTGAACGAGCGTGACAACCAGTACCAGCCCGAAGCGGTGGCGCTGGTCGTTTCTCGAGGACCTGTCCCGCGCGACGCCCACGATTCGCCTCCTGGTTCTGACCCAGCTGACGTTCAACGTCGGCTTCTTCATGGTGTTGCCGTATCTGTCGGTGCATCTGACGAGCGACCTCGGACTTGGTGCCGCACTGGTCGGCGTCGTGCTGGGAATTCGAACGTTCTCGCAGCAGGGACTGTTCTTCGTTGGAGGCACCCTCGCCGATCGGTGGGGCATCAAGCCCGTTGTGCTCGCCGGTTGCGTCCTACGGGTGCTGGGCTTCGTCGGGCTGGCATACTTCGATTCGCTGGCCGGCGTACTGGCTGCGACGGTTCTCGTCGGCTTCGCAGCCGCATTGTTCTCTCCCGCAGTCGAATCGGCGGTAGCGATCGAGGCCGGGACAAGTGAGCGTGCCGGTGGGCCGCGACGCGTCGAGACGTTCGCGCTGCTGTCGGTGTGCAACCAGATCGGTTCGTTCACCGGGCCGCTCGTCGGCTCGCTACTGCTGCTGGCCGACTTCCGCATCGCATGCCTCGTCGCCGCTGCCATCTTTGTCGCGGTCATCGTCGCTCACCTGCGGTGGCTCCCCAACGAGCCGGGCGAACACCGCGACGACCCATGGCTCGAGGGGTGGACAGACGTCGTCCGCAACAGATTGTTCGTGCTGTTCGCCTTCGCGATGAGCGCGCAACTTGTCGCATACAACCAGCTCTATCTCCTGCTCCCCCTGGAAGTGGAGCGCGCGTGGGGCTCGCAAACGGTACTGGGCTGGTTCTTCGCGGTCTCGGCCGTGTTCGTCGTGACCTCGCAGTTGCCGATCACCAGGCGCGTGAAGAACGTGTCACCGAGAGTGGTGTTGCCCGTCGGATTTGCCGTCATGGCAACCTCGTTCGTCGTGGTCGCCGCGACGTCGCCGCTTCGGCTGGAAGGACTTGTCGGGCTGCTTCCGGCCGCGGTGTTTGTGCTGCTGCTTGCGCTCGGCCAGATGATCGCCATGCCCCAGGCACGTGATCTCGTGCCTCTTCTGGCCGGCGAACGACGGCTCGGCTCGTACTACGGATTCATGGCGTCGCTCGGAGGTATCGGGGTTCTCGTCGGATCGGTGGTGTTGGGTGCAGTGATCGACGCCGCACCGGATACCGGTTGGGGCGCGGCCGTTCCGTGGCTCGTGGCCGCGGCATTCCCCGTCGCCAGTGTCGTCGGCTTGCGCATCGTGCTCGCCAAATTGAACTGACGGCTCGGCTCGAGTGACGGCCTTGCTGCACCAACAGGCTCGGCTACCGACCCAATTGCCCTCTGGCAGAATCGAGTTCGGTTTCACCGCCGAGTCGAGCGGCGCGCCCGGCGCGGTCACCTGCGGACCGAGCCCCGTGCGAGTACCCGACGCTCGAGCCCTGACCACGCCACGTCCCGCGTGCCTTCGAGGTCTGTGAGTAGAAGTCCGACAACTCGACCTCCTTGTCGCGCAACACGAGAGCCGTCCCGGCATCGGGCTTTTCTCGCGCGATGGCGTCGACTTCCGCTTCCTTGCGCACGGCTTGGAGCCGGACACCGATTCGTTCGGCGAACGCGGTCTGGAAGTTGAGCCTCGCGGTGACCGCCGCGACCGGAACTTCTTCCTGGGTGGTGTAACGCCGTCGACCGATGGTCTTCCTGACCGTCCGGACGGCGGTCTCGGTGCGATATGCCCCGGACTTGATGTACAGGTCGGAGGCGCGCACCATCTGCACGAGCAGGCTCGAGTACAGGGCCTCGCACGTATCGATGTCGGACTCGAAGCCGTAGGCGAACACCTGCGTCGACGATCGCGCGATGTCGCATTTGACGTCGTTCGCGAAAGCGATGGAGACGAACAGCTGCACGAAGGTTTTGAGCCCCCTCTTGCCGGCCTCACCTATCCGCACCACGCGCTGAATCGGAACAGCGCGCTTCTCCCTCGACGCACTGTGCGAGCGCGCGACCGCCAGATCGATCGACGTGGCCGTCGCAAGGCGCTGCGCAGCCTCCATGAACGCCTCCGCCTCGTGCGGATTGTCCGTCGACTCGGCCTGGCGCAGCAGACCCCCGATGCGCGTCAGCATCTTGTCCGAGCTCACAGCTTGATCCCTCCGTACGTCACCCCAGCACGCTACAACGCATCACCGACACTGCAGGTGTACCGATTCAGGGATGGTCAATTCACCCCTTTCGGACGCTTCGTGTGCCACAGTGCGTATCGACATGTGCGTCGGGGGGAGCACATTCGTACTCGTCTGTGACCTTCCCCTCGCACACAATCCGGGTACGAAGCAAGTGGAGAGAAACCAAATGGCGTCTTTGATCTCGAAGGTGGCGGTGCTGGCAACGGCGGCAACGCTGCTGACGCTCACCGCGTGTTCCAGCGACAGCGAATCCAGCGACTCCACATCGGCCAGCGCCGACGGTCGCGGCCCCATCACCTACGTCGAGGGCAAGGACACCACCGAAACAGGTGTCGTGCGCCAGATCATCGACGAGTGGAACGCCTCGCATCCCGATGAGCAGGTCACCTTCAAAGAGCAGTCCAACGACGCCGACCAGGCTCACGACGACTTGGTTCAGCACCTGCAGGCCGAGCAGGCCGACTACGACGTCATGGCACTCGACGTCATCTGGACCGCCGAGTTCGCGGCCAAGGGCTGGCTCGTACCACTCGAGGGCGAGTTCGCGATGGACAATGCAGGCATCCTGCCGTCCACCGTCGAGAGCGCCACCTACAACGGCAAGCAGTACGCGGCGCCGAAGAACACCAACGGTGGCCTCCTGTTCTATCGCAGTGACCTGGTCCCCGCAGCTCCCACCACCTGGGACGAGCTCACAGCCAGCTGCAGCATCGCCACCGAGAACAACATCGATTGCTACGCGGGACAGTTCGCGTCCTACGAGGGCCTGACGGTCAGCGCGTCCGAAATCGTCAACGCACACGGCGGATCCTTCGTCGCCGAAGACGGCAAGACCCCGACCGTCGACAGCCCGGAGACCAAAGCCGGTCTGCAGGCGCTGGTCACGGCGTTCGAGTCGGGAGTCATCCCGGCCCAGAACACCACGTTCAAAGAGCCCGAGAGCCAGCAGGCGTTCGAAGACGGCCAGGCGCTGTACCTGCGCAACTGGCCCTACGTGTACGGAACCGCGTCTCAGGAAGGCTCCGCTGTTGCCGGCAAGTACGGCGTCGCACCGCTGCCCGGCGTCACCGGTGTCGGCACATCCACTCTCGGTGGTTACAACGCAGGAATCAGCTCGTTCTCCGAGAAGAAGGCCACGGCCGCCGACTTCTTGCGCTTCCTGCAGGGTGAGCAGGCGCAGCGCATCATCGCCGAGGGCGCACTGCCTCCCGTGCTCTCGTCCCTCTACGACGACCCGGCTCTCATCGCCGAGATGCCGTACCTGCCGGCGCTGAAGGAATCGATCATGGGCGCGGTCCCGCGTCCCGTCACTCCGTTCTACCCTGCCGTCTCGAAGGCCATTCAGGACAACACCTTCGCGGCCATCAAGGGTGAGAAGCCGGTGGACCAGGCGATCGCCGACATCCAGGCCGGCATCGAGTCGGCCGGCGCAAACTAGAGATTCGCCGCCGAAGCACCAGGAGAATCTTTATGGCTCTACCTACTGGTCGAACCAGTGGGCCTGTTATCGCAGCCGCTGCCGGAGGAACTTCCCCCGGCCGCGGTCGGCATGCACGCTCGTCCGGAAAGAAACAATTCGGACTCACCGCGGGCCGCGCATGGTTGCTCATCGCCCCGACGCTGGTCATTCTTGCGGTTGTCATTGCCTACCCGGTTGTCCGTGCCGTGGTCATGTCGTTCCAGAAGGATGCCGGTCTCGATCCCGCCACCGGAATGTTCGTCAAGGGCGGCAGCGCCGGGTTCTCCAACTACACCCACTGGATCCTGCAGCAATGCACGTCGGCCACCGGCACACTTGTGCCCTGTCCTCCAGGCACATTGGGGTCGCAGTTCTGGGGAGCCGTCGGCAACACGGCCTTCTTCACTGTCGTCACCGTGTCGATCGAGGTGGTCATCGGCTTCGCCATGGCAGTCATCATGGGCAAGACCTTCGCCGGTCGAGCATTGCTGCGTGCGGCGATCCTGATTCCCTGGGCCATCCCCACAGCCGTCACCGCGAAGCTCTGGTACTTCATTTTCGCGTACGACGGGATCGCCAACAAGTTGCTCGGCACGAACATCCTGTGGACGGGCGATGCCTGGCCCGCGCGATTCGCAGTCATCATCGCCGACGTCTGGAAAACCACGCCGTTCATGGCGCTGCTCATCCTGGCGGGCCTGCAGATGATCCCGTCCGACGTGTACGAAGCAGCCCGCGTCGACGGCGCATCGGCGTGGCAGCGATTCACCAAAATCACCCTGCCGCTGGTGAAACCGGCACTGATGGTCGCGATCCTGTTCCGCACCATGGACGCACTGCGCATGTACGACCTGCCCGCCATCCTCACCGAAGGCAACCCGGCGACCCGCACCATCTCGATCCTGGTGGTCGATCAGATACGGCAGGGCTTCAACAGTGCAGCGTCGCTGTCGACCATTTCGTTCGTCATGATCTTCATCGTCGCGTTCATCCTGGTGAAATTCCTGGGTGCCAATGCGGTTGCCACGCAGGAGAATCAGCGCAAGGGGAACGTCCGATGAAAACCGCCCGTATCTACCTGGGTGTCGTGATCATCCTCGTGTGGGGCCTCGCGCCGTTCTACTGGATGGCCGTCACGGCTTTTCGCGACCCGCGCTATACCTTCGACACCACGCCGTGGCCCACCCACGTCACGCTCGAGAACTTCGAGAACGCACTGTCGACGAGCAACGGCAACAACTTCGTTCGCGCCGTCGTCAACAGCCTCGTCATCGGCAGCGTCACCACCCTGATCGCACTTGTCATCGGTATCTTCTGCGCATACGCACTCTCCCGCATCGACTTCCGGTTCAAGTACATCGTCGTCGGAATCGTGTTGGGGGCGTCGATGTTTCCTGTCGTCGCACTGGTCACCCCGCTGTTCCAGTTCTTCACGAACATCGGCTGGATCGGCAGCTACCAGGCGATGATCATCCCGAACATCTCGTTCGTTCTGCCCCTCACCATCTACACCCTCACCGCGTTCTTCGCCGAACTGCCCTGGGAACTCGAAGAAGCCGCGCGGATCGACGGCGCGGGCCGATTCCAGGCCTTCCGGCTCGTGATGCTTCCGCTCGCAGCACCAGCACTGTTCACGACGGCCATCCTGGCGTTCATCGCGGCCGTCAACGAGTACCTCCTGGCGAGTCAACTCTCGAGTGACACCACCGAACCGGTGACGGTGGCCATCGCGCGATTCTCGGGCAACGACCCGCACGTCGTTCCGTACGCCGCCATCATGGCGGCAGGCACCATCGTCGCGATACCGCTCGTCATCATGGTGCTGCTCTTCCAGCGGCGCATCATCTCCGGGCTCACCGCGGGCGGAGTGAAGTCGTGACCGCGCAGGACCACCTGCAGCTGCTGGCAGGCATCCTCGGTTTCTTCGCGCTCATGGCGTTCGTCGCCGCAGTGGCCGGAATCGTCGGCGGGGAACCGAGCATCTGGGCCTCGGCCGTGCTGCTCGGGTTGCTCGTCGCCCTGGGGTTCGTGGTGCGCACGCTCCGCGTCTGAGGTCGGTCGGTCGGTCGCTTCGGCGCACCTTGCAGTCAACTGCGCAGGTTGCAATGCGTGCGGTTGGCTGGAACCTGCGCGACTAGGGTGCACCCGAACGCACCGCACCCTAAACACGGCCCAACCCCCCAACGACACCGCACCCTCAAACACCAGTGGCACGGCTGGGTTCGCGAGGAACCCGCCGTGCCACTGATCTGTGAAGTTTTGAGCTGTGAGACTTACGCGTCGATGATGAAGGCTTCGAGCTGGGTGCGCGCAACGTCGTCGGGGAGCTGCTGCGGCGGGCTCTTCATCAGGTAGGCCGATGCCGGGATGACCGGTCCGCCGATGCCGCGGTCGAGTGCGATCTTGGCTGCACGGACAGCGTCGATGATGACGCCTGCGGAGTTGGGCGAGTCCCAGACTTCGAGCTTGTACTCGAGGTTCAGGGGCACGTCACCGAAGGCGCGGCCTTCGAGGCGGACGTAGGCCCACTTGCGGTCGTCGAGCCAACCGACGTGGTCGGACGGTCCGATGTGGACGTCCTTGGTGTTGAACTCACGCTGCAGGTTGGAGGTGACGGCCTGCGTCTTGGAGATCTTCTTCGACTCGAGGCGGGTGCGCTCGAGCATGTTGAGGAAGTCCATGTTGCCGCCGACGTTGAGCTGCATGGTGCGGTCGAGCTGTACTCCGCGGTCTTCGAACAGCTTTGCCATGACGCGGTGCGTGATGGTTGCGCCGACCTGGCTCTTGATGTCGTCGCCGACGATGGGAACGCCTGCGTCGGTGAACTTCTTGGCCCAGACGGGGTCGCTGGCGATGAACACCGGAAGCGCGTTGACGAACGCAACGCCCGCGTCGATGGAGGCCTGTGCGTAGAACTTGTCGGCTTCTTCGGATCCGACGGGCAGGTAGGACACGAGTACGTCCACCTTGGCGTCACGCAGTGCCTGTGCGACGTCCACTGCTTCGCCGTCGGCTTCGGTGATGGTCTCGCGGTAGTACTTGCCGAGGCCGTCGAGGGTCGGTCCGCGCAGAACCTGCACGTCCTTCGGCGGTACGTCGGCGATCTTGATGGTGTTGTTCTCGCTCGAAAAGATCGCGTCGGAGAGGTCGAAGCCGACCTTCTTGGCGTCCACGTCGAATGCGGCGACGAACTCGACGTCGCGGACGTGGTATTTCCCGAACTTGACGTGCATGAGGCCGGGGACGGTGACGGTCTCGTCCGCGTCCCGGTAGTACTCGACGCCCTGGACCAGGGACGAGGCGCAGTTGCCCACGCCCACAATGGCTACGCGGATGGCGTTGCTGCCCGCGCCTTCGCTGTTCTCACCCATGGTCGGGTTCTCCTTCTGTCTTCGAAACTTTGGTCGGATTGGGGGTGGCGGACGGACCCGCCTGCTCGGCAGCGATCACTTCGTTGAGCCAGCGCACCTCGCGGTCGCTGGACTCGAGGCCGAGCTGATGAAGCTGACGGGTGTATCGGTCGAGCGTTCCGCTCGCCCTGTCCACGGCTTCGCGGAGGCCTTCGCGGCGCTCCTCCACCTGACGTCGTCTGCCTTCGAGTATGCGCATCCTGGCTTCTGCCGGGGTGCGACTGAAGAAGGCGAGGTGAACGCCGAATCCGTCGTCGGTGTAGTTCTGCGGTCCGGTGTCGGCGACGAGTTCCGTGAAACGTTGCCTGCCCTCCGGAGTGAGCTCGTATACGCGCCTGGCACGACGCTTGACGAGTGTGTCCGGGCCCGCGTCCTCGGCAATCAGCCCGTCCGCCTGTAGGCGACGAAGGGCCGGGTACAGGGAGCCGTAGGAGAAGGCTCGGAACGCTCCGAGGAGGCCGGTCAGGCGCTTGCGGAGTTCGTAACCGTGCATCGGGGCTTCGAGCAGCAAGCCGAGGATTGCGAGTTCGAGCATTGCCACTCCTTTCCCTCGATGCGGACCGCTGTCTGCGATGCGATGCCCAAGCATATACGCGAAATGTATCGACCCGATATATGTACATACATACCAACAAGTAATGTTGTAAGGACAAAACCCCGGACGTACGCCTCGGCGAGCAGGCAGAGCACAGCCGGAAGGGAAAAACCTCGAGGCTTGCAGCGACTCCCCGACAGGACGTTTCCCGCGACTTCGGCCACTGCGGCGGTCGGCGTCGTACGCCCTGGACGCAACCTCCGGCGCGGGCCGGCTTGCTTCGGCCAGCTGCCCGTCGGCGTGGGCTGCGTCCGACGCTGCGCAGGTACCGGTGCGATCTGGATCCGGTGTTCCTCGCACGGGTCGAGGGTGAAACTCGCGTCGGTACAGGTGGAGCACAGGTTTTCGCGCTCGTCGGTGGGTGAGAAGAGACGGTGCCCGGCCCACCTGTCGCCGGCCGCACGTACTCTGGTTCTCGTGCGACTTCAGCGACAGGTGGTGGACTACGCCCTACAGCGACGGTCGCTGCTCGCCGAGGTGTACTCGGGCAGGGCGGGTGTCAGCGCCGTGTGCGACGCAGATCCGTACCTACTCCGTGCTGCCAAGTTCCACGGCCGGGGCAGTGATGTCGTCTGTCCGATATGCCGAAAAGAGCAGCTCACACACGTCTCGTGGGTCTTCGGCGAAAAGCTCGGACCACTGTCGGGCTCCGCCCGCACAGCTGAGGAACTGGTGCGTCTTGCTGCCACCGAGGAAGAATTCTCCGTACACGTGGTCGAGGTGTGCCGCTCGTGCAGCTGGAATCACCTCGTCCAGTCCTACGTGCTGGGCGCTGTGCCCGCCCCCAAGCAACCGCGGCGATCGCGATCGACTTCTCGCCAACCGAACCGTCGAACCGCGAGCGAGTGACACAATCGCTCTGCCGATCTGCCTGATCGGTAGTTTCGATGTGCCGTTCACTGCTGTGCTCGCCCAACCACTGGAGACCCGAACGTGAGTTCCCCCTACGACGACACGCCTGGCGGCGGACACAACCCGCCGGGCGGTGGTTCCGGAAACCGCGATTCGTCTCGTCGCCCGCCCATGCCTCCCGGTATGCCCGGGCGACCGATCGGACCAC
>NZ_JBAWFH010000159.1:0-32247 GCF_049591685.1 Rhodococcus sp. (in: high G+C Gram-positive bacteria) | reverse complement strand
GGCGCCTGGTATTCCGGTGCCACGGGGGCGACCGGAGCGGGAGCCTGCTCGACGACCGGGGCTGCCGGCGCGGGCGCTGCTGCGGGCTCTTCGCTGCCGCCGCCGGTGGTCAGGTACTGACCGCACGTCGGCCACGCACCCGGGCCCTGGCTCTGCAGCGTGTTCTCCGCAACGCGGATCTGCTCTGCCTTGGAAGCGCTGGACGGGGATCCGCTGCCACCGTTGGCGGTCCAGGTGCTCTGCGAGAACTGCAGACCACCGTAGTAGCCGTTACCTGTGTTGATGCCCCAGTTGCCGCCGCTCTCGCACTGTGCGACGCCGTCCCAGTTGTGCGGTGCTGCGTTGGCGGTGCCCACGGAAAGACCCAGTGGAATTGCCACGACGGCGCCGGTGACGGCGGCCCATCCGAGTGCACGCTTGCCGAAATGTGTTTCCTTGGTCATGCGGGGTGAATCCTCTCCGCGCCGCCCGACGCAACCGGCGACATCACCGAAGTGAATGCGTCCCGGCGCTACGTGCGAACACAACGGTGTACGAGCGAACTCGTATGTGTTGCGGCTCTGCCCCCGTGCGTATCGGGGTACCGTCCCCCGCGGGGCAGAGCGATGCAGCGGCGGGGGCGGTCTGGCCCTGCGTTGTAGGGCCGTTCGTGAAGGTAGTCGCGGCTTTCGTCGATGTCACGCCACGCTATGGTCGCCCGGATGTTCACATAGTGAGACGTCGGAGAGCGTATATCCTGGTCACGGGCGGTCGCGACGGTTCCGTATCCCGTTCGTTACAGCCTCGTTATGTGCGATGTATCACGAGGTTTTTGTGATCGAGCACACTCCAGCGGTGCGCGTCGGCAAGTGTTTCAGTGCCTGTTGTGCTTGCTTGATCTCCTCGCCGTACACGCGATTTGCGATTCGTGGACACCGTCGGGTAACTTTGTGTTTGCAGCGCGGGGTGGAGCAGCTCGGTAGCTCGCTGGGCTCATAACCCAGAGGTCGCAGGTTCAAATCCTGTCCCCGCTACCAACAGATCAGGGCCGGTACTCACATCGAGTACCGGCCCTGTTTCGTGTGTCCTGCCTAGTGTCGGGTTTCGTCCTCCGGGGACGTCGAACCCTCGACTATCGCAGACTCCTCGGCCTCCTCGGCCTCCTCGGCAGGTTCGTCTGCAGTGAGATCGACGGTGTCGCCGCCTTCGAGAACCGTGAGTTCTTGTTCGGCCTCGGCGATCAAGCCCCTGGCTTCTTCTCTGATCTTTTTCGTCCAATCGGACATTCGGTCATCTCCTCCGCTCGGACTTGCTCGTCCTTCATTCTCTACCAGGTCTTCTCGGTGAGTGGGTCGACGGGCGGGTCGGCAGCGTTCTCGGCGCGCTCGGCCAGCACTCGCGTGAGAATCTTGCCTGTCGTGTTGCGGGGCAACTCATCGACGAAGACGACGTCGCGGGGGACCTTGTACCGAGCGAGGTGCGATTTGACGTCTGCCTTGATGGAGTCCGGGTCGCGAAGAGAGTTCGGTGTCGGAACGACGAAAGCCATCAACCGGTGTCCGAACTCGGCGTCCGATACGCCGATACGGCGGCTTCGACAACATCGGGATGCTCTGCGAGCAGGTTTTCCACTTCGAGCGGGTACACGTTCTCACCGACCGAGACGATCATGTCGTCGTCGCGACCATCGACGAACAGCAGCCCTTCGGTGTCGAAGTGGCCTACATCGCCCGTCGAGACCATGCCGTCGATGCGTTCCTTGTCGCGGCCGTCGGTGTATCCGGCGAAGCTCAGCCCGCTCGCGACGAAGATCCGACCCACGGCACCGGGGGCAGTGACGCGATTGCCGTCGTTGTCGAACAGTGCGACGTGGCATGTGACGGGCGGCCGCCCCGCGGTTCCGGGCGCACGCGAGAGCTCGTCGGGCGTTGCGACGGTGGCGACGGCGACTTCCGTCGAGCCGTACAGGTTGTGCAGCACCGGTCCGAACACTGCTGCCGTTCGTCGGCTCACCGCGGGTGAGATGGCTGATCCCGCGGCGAAGATGATGCGGAGTGCCGACGTGTCGTACGAGAAGAGTATTCCGTCGCCGAGGTCGACGATGCGCTGCGGGGCGCGAACCCGGTGTTCATCATGACCAATCTGATGCCCGCCTTGGCGGCGGCCAACATCGTCAGGACCAGCCCACGATGGTTCCGTGCCATGACTCCCATGACGGCCCCCGGACCGATGCCGTCAGCGGACCAACCGCGCACCAGCGCATTGGACTGCTCGTCGAGCTCGATGTAGGTCAGGGGCCCGATCTCGTCGATGAGTGCAACTGCGGCTACCCCGGCGGCGGCGCGGAGGGCACTTCCGACGAGACGTCCTCGGGTTACCTCGCGGTCGACCTCATTGGTGTCGACCTCATTGGTGTCGGCAAGCCTTGGCTCGAGCCTCACCGGCCCTGCGACGTAGGTACTCGCGCTCCGGTCGCGATCCGGCGAGGCCGGAGGCCCGAGTGAAATCCTCGGCGGCCTCGCCGTGTCGGCCCAGCCGATCCAACATGTCGGCGCGGGCTGCGTAAAACGGGTGATAGCGCAGCAGCATCGGTTCGTGCGCCAACGGCTCGAGCTGCGCGAGTGCTTCGGCAGGGCCGTCACACATCGCGATGGCGGCGCAACGGTTCAGAGCGACGACGGGGGAGGGCGACACCGCGGCAAGCACCCCGTACAGCTCCACTATCTGTGGCCAATCGGTGTCCGCCGGCGTGGCGGCCTCGTCGTGAAGGGCAGCAATCGCCGCCTGCACGCCATACGCCCCCGGGCTGCCACCGCCAAGTGCCTCGACGACGAGTGTGCTGCCTTCCGCGATCATGTCACCGTCCCAGAGAGAGCGGTCCTGTTCGTCGAGCATCGAGAGCCTGCCGTCGGCGTCGATTCGTGCCGAATGGCGAGCATGAGTGAGCAGCATGAGAGCGAGCAGCCCGGACGCTTCCCTCTCTGCGGGCAACAGGGCGTGCAGGATCCGTCCCAGGCGAATGGCTTCGTCGGCGAGGTCGTGGCGAACCAGATCGTCGCCCGAGGACGCGGCATAACCCTCGGTGAAGATGGAGTACACGACCTGCAGGACACCCGGCAGACGATGCGGGAGTTCGCCGCGATCCGGCACCCGAAACGGTATCCGGGCGCCTCGAATCTTGTTCTTAGCCCGGGAGATGCGTTGGCCCGCAGTCGACGAAGGGATGACGAACGCCCTGGCCACCTCCGCGGTCGTGAACCCCACAAGAGACCGCAGTGTCAGAGCGACGCGGTCGTCGGCGTGCAACGCGGGGTGTGCGCAGGTGAAGAAGAGCTGCAGGCGCTCGTCCGGAAAGTCGTCGTTGTCGGCGTCGGCGGCGGGGGCCGCCCGGTCCTGCTCGACGTGCAGCACCGCCAGTCGCGCCGCATAGGACCGATCGCGGCGAAGTCGATCCACGGCTCGGCGCCTGGCGGTGGTGAGCAGCCAGGCACCGGGCTTGGTGGGTACTCCGTCGGTCGGCCAGTGCTGCAGTGCCGCCTCGATGGCGTCGGACGCGACGTCCTCCGCGAAGTCGAGGTCGCCGTACCGTCGAACCAGAGTGGCGAGGAGCCGGCCGTGCTCCTCGCGGAATACTCGCTCGAGCGACAGCGAGGTCGTCCCGTTCACCACCTTCGGCTCGTTACCGGTTCCCTCGACGTGAGAAGTGTTCAGAACTCGGCGATGGGGCGAACGACGACGGTGCCTCCGCCTCGCGATCCGGGGCAGCGTGCCGCCCAGTCGAGAGCTGCATCGAGGTCGGGTACGTCGATGACCTCGAAGCCGCCCAGCACCTCGCGAGTTTCGGCGTACGGCCCGTCGGTGACGCTTCTGGCGCCGTCGGCTGCGACCTGGACGGTGGTCGCGGTCGTGAGGTCCGCCAATGCGTGCCCCGTCACCCATACGCCTGCGTCGCTCATCTCTTTGCCGAACCGAACCCAATCGTCGACGGTGCAGCCGTTGTCGAAGTCGGCGCTCGGTGCATTGATCAACAGCATGTACTTCATGATGGTCTCCAAGATTCGTTTGCAGAATGCTTACATGATGACGACGAACGGGACCCCATCGTTTCGACACGACATGAAAAAAACCCGCGGCCGATTCGGCCACGGGTCTTCTCTTCGCGCTGTAGCGCTCGCAACGCTGTCGAGCGGTCGGTCTACTTGAGTTCTGCCGACGTCTTGCCGAGTACACGTCGAGCAACGATGAGTTGCTGAATCTGCTGGGTGCCCTCGAAGATGTCGAGAATCTTGGAGTCGCGGCTCCACTTCTCGAGCAAAAGGCGCTCGGAGTAGCCGTAGCTGCCGGCGAGTTCGACGGCCTTGAGGGTGATGTCCGTGGCCGATCGCCCGGCTTTGGCCTTCGCCATGGACGCCTGCAGCGAGTTGGGCTCCTTGTTGTCGGCCATCCACGCCGCTCGCAGTGCAAGCAGGTGTGATGCCTCCCAGTCTGCTTCGAGTCGGAGGAACTCGGCGGCAGCAGCGTGCTGGTTGTACGCCGGGGTGGTGTACGAAATTTCCACTCCTGCCTCGTCCAGAATCGACCGAAGCTCCTCGAGCGCAGCACGTGCGACGCCGATGGCCATGCCGGCGACGAGGGGACGGGTGTTGTCGAACGTCTGCATGACGCCCGCGAACCCCTTCTCGGTGTTGACCTCCGCCGTACCGAGGAGGTTGTCCTTCGGGATCCGGCAGTTCTCTAGCAGCAGAGCCGCCGTATCGGACGCCTTGATTCCGAGCTTGTGCTCCAGACGAGCGACGCTCAGACCCGGCGCGTCACGCGGAACCACGAAGGACTTGATCGCGGCGCGTCCGGCGGATCGGTCGACGCTCGCCCAGACGACGATGTGCGTCGAGCGCTCGCCTGCGGTGACGTAGATCTTCTCGCCGTTGAGTACCCACTCGTCGCCGTCGAGGACGGCGGTGGTGGTGACTGCTGCCGAGTCGGAGCCGAAGCTCGGTTCGGTGATGGCCATCGAAGCCCACACCTTGCCGAAGCGTTCGAGCTGTTCGTCGGTGGATACCGCTGCGATGGCGGAGTTGCCCAGGCCCTGGTAAGGGATCGACAGGGTGAGGCCGACATCGCCCCAGCACGTCTCGATGACGTTGACGAGGGCGGACATGTTGCCGCCGTTGGCGTTTGCGGTCTTGCTCGGCTTGGGTGCGCTTTCGCTGTCCTTGGCACGCCCGCCTGCCGCGCCGCCGATCTCGTTGCCCGCATCTGACATGCCTTCGACCATGGATGCCATGGTGTCCAGCTCGACCGGGTACTCGTGCTCGGCGAGGTCGTACTTGCGGGAGATGGGACGGAAGATCTCGGCTGCGACCTGGTGTGCCTGATTCGCTTGCGCCCGAAGCTTCTTGGGTAGTTCGAGATTGATCATCGTGTGTGTCCTTGGGTCGATTTCTCGAGTTGGTCTTGGGCGAATCAGATGAGGACGATGCCCTCGGAGACACCGACGGCACGAAGGTCGCGGTACCAGCGCTCCACGGGGTGTTCCTTGGTGAAGCCGTGTCCGCCGAGCAGTTGGACGCCGTCGGACCCGATCTGCATGCCCTTCTCCGACGCGAGGCGGCGAGCCAGTGCAGCTTCGCGGGCGAACGACTTGCCCTGCTCTACCCGTGAAGCGCCACGGAGAGTGACCAGTCGGAGGCCGTCGAGTTCGATGGCGATGTTGGCGACCATGAAGGCCACGGCCTGACGGTTGCTGATCGGCTCGCCGAATGCTTCCCGCTCGTTGACGTAGGGAATGACGTAGTCGAGCACTGCCTGGCCGGTGCCGACGGCGAGCGCGGACCACCCGAGGCGAGCGAGGCTGATGGCATCGGCGTAATCGAGTGCGCGTCGATCGGCGTCACCGTCGCCGAGCAGAGCGGATTCCGGCAGTGCTACGTCGGTGAACACGAGCCTGCCCAAGCCTGCGGCGCGCAAGCCCATACTCGGATCCGCTTCGACGACGAGGCCCTTGCTGTCGGACTCGACGACGAAGAAGGCTGGGCGGCCTTCGAGTTCTGCTGCGACGATGAACAATTCGGAACTCGCGGCTGCCGGTACGGCGCTCTTCACACCGTTCAGCTTGAAGCCGCTGGGGGAGCGGACGGCCTTGGTCTGCAATGCGAAAGGGTCGAACAGTGCGCGTGGCTCGTTGACGACCACCGAAGCACCGGGAACCTTGTCGCCGACGAAGGCCGGGAGGTACGTCTGCTGCTGAGCGTCCGACCCCCACTGGGTGAGCGCGATGGCAACACCGCTGGGCGCAAGGATCGGCAGGGCAAGGCCCATATCTCCGTGCGCGAGCGCCTCTGCGACCAGTGCGTTGGTAACGGCGCCACGCTCGGTGGCCGCACCGTCGAGGTCCTCGGGAACGTTGATGAAGGTGATGCCGAGTTCGGAGCTGCGTCGAAGGATGTCTTCGGGGGAGGCTGCAGCGGCGTCGGCGTCGTGAGCGGCGGGTCGCAGTATTTCCTCGGCGAATTCTTTCACCGTCTCGACGATCATCCGCTGCTCGTCGTCCGGCGTGAGATCGAAGTACTCGAGGTTCTTGACCGGTGAGTCCTCGAGGCGCTTCGGCTTACCGCCGCCACTGACCTTGGAGAACGTGCGGGTTGCCGCACCGAGGGTTCTGAAGCCGGACTTCGTACCCTCGTACGTCACTCGGTCGATCGTCTGGCGGAGCTTGTACTTCTCCGCGAGTTCGGATCCGGTGATGGCCGTGAGCACGCGCATAGCGGTGCCGATGGCATCTCGCTTGAACGGATTGAGGCCAACCGCGGATGTGTCGCGAAGCGCTGTGCGCTTCGTGTCGACCACACTGTCTTGCTTGCTCATGATCACCAGCTGTTTCTCGGCGTCGGGCTCGGGACTCCAGCTATCTTACTCCCGAGTAAGATAGCTGTCTACTCTCGAGTAAGAAGCCGACGACATGACGCATCAGGGCCCGTGTGGCAGCATCCGTGCCGTGCCCCTCGCCTCCCAGATCTTCGCCGGCTCTCTCGACGCAAGCCAACGCGGATGTGGTTCGCCCCATGGCCTTCGAGCAGGGTTTCTACAACCTGTTTCTCGCACTGGGCATCATCGTCGGGCTCGTCATCGGAGGGGCGGCGGGAGACGTGATCGTCGTCTTCGCGTGCCTGAGCATCGTCGGCGCTGCATTCGTGCTCGCCACAGGCGGGTCGAAGTACTTCCGCGCTGCACTGATGCAGGGCATCACACCTGCCATCGCCCTCGCGGTGGCACTCATCGCTCGAACCGCACGCCGGTATGGCCGCGGTGCTACTCGGGGCGAAGTCGCCCGAGCACCTCGTCGTGCAGAAGTCCGTTGGTCGCGACGGCGCTTCCGCCGTGCGGCCCCGCGGTGCCGTCGAGTGAGGTGAACAACCCACCTGCTTCGCGCACGAGGATGTCGAGAGGAGCGAGATCCCACAGTGACACCTCGGGTTCGGTGGCGATATCGAGCGACCCTTCGGCGAGCAGGCAGTACGAGAAGAAGTCTCCGTAGCCGCGAACGCGCCATACCTCGTCGGTCAGATCGACGAAGCGGTCGCGGATTCCCCGGACCTTCCATCCGGACAGGCTCGCGAAACTCAAACTCGCAGAATCGAGTTCGCGGACTTCCGACACCGAGATGACGCGTGCGTCCCCACCGTCGAACGACGTCCATGCGCCGTAGCCCTTCGATGCCCACCAACGACGCTTCAGTGCGGGCGCACTGATCACGCCGACGACCGGAATGCCGTCCTCCAACAAGGCGATGAGCGTGGCCCAGATCGGCACTCCGCGAACGTAGTTCTTGGTTCCATCGATCGGATCGATCACCCACTGTCGGCCGCGCAGCACCGCGTCCCCACCGAACTCCTCGCCTAGCACGGCGTCCTCGGGGCGTTCGTCGGACAGTATGGATCTAACCGACATTTCGACGGCGAGGTCTGCGTCGCTGACGGGGCTGAGATCCGGCTTGTCGTCGACCTTCAAATCGAGCGCCAGGAACCGATCGGTCGTGATGGCGTCGGCGCGATCGGCGATGGCCAGGGCGAGCTGCAGGTCAGCGGCGGAGAAAGTCACGGCTCCACAGTAAAGTCACGGCCCACCGGTCTGATGCCCAGGGTGACAGGGTCGCTGTCACCCTGGGCACTTCGAACGTGAGGCAGTTCGAACCTTCTGGTCGGGGTCGAAGACAGGTGCCGGTAACCTTGTCTCTCGTGCATCCTGACGTTTCCGCAGACCTGAACGAACTCGACATCACCCTCACCACCATCGAGTCGGTTCTCGATGTCGAAGAGCTGCGTCGACGGATCGACGAGCTCGAACATCAGGCGGCGTCGCCCGACCTTTGGAACGACCAGGAACACGCGCAGCAGGTGACGAGTCAGCTTTCCCACGCGCAAGCTGAGCTCCGACGTGTGGAAGAGCTCCGCCAGCGCCTCGAAGACATGCCGGTGCTGTACGAACTCGCCGAGGGCGAAGAAGGAGATGCTGCGGCGTCCGCCCTGGCCGATGCGGATTCCGAGCGGGCTTCCCTTCGAGAGGACATCGCGGCCGCGGAGGTGCGAACGTTGCTGTCCGGTGAATACGACCAGCGCGACGCGCTCGTCAACATCCGTTCCGGTGCAGGCGGCATCGACGCGGCGGACTGGGCCGAGATGTTGATGCGCATGTACATCCGCTGGGCGGAGAAGCACGGTTACAGCGTCGAGGTCTACGACACGTCGTACGCCGAAGAAGCCGGCATCAAGAGCGCGACGTTCGCCGTCAAGGCTCCGTATACATACGGCACCCTGTCCGTCGAGCAGGGGACCCACCGGCTGGTGCGCATCAGCCCGTTCGACAACCAGGGTCGTCGCCAGACCTCCTTCGCTGAGGTGGAGGTTCTGCCCGTCGTCGAAACCACCGACCACATCGACGTCCCCGAGGGCGATCTGAGGGTCGACGTGTACCGCTCGTCGGGTCCGGGCGGTCAATCCGTCAACACCACCGACTCCGCGGTCCGGCTGACGCATATTCCGACGGGAATTGTCGTGACCTGCCAGAACGAGAAGTCACAGCTGCAGAACAAGGTGTCGGCGATGCGCGTCCTGCAGGCGAAGCTGCTCGAAGTCAAGCGTAAGGAAGAGCGAGCCGAGATGGACGCGCTCAAGGGCGACGGCGGTAGCTCGTGGGGCAACCAGATGCGGTCCTACGTGCTACACCCCTACCAAATGGTGAAGGACCTGCGAACGGAGTACGAGGTCAATAACCCCTCCACCGTTCTCGACGGTGACATCGACGGCTTCCTCGAAGCCGGTATTCGGTGGCGCATGCGCGGAGACGACTAGAACACCATGGTGTCGGCCTTGTCCTTCGGCTTCTCCGGAGATCTCACCAGATGGCTCTCGAGCAGTGGCCTCGAGATCGTGCTGTACATCCTCGGCGGCATGCTCGTCGCGCGGTTCCTCAGTTACATCGGTCAGCGAATCACCGCGCGGATCGACAACAACTACCAGCACAGCGACGCCCTCGTCAGAACCGAGGCGGCCAAACACCGGCACGCTCTCGCCCAGGTGATCACCTGGGTCGCCGTCACGCTGGTGTACATCCTGGTCACCATCGAGGTCCTCCGGAGGCTGGGCTTCGCCGTCAGCGGTCTCGTCGCACCGGCCACGGTGCTCGGCGCCGCACTCGGCTTCGGTGCTCAACGCGTGGTGCAGGACATCCTCGCCGGGTTCTTCATCATCACCGAACGGCAGTACGGCTTCGGTGACACCGTGCAGATCGCGGTCAACGGGTCCGCCGAGGATGCGGAAGGAACGGTGGAGGACGTCACGTTGCGTGTCACCAGAGTCCGAAGCGTCGACGGCGAAGTGATCACCGTTCCCAACGGCCAAATCGTCAAGGCGATCAACTTGTCCAAGGACTGGGCACGCGCAGTGGTCGACGTACCCGTACCGTCCAACGCCGACCTCAATCGGGTCAACGACATCCTTCGCCGCGTCGGGCACGGCGCCTTCGCCGACGAACGACTGCGGCCCCTGCTGCTCGACGAGCCCACGGTGATGGGCGTCGAAAGCATCGAACTCGACGTCGTCAACGTGCGTCTCGTCGCTCGAACGCTCCCCGGCAAACAGTTCCAGGTCGGACGCGAGCTGAGGGTGCGGGTGGCGGCCGCCCTGCAACCGGAGGGCATCAGCGTCAATCCGGACGTATCCACCGCCGGAGTCGCTCCTGACGGCGAGGCACGCGAGGGTGGCGAACAGCGATGACCGAGCACCGATCGGATCCGGACCGTCCCGTCCGGCGATGGAAGATCCCCACGAGGGTCTTAGGTCGAGCTCGTACGTCGACGGTTCTGCTGGGAATCTGCTTCGTTCTCACGGCACTGCTGTACGGCCAGGTGCGACCGGAACCGGTGGGTACGGTCGAGTTGCCGCAACCACCGACCAGCAGCGAGGTGGAGCAGGCGCCGGTGCAGGAGCAGAGTTCGGAAGCGCCGTCGGCGACCGTCACCTCCACGACGACCGCCGTGCCGTCGAGCACGGAGGGCGAGTCGAATTCGACGGACGCGCCCGGTGGGCCCGGCTCATCGACGCCGGGCGGCACCAGCTCGACCACCCAGGACCCGACGTTCCTTCCCGGGATGACGGTTCCCCCGCAGTTGCGATCGCTGTTGCCACCGACACCGAGCGCCACCGGCGCGCCCTGATCGCGGCCCGCGACACTCGCTCGCTCCGGCCGGTTACCGGCAAGTAGCAGCTACACTGGCGACCCGTGATCAGCACCTCGAAGGTCTCCAAGTCCTACAAGACGTCCACCAGGCCCGCCCTGGACGACGTGACGGTCTCGGTGGACAAGGGGGAGTTCGTCTTTCTCATCGGCCCGTCCGGTTCGGGCAAGTCGACTTTCATGCGCCTGCTCCTCAAGGAGGAGACTCCGACCTCCGGCGACATCCACGTCGCGGACTTTCACGTGAACCGGTTGTCCTCGCGGCGAGTTCCGAAGCTTCGGCAGAGCATGGGCTGTGTGTTCCAGGACTTCCGCCTGTTGCAGCAGAAAACGGTCGTCGAGAACGTCGCCTTCGCGCTCGAAGTCATCGGCAAACCCCGCTCGATGATCAAGCGCACCGTGCCCGAGGTTCTCGATTTGGTCGGCCTCGGGGGCAAATCCGACCGTCTGCCAACAGAATTGTCCGGTGGTGAGCAGCAGCGTGTTGCCATCGCCCGCGCTTTCGTCAATCGTCCGCTGGTACTGCTCGCGGACGAGCCGACGGGCAACCTGGACCCGGATACGAGTCAGGACGTCATGATGTTGCTCGAGCGCATCAACCGAACTGGAACCACCGTGTTGATGGCGACACACGACAACCACATCGTCGACTCCATGCGTCGGCGGGTCATCGAACTCGACAACGGACGAGTGGTGCGCGACGAGGCCCGGGGGGTCTACGGCGTCGGCAGGTAACCGCGCCGCCTACCACTGCGCCGACAACCACTGCGCCGACAACCACTGGGCCGACAACCACTGGGCCGACAACCACAGCGCCACGTCACCGCAGGCACACACGCCGCCACTCGTTCGTAGATACCGAAGGGCCCCAATTCTCCGATGCGCGCAAGTTTCATACTCAGTGAAGTCCTCACCGGACTACGCCGCAACATCACCATGACGATCGCGATGATTCTGACCACCGCTATCTCCCTCGGTTTGTTCGGTGGAGGTCTGTTGGTGGTTCAGATGGCGGGCAAGACCCAGCAGATTTTCCTCGACCGCGTCGAGGTGCAGATCTTCCTCACCGACGACATCTCCGCCACCGATCCGGACTGCGCTGCAGACACGTGCCGCACTTTGCGCACCGATCTCGAGCAGACCCCGTCGGTGGTCTCGGTGCAATACCTCAATCGTGACGACGCGGTGAAGGACGCCACGGAACGAGTCTTCAAGGATCAGCCGGAGCTCGCCGAGCTGGTCAGCCCGGACAGCTTTCCCGCCTCGTTCAAGGTCAAGCTGAGCGACCCCGAACGTTTCGGTGTCATCAACGACAACTTCGCCGGGCGGCCCGGTGTGCAGAGCGTCCTCAACCAGCGTGACCTCGTCGAGCGATTGTTCAGTGTGCTCAACGGTGTCCGCAATGCAGCGTTCGCCATCGCGATCGTGCAGGCGATCGCGGCTGTGTTGTTGATTGCCAACATGGTTCAGATCGCAGCGTTCACCAGGCGCACCGAAGTCGGCATCATGAGGCTGGTCGGCGCGACGCGGTGGTACACCCAGCTACCGTTCCTGCTCGAAGCGGTCGTGGCGGCGCTCATCGGGTCCGGACTCGCAATCGCTGGGCTGTTCACCGCCAAGAACTTGTTCATCGACGACGTTCTCGCCGACGTGTACGAGGCCAATATCCTTGCCCGCATCTCCAACAGTGACGTCTTGCTGGTGTCACCGTTCCTCGCCCTCGTCGGTGTCGGTATGGCGGCGGTGACGGCGTACATCACCCTGCGGCTCTACGTGAGGGAATGAGCCGACAGCCCTCTACCGCTGCCCGCGTGGGCGGAAGAAAAGCGCTTGCACGTCGGTTCTATGCTGGAGCAACTGTGCGCTGCGAAGAGCACGCCTGAACAGCGCTCGAGAAAGGGCCCTGAAGTGAGAGAGAAGGGCCGCAAGGCCATCGCCACCAACCGCAAAGCTCGGCACAACTACTCCATACTGGATGTCTTCGAGGCGGGTATTGCACTCGTCGGCACCGAGGTCAAGAGCCTCCGCGAAGGTAAAGCGTCCCTCGCTGATGCGTTCGCGACCGTCGACGACGGGGAAATCTGGCTCCGCGGACTGCATATACCCGAGTACACGCAGGGAAGCTGGACCAACCATGCGCCCCGGCGAAATCGAAAGCTGTTGCTGCACAAGCGCGAGATCGAACGCCTCGTCGGCAAGACGAAGGAGGGATCACTCACGCTGGTCCCGCTGTCCATGTACTTCTCGGACGGCAAGGTCAAGGTGGAGCTTGCGCTCGCCAAGGGTAAGCAGGACTACGACAAACGTCAGGATCTTGCTCGACGCACCGCCGAACGTGAGGTGACCCGCGAGCTGGGGCGTCGGATCAAGGGCATGCGCTGACGGCGATCCTGCTCGCGCTGGTTGCCGCGGTCGGTTACGGCGTCAGCGATTTCGTCGGCGGTGTCGCGTCGAGAAGGGTAGCGGCACTACGAGTCGTCATCGTCTCGTATCCGTTTTCTCTGATCATCGTGTTGCTGGTCGCACCGTTCGTCGGTGGGTCCGTCTCGCTGACGCCGATCCTGTGGGGTTTCGGGTCCGGGGTTGCCGGTGGAGTCGCGGTGTGGTGGTTCTATCTTGCGCTCGCGTCGGGTCCGATGGCGGTCGTGTCGCCACTCACGGCAGTGCTCGTCGCGGGAATTCCGGTGGTTGCGGGCTTCGCGCTCGGCGAACGCCCCGGCATTCTCGCGTTCGTCGGAATCGCACTTGCTCTGCTCGCGGTCGTACTCGTCAGCCGGGAGTCGCCGGACGAGACGACGGGTGAGGTTGCGGGCGGGCGGGAGATGAAGTTCACCCGCACCGTCGCGTGGCTCACCGTCGGTTCGGGCGTCACCTTCGCCGTGGCGTTCATCTGCCTGCACCAGATCGGCGACGGTTCGGGGCTGTGGCCGCTCGCGGCATCCCGCGCGTCGGCGACCGCCGTCGTGTGGTGCGTTGCATTGGCCTCGGGGCAGTTCTCGCCGCCGCACGGGAGCGTGCTGAAACTCGCCGCGTTCGTCGGCGTCCTCGACGTGGTAGCGAACGCCGCAATTCTCTACGCGTATCAGGGTGGGTTGCTGTCCCTGGTGAGCGTCATCGCTTCCCTCTATCCGGCCGCGACGGTGCTGCTGGCTATGGCCATGTTGGGGGAGCGGGTGGGCCGATTGCAGCAGGTTGGCATGGTTCTCGGGCTCGGCGCAGTGGGTCTGATCGCACTCGGCTGACCCGCCCGGCCGGATCCCCCGACGCACCGCGTGCAGGGTCGGGTTGAGTTGTTCGACGTTCGGGTAAGTCCGATCGATGAACGTCGAAAACAACAGCGCCCCTCGTCGTGTTCTCGTCACGGGGGCGACGGGTTATCTCGGCGGTCGCCTCGTACCGCAAATGCTCGACGCAGGCTTCACCGTGCGCGTGCTGGCGCGTAATCCGGACAAGCTGCAGGGCGTCCCGTGGGCGGGCGACGTCGAAATCGCGAAGGGTGACCTCTCCGACCGCGATTCGCTCGAGGAAGCCTTCGCCGACGTCGAGGTCGTCTACTACCTTGTTCACTCGATGGGCTCGAAGAATCACGACGACTTCGCGGAGGCCGAGCGCATCAGCGCGGAAAACGTTGCCGCGGTGGCCGCCGAGGCCGGTGTAGCGCGGATCGTTTACCTCGGTGGCTTGCACCCTCGATCGGGTGAGCTGTCTCCACACCTCGAATCCCGCGCCGAGGTCGGTCGGATCCTGATCGAATCCGAGGTGCCGACAATGGTCTTACAGGCGGGCGTGGTCATCGGTGCCGGCTCCGCGTCGTTCGAGATGATCCGTCATTTGACCAATCGGCTACCGGTGATGACGACCCCGCGATGGGTCCACAACAAGATCCAGCCGATCGCCGTACGCGACATCCTGCACTACCTGGTGGCCGCAGCCGATGCCGATCTGCCCGAGAGCAGAACGTACGACGTCGGTGGCCCCGATGTTATGGAGTACGGCGAGATGATGAACACGTACGCCGACGAGGCGGGATTGCGACCGCGAAAGATGCTCGTCGTGCCTGTGCTCACGCCCAGACTTGCCGGCCACTGGATCGGCCTGGTGACACCCATTCCCCGCGGTTTGGCGATGCCTCTCATCGAGTCACTGCAGTACGACGCCGTCGCCCATGAGACCGACATCGACTCCGTCGTCGACCGACCCGAGGGTGGTTTGACGCCGTATCGGGACTCGGTCCGGCTGGCATTGCGTTCGATCGACGAGGGTCAGCCCGAGAAGACGTGGTCGGAGATGGTGGCGGCGCCGTCCGATCCTCTCCCGTCGGATCCGGAATGGGCAGGCGAGGTCGTCTACACCGACGTACGCAGCGTCTATTTGGGCAGCGGGCCGGACGAGATTCGGCGTCGCCTTCCCGACGCAGTGAGATCCGGCGCTGCGAAGGGGTGGCAAATCGATGATCAGCAGACGAAAGGCGAGCAGGCAAACGATGGGGAAATGCGACTGAAGTACACCGGGCCTTTGCCGGGCAGCGCATGGATGCAGTACACGGTGACATCCGCCGGCGGCGGAACAAGGCTCGAACAGCGGACGGACTTCTTCCCGCGTGGTTTGGCGGGACGCGCAGCATGGTACGGATCGCTGCCCGCGCGAAAAGTGGTGGCGGGACGCATGTTGCAGGCCGTGGTCGCGCAGGTCGACAGGTCGTAGACCGACACCGAGGGATATCGGGATGATTCTTCGGGGCGCACGCGTTACACTGACAAGCCCCGGCAAAGTGCTGGGGACATACGGGGCTGAACGGTTTCGACTTTGTATGTTGAGTCAGGGGAAGCGTGTCGGTGCAGGCGAGAGACCACCGTAAGCGTCATCGCAAACATATAAGCGCCGATTCCAATCAGCGCGACTACGCACTCGCTGCCTAAGTAGCGACTGCGTGTCTGTCAGTCCGGGCTTGCCCTCGGCCCGGGTACTGGCATCAGCTAGAGGGCTTACCGATTCACTCGGCCACGGAGTGATGAGGAACATCAAACAGTGGCTGGGATCGTCATCCTGGCTTGTTTGCGAGATCAGGAGATCCAAGTAGAGGCATAGCAGACTGCACACGGAGAAGCCCTGGCAATGCAGCGGAGGACCCGGGTTCGATTCCCGGCAGCTCCACAGACGAGACCGGGTCGATGAGCACATGCTCACCGGCCCGGTTTTTTCTATCCCCGATGTGCCTGTCCGGCACGGGCACTCGGCCGCAGAAAAGAGTCGGCCACTAGTGTTGAAGCCGCTGGTGTCGGGCGAGAATGCAAGGAGGCGCATCATGGCGCACGAGAGAGCTGGAACGGTCGCTACACCTGAGGACCTCGTCGATCTTGCGCAGTTGGTCACTGCTTACTACTCACGCACTCCAGATGTGTCGGACCCGGGCCAGCGGGTCGTCTTCGGAACTTCGGGACACCGCGGGTCCAGTCTCGATTCCGCCTTCAACGAGAGTCACATCCTCGCGACGACGCAGGCGATCGTCGAATATCGTGCCTCACAGGGCACTACCGGGCCCCTGTTCATCGGCCGTGACACCCACGCGCTATCCGAGCCGGCGTGGACAACGGCGCTCGAGGTGCTCGCTGCCAACGACGTCACAGTTCTGGTGGATTCGGGCGATCGATACACGCCAACACCCGCCGTGAGCCACGCGATCCTCCGATTCAACGCCTCGAAACCGGCCGCCCGAGCCGACGGTATCGTGGTCACTCCGTCGCACAATCCGCCACGCGACGGCGGCTTCAAGTACAACCCACCGCACGGTGGTCCGGCCGACAGCGACGCCACGTCGATCATCGCCGCCCGCGCGAACGAACTGCTCGAAGCGGGCCTGGCTGGAGTGAAGCGCGTTGCGCTGGCCACCGCTCTGCACACTTCGGTCGAGCGCTACGACTTCCTCGGGACCTACGTCGACGACCTACCGTCCATCGTCGACCTCGACGCCATCCGTGCCGGCGGTGTCCGCATCGGCGCCGATCCACTCGGCGGCGCGAGCGTCGACTACTGGGACGCGATAGCCGAACGACACAATCTCGATCTCACCGTCGTCAATCCGCTCGTCGACGCGACGTTCCGATTTATGACCCTCGACACCGACGGCAAAATTCGCATGGATTGCTCGTCGCCCAACGCGATGGCCTCGTTGATCGAGGCTCGGTCGTCGTACGACATCGCCACGGGCAACGACGCCGACTCCGACCGGCACGGCATCGTCACGCCGGACGGTGGGCTGATGAACCCCAACCACTACCTGGCCGTGGCGATCGACTACCTGTTCACGCATCGATCGGGGTGGTCGCCCAACGCGCGGGTCGGAAAGACCCTGGTTTCCTCTTCGATGATCGATCGGGTGGTCGCCGGTCTCGGCCGCGAACTACTCGAGGTGCCGGTCGGGTTCAAGTGGTTCGTGCCGGGTCTGCTCGACGGAGAACTCGGCTTCGGCGGCGAGGAAAGTGCGGGTGCCTCTTTCCTCCGAATGGACGGCCGAGTGTGGACCACCGACAAGGACGGGATCATTCTGGCGTTGCTGGCTTCGGAGATCAGCGCTGTCACCGGCAAGACGCCGACCCAGCGGTATGCGGAGTTCGCCGAACAGTACGGCGCGCCCGCGTACGCCCGAGTCGACGCTCCAGCATCACGCGAGGAGAAGGCCATCCTGGCGAAGCTGTCGGCCGAGCAGGTGACGGCGACGGAATTGGCGGGGGAGAAGATCACGTCCACGTCGACGACCGCTCCGGGCAACGGCGCAGCAATCGGCGGCCTCAAGGTCACCACCGAGAATGCGTGGTTCGCTGCTCGCCCGTCGGGCACCGAGGACGTCTACAAGATCTATGCCGAGTCGTTCCACGGTGAGGCGCACCTCGCCGAGGTCCAGGCCGCCGCGAAAGATGTTGTGTCACAAGCGCTGAACAAGTCGTGACCACGTTGGACACGGTATGACGACGCCAGATCCATCGGCCGAACGCAAGGACACCGCACTCCCGTCCGAGATCTGGGTGCTGATTTCGGCGAGTTTCGTCATCGCCCTCGGCTTCGGCATCGTGGCACCTGCACTCCCGCAATTCGCCACCGAGTTCGGAGTGGGCGAATTCGCGGCCTCAGCCGTGATCAGTGCCTTTGCGATGATGCGGCTGCTGTTCGCGCCGGCGAGCGGAAAGTTCGTCCAGAAGCTGGGCGAACGACCGGTCTACCTGTCGGGTCTTCTCATTGTCGCGCTGTCCACGGGCGCATGCGCCTTCGCTCAGACGTACTGGCAACTGTTCGTGTTCCGCGGATTGGGCGGAATCGGGTCGACGATGTTCACGGTGTCCGCTCTCGGGCTGCTGATCCGGATCAGCCCGGCGCACAGCCGTGGCCGGGTGTCGGGGATGTACGCGACGAGCTTCCTCCTCGGATCGATCGGCGGACCGCTGCTGGGCGGCGCCGTAGTGGGGTTGGGGCTGCGGGCGCCGTTCATCATCTACGCCGTGGCACTGGTGATAGCGGCGGCTGTCGTGTTCTTCAGCCTGGGCAGCCTCAAGGAGCCGGAGGCCGCGGGAGATTCGTCCGTACCGGTACTGACGTTGCGGACGGCCCTGGCGGTGCCCGCGTACCGCGCTGCGCTGGCGTCGAACTTCGCCACGGGGTGGACGGTGATGGGCGTTCGGGTTGCCCTGGTGCCGCTGTTCGTCATCGCCGTTCTGGAGCGATCCGCTGCGGTTGCAGCAGTGTCGCTTGCCATCTTCGCCGTCGGCAACGCCCTGGTCCTGATCACCGCCGGTCGCCTGTCGGACACCAGGGGACGTAAACCGTTCGTCGTGCTGGGTCTGGTGATCGCAGGACTCGGTACAGCGGCGATCGGACTGACCGACACGGTCGCACTGTTCATGATCGCGTCGTTTGTCGCCGGCGTCGGCTCCGGCCTCATGACGCCCGCCCAGCAGGCCTCGGTAGCCGACGTGATCGGGTCCAAGGCTCGCGGTGGGCCTGTGCTGTCCACGTTCCAGATGTCTGCCGACGTCGGCGCCATACTCGGCCCACTCGTCGCAGGCGCCATCGTGGAGGTGTACACCTACGGAACCGCGTTCGTTCTGTCCGGTGCGATTTTGCTCACCGCTGCGGTGTGGTGGCTCCTCGTGCCCGACACGACCGCACAGGAGAAGGCCGACATCGGCGATTCCTGACCGCGGGAGACGCCCCATCTCGAGATGCGTTCGGCTGAAAACCTCTCCGTATCATGAGCACCGTGAGTCAAAAAAGAGCTTCCAGCGCGAAGTACACGCCTCAACCGACGTCGAACACTTTCACCTATGTTCTCGCCGGTATTGCGCTCGTCGTCGTGGTCGTGGTCATCGTTGTGGCCATCATGTGGCAACGAGGTGGCGACGAACCGAGGAACGACGGCTACGGCTCGGTGAAGAATTCCGCGGTGGAGTCGACGGTGTCGGACGACGGAACTGTTCAGCTTGCCGTGCCCGGGGTGTCGCGGATGGTGGATATTTTCGAAGATCCGATGTGCCCGTTCTGTGGCGAACTCGAAGTAAAGCACGGACAGGAACTCGCACAGAAGATCGACGAGGGCACACTCGGTGTCCGCTATCACCTGGTGGTGCTTCCTCAGCTCGACCAAGTCTCCGCTAGTGGGAATTACTCGAGCCGTGCAGTCGCCGCATCGCATTGCGTCGCCGAATCCGAGAACGCCGTCGTTTATTCGGCTTTCCACCGCACGTTGTTCTCGACCGAATTTCAGCCGGAGGAGCGCGGCGATACCGACCACACCGACGCCGAACTGGCCGATATGGCCCGGCAGAGCGGTGCAGGCGACTCGACTTTCGAGTGCATCGTCTCGGGCGCAGCCGCGGAGGCGGCTGCAGCGAACGCAGAGACCGCGCGGGCGGATCTGGCGGCGTCGGGTGCCGCCGGTACGCCAGGCGTTCTCGTCGACGGTCAATTGGTCGATGCGCTCGGCGACTCGGAATGGGTCCAGGCGATCGGCTGATCGGAGACCGTCCGGCCGGGAGGCCGAGGGCGCTCTACCAGCAGATTTGTAGCTGTCAGTGGCCATGGTGTAACTTCGTTCGAGCAACCGCAAGACAGCACAGAAATGCGCTCGAAGATTTCGCGGATGTTCGGTACGGGGCTATGGCGCAGCTGGTAGCGCACCACACTGGCAGTGTGGGGGTCAGGGGTTCGAGTCCCCTTAGCTCCACTCGAACGAAAAGGGAGTCACCCAACGGTGACTCCCTTTTTTCTACCCAGCGAGCTCTCGAAAGAGATCACCGGCCCGAAAACGGATCAGTGAGCTGCGTCGAAAGCCTGCTCCACATCGGCCGGGATTCGACCGCGTGCGGAAATGGCGTAGCCGTTGGACTTGGCCCATTCCCGGATTGCTTTGGTTTGGTTGGCGTCGCGTTTCGATCGTGTCGGCGCAGCACTTGGAGACTTCTTGGCCCGTTTGCCACCGACGCGTGCCGCGTGTTCGATGTAGTAGTCGAGCTTCCTATGGAATTCTTTGGCGTTCTTGTCACTCAGATCGATTTCGTACTCGACGCCATTGACCGAAAAGGCTATGTGTTCACCACCGGATTCGATTGGCTTGTCATCGATATCGTCGACGAGTTGGACATAGACTTTTTTGGCCATTTCGAAGTTCTCCAATGATAATTTGGGGGATCATCCGCATCGAACTATCGCGACTATACGACCGCACGGCTGATTTATCCATATGCGGCGGCCGATAACTGCGTGCGAGAACTTTTCCACGCCGAGCGATTCTCGGTGCCACTTTTTTTACGGCTCACGTTCCAGTTGATCGTGTGTTCGGCGACCCCGTCTATGGGTCGATGACAGCGGATGGGGAGGATGCGTCGACGAGCGCGCTCGTGCGGCGAGCGCATCGGGCGCGGACGTGGCCGAACGCCACGGGTTTCATCTGATTGTGCCGACGCTGCCCATTCCCGACGGCGCCGCCGATGCGGCTCAGTCCGTCGGCGGACGCGCAGCATCGAAAGCGATGCGAGACGCCTACGTGCGCGCCGGGTTCACGCCGGCGAACTACCCGGGGGTCAGCGACGGTGTGCAGGAGCGCTCGGACGTCGCGGATCCGGCTTCGACGGCGGTGCCACTGGTGTTTCTCGAGATGGGCAATGGGGCCAATCCCGACGACGCAGCGCTATCGGGAAGTGCGGAGGGTCAACTGGAACACGCTATCGCGGTCTCCATTGGCATCATCGACTACCTGTTGAACGTCGGCACCTGGCCGTGACCACCGCACCGTCCGGTAGTTGTTGTCGACGCCGAACATAATCGTGCAGACGGTACGACGCGTCGCGGAGGCACCACTGACCTACCCGTTGCCGGCCGAGTAATCTCGCTGCGTGGCGCAGAGAAGTCGAGACCGGAGAATTCCTGTCGTTCTGGTGTCGGGCTTCCTCGGTGCAGGGAAGACGACGCTGCTCAACCACCTACTGCGGCACAACCGTGGTATTCGAATCGGCGTCGTGGTCAACGATTTCGGTTCGATCAACATCGACTCGATGATGGTTGCCGGGCAGGTCGATTCGATGGTGTCCCTCGGGAACGGTTGTCTTTGTTGCGCGGTCGACGTGGCCGATCTGGACGCGATGTTCGACACGTTGTCGCGTAGCAGCGCGCAAATCGATGTGATCGTCGTCGAAGCGAGTGGTGTGGCCGAGCCGCGCAACCTCGTCCGAATGGTCCGAGGCAGCGACAATCCGCGCATCATGTACGGCGGACTGATCGGCGTCATCGACGCCGTCGAGTTCTTCGCCACCCGTGAGACGCATCCGGAGATCGATCAGCACGTCGCGCTCGCCGATCTGGTGGTGGTCAACAAGATGGACCTCGGTGACTCCGACGCGGTGACCGCTCATATCCGATCGATTGCGCCGAACGTGGCCGTACTACCGACCGCATACGGGCAGGTGGATGCAGACCTGCTGTTCGACGTCCCCGAACGCGCCGACAACGTCGACGAGGCGCGCCAACTGTCGCTGGACGAATTGCTCTACGCCCCGGACGATCATGCGAAACACCTACATGCGCGGTACTCGACAACGAGCTTCGTCAGCGACGAGCCGTTCGATCCTCGGAGGTTTGTGGACATGCTCGAGAACCCGTCCGGGGACGTCTACCGCATCAAAGGATTCGTGCATTTCGGAATCGACGGACACGACGTCAAGTACGTGGTCAACACTGTCGGGCGGCACCTCCGACTCGAACCGTCGAAGTGGGACGACGCAGAGCCGAGGAGCACGCGAATCGTGTTGATCGGTACCGACATCGACGACGAATTCCTCGAAGTGCGGCTACTGGATTGCATTCGGCGCACAGGTGACCGCGTCGACGAGTCGGCGATGATGCCTGTGCATCGCTACGCGCCACAGCGATGATTCCTGTACATCGCTACGCGCCACAGCGCGGCTGAACGGTCGCGTGCCCTAGAGGTCGCGTGCCCTAGAGACCGACCCATTCGGACGTGCCGGATTCGAAGTGCTGGCGCTTCCAGATGGGAACTTCGGCTTTGATGCGCTCGACGAGGGCAGCGCAGGTCGCGAATGCCTCGGCGCGGTGCGGGGATGCGACGGCGGCGACCAGCGCTATGTCGCCGATGGTCAGGTCACCGACGCGATGGATCGCAGCGACGGGCAGGCCGGAATCCGCGGCGACTTCCGCGCAGCATCGTTCGAGAAAGCGTTCCGCTTCGGGGTGCGCCTGGTACTCGAGCGCGGAAACCGGTTGACCGCCGTCATGATTGCGGACCACGCCGCTGAAGAGCACCACGGCGCCGTGTTGCGGACCGGCGACAGCGTTCTCCACCATCGAGGTGTCGATCACTTCAGGCGAGATTTTGGCGAGCAACTCGGTCATCGTGACCTCACTTCCCATCTGTCTCGTCGTGGAGACCGTGGCCTGCAACCTGGGCGAGCAGGTGATCGAGGATGGGTCCGAGAACGGCCAGACCGTCCTTCACACCACCGGGTGAACCTGGCAGATTGACCACCACGGTGCGCCCCGCAACTCCGGCAAGCCCGCGGCTGAGCGTCGCATGCGGGGTCACCTCGGTGCCCTTGCGTCGCACCGCGTCGGCGACACCGGGCAGTTCACGGTCGAGTACGACGCGCGTCGCTTCCGGTGTCGCGTCCGTCGGCGACACTCCGGTACCGCCGGTGCTGATGACCAGAGCGGGTGACCCGGTGAGCGCGTCGTTCACGCCCGTCGCGATGTCGGCGTCCGCGTAGACGAGAGGTCCGCGAACCGCGAAGCCACGGTCGGCCAGCCACGCCGCGATGGCGGGCCCCGTGGTGTCCTCTCGGGTGCCGTTCGCCCCTCCGGTCGATGCGACGAGTACAGCGGCAGATCGCGACGTTTGCGAGGTCGGATCCGTCTGGGTGGCGGATGCCCGGGTATGGGACGCCGGGGCGGAATCGGGTGTCGGCGATTCTCTGGACCACCGGCCGCGTTTGCCACCTTCCTTGGTGAGCAGCCTCACGCCGTTCATCGTCGCGCCGGGGTCGACGGCTTTGACCATGTCGTGGAGGGTGAGTCCGGCGACGGCGACGGCAGTGAGGGCTTCCATCTCGACTCCGGTGGGTCCGGTCGTCTTCGCGGTGGCTTCGACGGTAATGGTCGTGTCGGTGAACCCGAATCTCACGTCCACCTTGGACAGCGCCAACTGGTGGCAGAGCGGAATGAGCTCGGACGTCTTCTTCGCGCCCTGGATTCCCGCGATTCTGGCCGTCGACAGCACGTCGGCCTTCGGCATTCCGTCGGCGCGTACCAGTGCGACGACTTCTGCGGTGGTGCGGAATTCGCCTGCGGCGACAGCGATACGAGACGTATCGGCCTTGTGCGAGACGTCGACCATGCGGGCGCGGCCCTCTGAATCCACATGCGAGAGAACACGTCCGGACTCGCTGTGTGTTTCCGAATCATGCTGTATTCCCGAGTCGTTCTTTGTCACAGTGGAATCACCTGCACTTCGGCTCCTGCTTCCAATTCTGTTGCTTCGGAGGGGATGTCGATGAGAACGTCGGCCCAGGCCATGGCCGCGACGAGATGGGAGCCGGGTCCCGAGATCGACTTCACTCCATCTGACTCGAGGGTGCCGCGGAGGAACTGTCGTTTGCCGGCAACGGATGTCACCGGGTGTTTCAACGTGCTTCGTACGGGAAGTACGGGGGCTCTGCCTGCCGCTTGGCGCACGAGATTGCGGGCGAAGACGAGGAAGGAGACGACCGTGCTCACGGGATTGCCCGGAAAGGCGAGCACGGGAACCCCGTCGACCACGGCGGTGCCCTGGGGTCCACCCGGTTGCATACGCACGGAGCCGAAGCGGCCACCGAGCGGCGTCAGCACGTCTTTGACCACCTCGAAGTCTCCCATCGACACCCCTCCGGACGTGACGACGAGTTCCGCAGATCCGGTTGCCCGGGTCAACAGCGTCCGGAAGCTGTCGTGGTCGTCGCTGCTGCGATACACGCCGACCACTTCGGCGCCGGCGGCCTGCAGGTGCGCTGCCAGCGTCGCACCGTTGGAGTCGTAGATCTGCCCGGGCTGCAGTGTCGATCCCGCTGGAACCAGTTCGGCGCCGGTGGTGATGACGGCGACTCTCGGCCGACTACGAACTTCGGTGTGAGACAGGCCGACTGCGGCCAACACTGCAACATGGCGGGGTTCGATGGTGGTTCCGGCGCGAACGAGGACGGTGCCCGCTGTGATGTCACTTCCTTGCTCGCGGATGTAATCGCCTTCCGAGTGCGAGACGGTGATCGTGACCTCGCCGCCATGTGCCTCGGTGTGCTCGACGGGCACGACGGCGTCGGCTGAGGCAGGAACGGGTGCGCCCGTCATGATTTTCACCGCGGTACCGGTGTCCAGCATCGGCGGTGCCGACGGCCCGGCGGCGATGGTGGAGGTGACTCGCAGGGTGGCGGGAACGTGCGCGATGTCGGCGGCCCGGACGGCATATCCGTCCATCTGAGAGTTGCGGAAGAGCGGCAGATCCACCGGCGACGCAACGTCCTCCCAGGCGACGCGCCCGAGTGACTCGCTCACGGTCACCTTCTCCGGAGTCCGGGTGAGCAGCCGTTCGAGAAGATCTGCTACGTGCCGTGCGTGCTCTTCGACCGACGCAGGGCTCACGTGGCGCTCGCTCGGTGCACGAGGAGGGTCGGTCTCGTCATGCATCGATCCTATGCGCGGGCGATCCGCCGATCGTCCGGCGGATCGCACGAAGTTTTCGCGGACGGCATACTGGTAGTCGGCAGCTTGTTGTGCGAACCACCCAGTGCTCGGAGGTTCGTGCGTAGGCCATGATCGTCGGTAGGCCTCGATTTCGTGAGGCAATGAGCCTCTGTGAGGCAATGTTCGTCAGGAGTGTGTGTGACTGTCACCAGTGTCATCGGGCTCGGCATCCCCTCGGTGGGCCGTGCCGGAAACCACTCCGTCGACGACCGTCCCGACGTGCCAGGTCTGGTGGACAGATTCGGCCGAGTGGCCCGCGATTTGAGGGTCTCCATCACCGAGAAATGCTCGCTGCGCTGCACCTACTGCATGCCGGAGGAGGGTCTGCCTGCCATCCCTGCGCAGGATCTGCTGACGCCCGGCGAAATCGCCCGAGTGGTCGACATCGCCGTTCATCGCCTCGGTGTCCGTGAAGTGCGCTTCACGGGAGGCGAGCCGCTGATGCGTGCCGACCTCACCGAAATCTTCGAACTGTGCTCGCAGCGCGTTCCCGGGGTTCCGTTGGCCATGACCACCAATGCGGTCGGTCTCGAACACCGGGCGGCCGCCCTTGCCGCGGCGGGTCTCTCTCGTGTCAACGTCTCCCTCGATTCCGTCGACAGAGCGCACTTCGCGGAGCTGACCAGACGTGACCGGCTTCCCTCCGTGCTCGCCGGAATTCGCGCCGCGAAGAAAGCCGGACTGACGCCGGTGAAAGTCAACGCGGTTTTGATGCCGGAGACGCTGCACGGGGCTGCGGACCTACTGCAGTGGTGTCTCGACGAGGGCGTGGCCCTGCGCTTCATCGAGCAGATGCCGCTCGATGCGGACCAGGAATGGGCACGGGCCGAGATGTTGGACGCTCAGCACCTGCTCGACGTGCTGTCGTCCCGCTTCGATCTGCGGGCGATCGGCCGGGAAGATCCGTCAGCGCCCGCTGAGGAATGGTCGGTGAACGGCACTTCCGCCACTGTCGGAATCATCGCTTCGGTCACCCGGTCCTTCTGCTCGGACTGTGATCGCACACGCCTCACCGCAGAGGGAACCATCCGGTCGTGCTTGTTCAGTGACGACGAGACGGACCTTCGCGCCGCGTTGCGGGGCGGGGCAACCGACGACGAGCTGGCGCAACTGTGGCGCGGCGCGATGTGGAACAAGTGGGCCGGACACGGCATCGACGCGGCGGGCTTCGTGCCGCCGACGAGAAGTATGGGAGCTATCGGTGGTTGAAGTTCGGTATTTCGCCGGTGCCGCGGACGCCTCGGGATGCACGAAGGAGTCTTTCGACCTGCCCGCGGGCAGCAATCTCGCGACGCTCAAGGCCGCGGTGCTCGAGCGGCACGGCGACAGTGTTGCCTCCGTGCTCCGAGTGTCCGCTTTCCTGGTCGGAGACGAGCTCACCCGTGATCCCGATGCGACGTTCGGCGACAGGGTGGACATTCTGCCGCCGTTCGCCGGGGGATAGCGAGACCAGGTATCAGCGCTCGCGCCACCAGTCGTCGACCGGGGTGACCGGAACCGTCCGCTTGTGCCGGGTGGCGAGGTACATGCGCTCGAGCTTCTCCGCTACCTCGTCGGCGACGATTTTGCCCTCGAGGTAATCGTCGATCTGCGCGTACGTCACCCCGAGGGCTTCTTCGTCGGGAAGTGCAGGCCGGTCGTCCTCGAGATCTGCGGTCGGCACTTTCTTCCATGTGCTGTCCGGCGCGCCCAATTCCCGCAACAGTGCAGCGCCCTGGCGCTTGCTCAGGCCTGTCAGAGGCGTGACGTCGACGCCTCCGTCACCGAACTTGGTGAAGAAGCCGGTGACGGCCTCGGCTGCATGGTCGGTGCCCACGACGAGGTGGCCGAGCTCGCCGGCCAGGGCGTATTGCGCCACCATCCGCTGACGCGCCTTGATGTTGCCGCGGACGAAGTCACGCAGTGTTGCGACGCCCAGCGCCCGTGCTGCGGAGGACGATGCGGCGTCGGATGCGTCGGCGATGTCCACCGTGACCGTGCGGTCGGGTGCGATGAAGTCGAGCGAGACGACGGCGTCCGCCTCGTCCGCTTGAACGCCGTAGGGCAGCCGGACGGCGACGAACTCTGCCTCCGCGCCTTCAGTGCGCATTTCCGCCGCGGCGCGCTGGCACAGGGCGCCCGTGAGGGTGCTGTCCTGGCCTCCACTGATGCCGAGTACGAATCCCTTCGCCGGTGTGGATGCGAGATACGCCTTCAAAAACTCGACGCGACGGGTGATCTCTTCGGCGGGATCGATGGTGGGCCGAACGGCCAGCTCGCTCAGAATGCGAGTGCGCATATGCGTGAGAGGGGATGACATTCGACGATTCTAGGGCGCGGCGCGGCCTAGAGTCGGATGTGATGAAAGCCGACACCTTCACCAAGACCGACGCCGACGCGCATCCGGACTTCTTCGCAGCCGAGGCAGCGGGTCTCGCTTGGCTGCGCGACGGCGGCGCAGACGTGGTCGGCGTCCGCGGATTCGGTCCGACGCACATCGACCTCGAACGGCTGGTGCCGTCGGCTCCCACTCGCCGAGCCGCGCACAGGTTCGGCGAGCAACTGGCAACCGCGCACAACTCGGGTGCACGCGCATTCGGTTGTGCACCAAATGGTTTCGGCAAACAACTGTTCATCGGTTCGCGTCCGATGTCGAGCGTCGAGCATGCATCGTGGGGTCGGTTCTACGTAGCCGAACGCGTCCTGCCGTATCTGCGGGTGGCGGTCGACGTCGGGAACATCGCCGCAGCCGACGCGTCGGAAGTCGAGTCCGTCTGCGCGGCCGTGGCGGACGGTGCGTTCGACGACGGGGAGGGCCCGAGCAGGATTCACGGCGATCTGTGGACTGGCAACGTCGTTTGGACCGATGCCGGCGCGGTGCTGATCGACCCCGCTGCGCACGGTGGGCACCGCGAGACCGACCTCGCGATGCTTGCGCTGTTCGGTGTCCCCTTGTGGGAGGAGATCGTCGACGGATATCGCTCCGTGCACGAGCTCCGGACCGGATGGGAGGAGCGAGTGCCGGTGCACCAGCTGCACCCGCTGGCCGTTCACGCAGCAGGTCATGGCCCGTCGTACGGGGTGCAACTGCACCGAGCGGCACGAACTGTGGCGCAGCTGCTCGGCTGACTGTGGCGCAGCTGCTCGGCTGACTGTGGCGCAGCTGCTCCGTTGGCTGTGGCGCGGCTGCTTCGGTAGTCAGCGAGTTGCTCTGCGTACCAGGTCTTCCCAGCCGTCGGCGAGACGCTCCATCGACATGCCGAGATCTCGGAACTGATGTAGGACGAGTGTGGCTTCGAGGGGTGTCAGCAAGCCGTAGGCGAGCAACTGCAGATCACCCGTCACGCCCGCGGTGCGCAGAAGGGTGAGAACGTGGGTGTAGGTGACCATGTGCGCGGGCGCGGAGTATCTGAGTTCGGGCGAATTCTCGGCCGCGCGCATCACTTCGCCCTGAACCTCGACCAGATCGAGGCGTGCCCGACCGAAGGCGACGAGTCGATCGATCGGGTCGGCCCCCGGGCCCAGTGGGGGAGGGCCGAAGAGAAACGCGTGCTGAAGTTCCTTCTCGGTGTGGTCGAGCAATGCCTGCATGAGTCCGGAGCGGCTACCGAACCGCCGAAAGACGGTGCCCTTGCCCACTCCCGCTTTCGACGCCAGTCCGTCCATGGTGACGGCATCGGCTCCCACCGTCGCGACCAATTCTGCCGCGGCGTCGAGGAGAAGGCGACGGTTGCGAGCGGCGTCGCAGCGCTCGGTCTCCTCGCCTGCGATGGGGAGCATGAAGTCGGTCACAACGGGCAGTCTACCCGGTCGGGAATGGAAGTGGACCATGGTCCGTTTTGGTGGTAAGAATGCAGTCGAACGCCAAAACTCACCGAACTCGAAGGATCCTCGTCATGTCGCACGCTCACGTATTGGTTCTCGTCGGAAGTCTTCGCACCGAGTCCGTCAACAAACAGATCGCCGAGACCGCAGCGTCGCTGACCCCCGAGGGTGCAACCGCCGTTGTCTACGGCTCGCTGGGTGATGTTCCCTTTTACAACGAGGACATCGACGTCGACGGTCTGGTTCCGGCCGCAGCGCTCGACCTGCGTGCAGCTGCCGAGAAGGCCACCGCGTTCCTGCTCGTCACGCCGGAGTACAACGGCACCATCCCGGCCGTGTTGAAGAACGCCATCGACTGGCTCTCTCGTCCGTATGGAGCGGGCGCCGTGCTCAGCAAGCCGGTGGCGATCATCAGCGCATCCCCGAGTGGCAACGGTGCGAAGTGGGCGCACGACGACACCCGTAAGGCTGTGGGCATTGCCGGCGGAAAGGTGCTCGAGGACGTTGCGCTCGTCATCGGCGGAACGGGTGACAAGTTCGGTTCCGCGCATGCTCGCGAGAACGCCGAAGTGTCCGCGGAGATCGGCACGCTTGTGGCAGAACTGGTCAAGGCGTCGAACGAGCTCGTCCCCGCCTAGTCGTAGTAATGAGAATCGTTTTCATGTAGCTTGGCTGCATGAAAGTACGAAACTCGCTCAAGTCACTCAAGAACAAGCCGGGCGCACAGGTGGTTCGTCGCCACGGAAAAGTCTTCGTGATCAACAAGAAGGAACCGCGCTTCAAGGCGCGCCAGCGCTGAAACTCGTTTCGATGCGCGCCGACAGGCCCTCGGATCTCGCGATCCGGGGGCCTTTTCGGTGCGATCGACCGGTCTCGTACGGCGTGTCGTCTTGCTGTCACCGGTCACGACGGACCCGGCGACGAAGTGTGATGCACGACATGAGTCTCGTGTGACGCACGACACGCCCGGCTGACGTGGGGTTTGGATCGCGCGTAGGACTGTGACCTGCGAATACCAAGGATGTTGTTCGCAACATCTCGTGTTGTAGGCATATATAGGACACTAGGTGTAGTGTTTGAGCCGTCGAGAGGGCACAACGCGATCTACCCGCGAATCTGTCGGAACGGGTCGCGGAGGGCCTGAAATCAGGTCGAGAACAAGCAGAACGCTCGGATTGGTTCACCACGGCAAAATCGTCGATACACACATCACGCAGCGCACTATCGAGGTCTCGGCAGCACCGTGATCTCGTACAGGGAGAAGGGAACCCCTCATGAGCATCACCGTCTACACCAAGCCCGCCTGCGTTCAGTGCAATGCCACCTACCGCGCCCTGGACAAAGAGGGCGTCGAGTACTCCGTCGTCGACATCACGGAGGACGCCGAAGCGAGGGACTACGTCATGGCTCTCGGCTACCTGCAGGCTCCCGTCGTCGTTGCCGGCGAAGATCACTGGTCGGGTTTCCGTCCCGACCGCATCAAGGCGCTCACCGCCAACGTTGCTTGAACAGATCGCGCCGATCAACTCGACGGAGTGAGTCGGCCGGACGGTGCAGATCGACGAGAGTACGGAGATGAGTGAGTGTGACTTCCTCTCCCGCCCCGCAATCGACGCACCCGCTGGTGTACTTCTCGAGCGCGTCCGAGAACACGCACCGCTTCATCGTCAAGCTGGGGCTTCCGGCCAGTCGGATACCTCTTTGTCATCCGGAGACGTTTCTGGTCGACCAGCCGTACGTCCTGGTACTTCCCACTTACGGTGGAGGCACCACGTTCGCCGGACGGGATACCAACTACGTCCCCAAGCAAGTCATCAAGTTTCTCAACCAGAAGCACAACCGGTCCCTGATCAGGGGAGTCATCGCAGCGGGTAATACCAACTTCGGTGACTCGTTCTGTTTTGCGGGCGATGTCATTTCGCAGAAGTGCGCGGTTCCGTATCTCTACCGATTCGAATTGATGGGCACCCCGGAAGATGTAGTGCGTGTCCGCGAAGGACTCGAAGACTTCTGGGAACGAGAGTCGCGACGAGCAGCGCACACCCATTAGAAGCACACCCAGCACCAATTCCCATAGGAGTATTCGCCGTGGCACCGACCATCACCGACGTAGCGCCCGCAACGGTTCGAGCGGACGGTGATCTCGACTATCACGCCCTCAACGCGATGCTCAACCTGTACGGCCCCAACGGTGAGATCCAGTTCGAGAAGGATCGCGAAGCGGCCAACCAGTACTTCCTTCAGCACGTCAACCAGAACACCGTGTTCTTCCACGACCTGGACGAGAAGCTGGACTACCTGGTCGAGGAAAACTACTACGAGCCGGAAGTTCTCGATCAGTACTCGCGCGAGTTCGTCAAGTTCCTGATCAACCACGCGTACTCGAAGAAGTTCCGGTTTCCAACGTTCCTCGGGGCGTTCAAGTACTACACCTCGTACACCCTGAAAACGTTCGACGGTAAGCGCTACCTCGAACGCTTCGAAGACCGCGTGTGCATGGTCGCGCTCACCCTGGCTGCCGGCGACGAAGCCCTCGCAACGGACCTGGTCGACGAAATCATCGCCGGGCGCTTCCAGCCCGCGACACCGACGTTCCTCAACTCGGGTAAGAAGCAGCGCGGCGAACCCGTCTCGTGCTTCCTGCTGCGTATCGAAGACAACATGGAATCGATCGGCCGATCCATCAACTCCGCCCTGCAGCTGTCCAAGCGCGGAGGCGGCGTTGCATTGCTGCTCAGCAACATTCGTGAGCACGGAGCGCCCATCAAGCGCATCGAGAATCAGTCCTCCGGCGTCATCCCCATCATGAAGCTGCTCGAAGACTCCTTCTCCTATGCCAACCAGCTCGGAGCCCGTCAGGGTGCCGGTGCGGTGTACCTGCACGCACACCACCCCGACGTCTACCGCTTCCTCGACACCAAGCGTGAGAACGCCGACGAGAAGATCCGCATCAAGACCCTGTCCCTCGGAATCGTCATCCCGGACATCACCTTCGAGCTCGCCAAGCGAAACGAGGACATGTACCTGTTCTCGCCGTACGACGTCGAGCGCATCTACGGTGTCCCGTTCGCCGACATCAACGTCTCCGACAAGTACTACGAGATGGTCGACGACAAGCGCATTCGCAAGACCAAGATCAAGGCCCGCGAATTCTTCCAGACGCTCGCCGAGCTGCAGTTCGAGTCGGGTTACCCGTACATCATGTTCGAGGACACCGTGAACCGGGCCAACCCGGTGAAGGGCAAGATCACCCACTCGAACCTGTGCTCGGAAATCCTGCAGGTCTCCACACCGTCGACCTTCAACGACGACTTGTCCTACAGCCACGTCGGCAAGGACATCTCGTGCAACCTCGGCTCGATGAACATCGCGCTGTCGATGGATGCCGATGACCTGGGGCAGACCGTCGAGACGGCGATCCGTGCGCTGAGCGCGGTCAGCGACCAGAGCCACATCCGCTCG
>NZ_JBAWFH010000158.1:0-1514 GCF_049591685.1 Rhodococcus sp. (in: high G+C Gram-positive bacteria) | reverse complement strand
GGCAAGGACCGGGAGTCACTGCAGCCCTCAGGACTCCGGCGCGGTCCGGTGGTACTTGTTCAGTGTAGGGAAGGCTTACCTCAAGTGGCAAGCCCTACGATGCGCGCCATCCGATCCGCCCCAAGCCGGACGCTCGTGATCGAACCGGCGCACCCGCAGCCACGAAAGCGTCGAGCAGAGCCTGTCCGCGGCGAGCACTGTCCGCAGCGTGAGTACCCGCAAGCGCCGGGACGTACGTCGACGCGCCGAGGATCGAGTCCCCCACCGAACTCCAGAACGTCCGCTCGTCGAGCGGTGCCCGCTGCGATACGGACCGAAGAACCGCCTCGAGCGAAGTGATGCAGCGATGCGCGGTCCACACCAGCAGGGCCTCCTCGCACGGGAGCGTCACCGTGCCCGGCCGACCCGCGAGTGCGTCACCGGGCAGGACCCGAATCAAAGGCGAAGCAACCCCCGCCCAGTCGATACCCTCGTCGCTGTCCATGTGGATCCACAGATTGTCGATTCCCGGATCCCACGCCCGCCCGTCCAGCACCACGAGGGCCGTCACACGGCCGACGATCGCGTGAATCAGCGCCGTCGCAACCTGTACCGCAGCTGCTTCCGGCACTTCGAGATCCTCGAGCGATCTGCTGAGCATGCGATCGGTCCGGTCGGCGTCGAGGCCGGCGGCCAGTTGCCACCAACGGCGCTTGGTTTCGGCGGCCATCGCGGCAACCGCGTACATGCGTGGGTAATCGGGATTGAGCGAGCGTAGGCCTGCGCACGAGCGATCCAGCGGGCTCCCCGGACCGACCCGTTCGATCGACCGATACACATCGGCCCAAGCATCGGACGTCGTTACCGTCAGTGACACCGAAACACTCCCTCCGTCGTCGTCAGGGCGCATCACAGGCCCACTGATGATAGGTTAGCCTAACCATTGCGCATCCGGCGTCCGGGCCACCAATCGGTCCGCCGCACACCTTTCGGCTTGGCTTGCCTAACCTGAAGGCGCAGAATGACGAAGGGTTCCGTAACCTAAGCGTCCGACCAACGATCGAAGTGAGGAGTCACGCGCCAGTGACGACGACACCATTGTCTGTCCCGAAAGGGCCTCACCCCGGCATCGACGAGGACTTTTCGAAAGAAGACGTCCCCACCGGTGTCGCGCCGTGGGCGCCGCGCATCGCCGCCACGATTGTCGACCTTGCAATAGTCCTGCTCCCCTTGGGAATCGGGTGGTCGATCGTCGCTTCGCTTCGAGACGCGAACGGCGGAGGGGAGGCCGACAGGTTCGTCTTCGGTGCGATAGCACTGAGCGTGGCACTGGGGCTGTTCCTGTGGAACCAAGGGTTCCGGGACGGCAACGAAGGTCAGAGCACCGGTAAGCGATGGACGAATCTCGTTGTGCGGGACCTGCACACCGGCGACCCCATCGGTGTTCGACGCGCACTTCTGCGGCCGTTCGGGCTCGGGACGGCAAGCACCGAGGTGGTCCGGCAGAAGCGAGCAATCGACGAGCTGTTCACTCC
>NZ_JBAWFH010000157.1:0-5761 GCF_049591685.1 Rhodococcus sp. (in: high G+C Gram-positive bacteria) | reverse complement strand
CCGCCGCCGCCGCACAGTGCGGCGGCGCCGATGCCGCCGCCGCGGCGTTGCAACTCGAGTACCAGGTGCAGTGCGATGCGGGCGCCGGACATGCCGAGGGGGTGGCCGATGGCGATGGCGCCGCCGTTGACGTTGACCTTGCCGGAATCGACTCCGAGTTCGCGCATCGAGGCGATGCCGACGGCGGCGAAGGCTTCGTTGATTTCGATCAGATCCAGATCTGTCGGGTCGATGCCTTCCTTGGCGCAGGCTGCCGCGATGGCGCGGGCGGGCTGAGATTGCAGTGAGGAGTCCGGTCCGGCGACGACGCCGTGGGCGCCGATTTCCGCGATCCAGGACAGGCCGAGGCTTTCGGCTTTCTCACGGCTCATCACGATGACCGCGGCGGCGCCGTCGTTGATGGTCGAGGCGTTGCCGGCGGTGATGGTGCCGTCCGTGCTGAATGCCGGCCGGAGGCGGGCGAGGGTGTCGGCGGTGGTGTCGGCGCGGATCCCTTCGTCCTGGGCGACGACGATCGGGTCGCCTTTGCGCTGGGGGATGGAGACGGGGACGACTTCGTCGTCGAAGATGCCGTTCTTCCACGCTGCGGCGGCTCGTTGGTGCGAGGTGGCGGCGTACTGGTCTTGTTCTTCCCGGGTGCTGGCGTGGGCGCCGTCGTTGCGTGATTCGGTGAGTCCGCCCATGGCTTGGTCGGTGAAGATGTCGTAGAGGCCGTCGTAGGCGAGGTGGTCTTTCATGGTGACGTCGCCGTATTTGAACCCTGCGCGGCTTTTTTCGAGCATGTGCGGGGCCTGGGTCATCGACTCTTGGCCGCCGGCGACGACGATGTCGAATTCCCCGGCGCGGATGAGTTGATCTGCCATCGCGATGGCCGAGACCCCGGAGAGGCAGACCTTGTTGATCGTCAGCGCGGGGACGCTCATGGGGATACCTGCCGCGACGGCGGCTTGGCGGGCGGGGATCTGTCCGGCGCCTGCGGTGAGGACTTGGCCCATGATGACGTACTCGACCAGTTCCGGTGCCACCCCGGATTTGTCCAGGGCGCCTTTGATCGCGATACCGCCGAGATCCGAACCCGACAAGTCTTTCAGCGAGCCGGACAACCGACCCACCGGAGTACGAGCCCCAGCGACGATGACGGACGTAGTCACGTTATTCCTCCAACGGTATGCAGCAGAAGTGATCGCCGATCCGTGCAGCGGCCCCGAAGAGCAGCTGTACGGCTCTGACGCTACCGTCGACCCTATGACCTCGACCACGCCACCCACCACCGGACTCCCCCTTCGCTCTGACCTCGTGACGGCCATCGACCACGTCGGTATCGCGGTGCCCGATCTCGACGCCGCAATTGCCTGGTACTCGGAGCACCTGGGCATGGTGTCCACCCACGAGGAAGTCAACGAAGCTCAGGGAGTCCGCGAGGCGATGTTGTCGTTCCCCGGGGCTCCCGCGGGTTCCGCAGCGCTGCAATTGCTTGCGCCTCTCGACGAGAACTCGACGATTGCCAAGTTCATCGATCGCAACGGCCCGGGTCTGCAGCAGCTCGCCTACCGCGTCAGCGACATCGAGGAGATCTCGGCTGAACTCCGCAGTCGTGGTGTCCGGCTGCTGTACGACGCACCCCGACGGGGCACGGCGGACTCGCGCATCAACTTCCTTCACCCCAAGGATGCGGGCGGCGTACTCATCGAACTCGTCGAACCTGCCGCCTCTTCGGCTCACTAGAGGACCGTATGGCCTCGGACCCTACGCACCGGTAAATTGACCGCATGGCCAACGAGCAAGACCGCAGCGGTGTGCAACTTCCCTTCTCGATCGTCCGTAAGGGTTTCGACCGCGATGAGGTGAGCAACTATTTCGAACGGTTCGACGCCGAACTCCGTTTGACCACTGCAGATCGAGACGCAGCCGCTGCACAGGCCCGTGACCTGGCCAAACAGCTCGACGATGCGCGCGACGAGATCGACGAGCTGCGCAAGGACATCGATCGCCTGTCGGTTCCGCCGACCACGGCCGAGGGTATGAGCGACCGCATTTCACGCATGCTTCGCTTGGCGTCGGACGAGGCGTCGGAGGTCCGCGCGAAGGCGCATGCCGAAGCAGAGGAAATGGTGTCCGTCGCCGAACAGGAGAGCGCGCGGCTCCGCGGCCGCCACGAGTCGCTCGTTGCCGAACTCGAAGAGCGCAAGTCCGCACTCGAGACCGAGCACGAACAGACGATGGCGCAGGCGCGCACCGAAGCCGCTCGTGTCGTCGAGGCAGCCCAGGCCGAGCGCGACAAGTTGGCGGCCGAGTCCGAATCAAAGCGGGCCAAAGTGCAGGAAGACTTCGAGATAACGATGGCGGATCGACGGACCAAGATCCTCGCCGCACTCGAAGACCTCGAGGCATCCAGCAAGGCGGATGCGGCGCACCGAATCGAGGAGGCCACCACCGAGGCGACGCGTCGGCTGCAGTCGGCCTCCGAGCAGGCCGAGCGCCGCATCGCCCACTCCAAAGAACTGGCCGAAGAACTACGCGTCCTTCGAAGCCGCGTGCTCGCGCAGCTCCTCGGAATTCGCGGTCAACTCGACTCGGTACCCGCCATGCTCGCATCGGTCAATCGGGAGAGCGAACTACTCGACGCCCCCGACAACGTCAACGGAGCGGGCAAGGACAAAGACGCAGAAACCGGCGACAACGTCGAGGGTAAGGAGAAGGCAGACGTAGCCTCGTAATTCGCAGGCGCTGGTCGATTACGACCAGCGCCTGGTCAGTCCGCGGCTACCGCGGCCGGACCAGCAACCCGTGTGCCAATGCCGGCGATTCTCCGGGCCGCCCAGTTCTGCTGCGGGCCAGGCCACCACGTGAGAGACGCCTGGACGGATCTCGTGGTCGCACCCGGGACACCGGTACGTCTTGGTGGCTCTGTTCCCCGGAACGGCGCGCGTGGTGAACTCTTCGTCACCCCACCCCGCGGGGCCCGATTCGACGCGCGCGCCGCCCATCAGCGAATCGGGACTGGAAGCCCGCGAGGGGCCGGTTCTCCGGTTCGCTTTGCGGTCGTGGTTCCGTCGAGGCACACGTCGAGTGTAAAGAAGCGGACTAGAACAAGCGGAATTCGGTGCTCTCGGTTCCTCGGAGCACGTCGTAGTCCAGCGTCAGGCAGCGAATACCGCGGTCGACGGCAAGGGTCTTCGCCTGTGGCTTGATGATCTGGGCCGCGAAGACCCCGCTTACAGGGGCGAGCACCGGATCGCGGTTGAGCAAGTCGAGGTACCTGGTCAGCTGCTCGACGCCGTCGATCTCTCCTCGACGCTTGATCTCCACCGCCACGGTTCCGCCGTCTGCGTTTCGGCACAGGAGATCGACCGGCCCAATGGCTGTCATGTATTCACGTCGCACGAGGGTGTAGCCCTCCCCCAGCGTTTCGACGTGCTCGGCCAGCAACTCCTGCAGGTGCGACTCGACGCCGTCTTTCACCAGACCCGGGTCGATTCCCAACTCGTGACTGGAGTCGAGCTCGACGTCGTCGATGGTGATCCGGAGTTCTTCGCCCGCCTTGTTGGTGACGACCCACTTCAGGGTGCCGTCGTCCGCCGTCTCCTCCATCCAACACGGTGGACTCATCCAGTTGAGCGGCTTGTACGCGCGGTCGTCCGCGTGGACACTGACCGAGCCGTCCGACTTCACCAGAAGCAGCCTCCGAGCAGGCGGAAGGTGGGCGGTGAGGCGGCCGACATAGTCGACTTGGCAACGAGCAATCACGAGACGCACTCGACCACCCTAAGCCAAACCGACCGCTAGTCTGTGACCACCATGCCGCAACTGAACCAATCCGCAGCACCCCTTGGATCCCGGCTTCTCGGTAGCACGTCCGAGTCGCCCCGACGCCGCCGAGTAAGGGTGCAGCTGCTGCTGACCACGTTCCTACTCGGTTCGAATCTCATCGGCGCCGTCATCGTGGGAGCTCTGGTCAGCGTCGTCGTACCCGGCCCGAACGTGCTCGATCCCGACTTGTACTGGTGGGTCAATTACATCGTCGTTCCGGTGTACGTTGGGCTCGCATTTCTCATCGGTGTCCTGTGGGGGACGACGAGAGCGCTACGGGTTCTGCGTTGGGCGATAGAGGACCGGGAGCCGACGCGCAAGGAGCAGGTCACGACGCTGTCGATGCCGTGGCGTCTCACGCGAGTGCAGATCGTCCTGTGGACCGGCGGTCTCATCCTCATCACCACCATCGACGGCATCATCGAACCGACGTCGATCCCCAAGGTAGCGTTCACCATTGGGTTCGGCGGTGCAGTCGTGTGTGCGTTCAGCTATCTGCTCAGCGAGTTCGCACTGCGGCCGGCGGCGGCGAGGGCGCTCCAGGCCGGCGATCCGCGCCGGATAAGAATTGCCGGTGTCATGGGTCGTTCGATTCTGTCGTGGATTCTGGGCACCGGCGTTCCCGTCGCAGGACTGATGATCATTGCCATCTTCAGTTTCATCCGTCCGTATCAGACGGACACCGATCAGATGGCTGTTGCTGTTCTCTCGCTCGGCGGCATCACGATCGTCTTCGGCCTTGCCTTGACACTCCTCGGAGGCTTCGCCACCACCGCACCCATCAGGAACGTCCGCAACGGAATGGCCGAGGTCGAAAGCGGCAACATGGACGTGCATCTCGCCGTCTACGACGGCACCGAGCTCGGCGAGCTGCAGAGCGGCTTCAACAGAATGGCGGAGGGCGTCCGCGACCGCGAGAAGATTCGCGACCTGTTCGGCCGCCACGTCGGTCACGAAGTCGCGGAAGCCGCGCTGAACAACAATCCCGAACTCGGCGGCGAGGAACGTGACATCGCGGTCTTCTTCATCGACCTCGTCGGTTCGACGGAGATGGCGTCGACGCGCCCGCCGGCCGAAGTCGTCGCTCTACTGAACCGTTTCTTCGCGGTCGTCGTCGACGAGGTCGACGAGCACGGTGGTTTCATCAACAAGTTCGAGGGCGACGCCGCGCTGGCCATCTTTGGGGCACCCGGAGAGATCGACGACCATTGCGGCTCCGCATTGGCCGCCGCTCGCACCATCAGCGCCCGCCTGAAGCGCGAAGTGCCGGAGTGCAGCGCTGCGGTCGGCGTCGCTTCCGGCCGCGCCGTCGCCGGCAACGTAGGCGCGAAGTCTCGGTTCGAGTACACCGTCATCGGCGACCCGGTGAACGAAGCAGCCCGCCTGTCAGACCTCGCAAAGAACGCGCCGGATGCCATTCTCGCCTCGAAGATCACCGTCGACGGTGCATCCAAGTCCGAGGCGGACTGCTGGAAACTCGGTGACAGCGTCGTCCTCCGCGGTCGATCGGCAGAAACGGTTCTCGCCAGTCCGACGATCTGATCTTCACGCCGCCCGTTCGCGAGAATTTCTGGCTGTCTATGCGTGGTGGCGTGCGCTGGTCTGCCCGCGCAATGTCCGCGGTTTGCCTACAGCTCGTGGGGGGATCGACGAAGACGTGTAGACGACACGACTGGCTGATGTGGTTGCCCCTGATGCCGTTGTCCTTGAACGCCGTTGTCCTTGAATGCCGTTGTCCTCGGATGCCGCTGTCCCCGAAAGTCATGTGGGACAGCGTATGTGCCCTGGAATGCAGAAAACCCCCGACCGTGTGGTCGGGGGTTTTCTGGAATGTGTGTTCGGCGGTGTCCTACTCTCCCACACCCTGTCGAGTGCAGTACCATCGGCGCTGGAGGGCTTAGCTTCCGGGTTCGGAATGGGACCGGGCGTTTCCCCTCCGCTATGGCCGCCG
>NZ_JBAWFH010000156.1:0-2497 GCF_049591685.1 Rhodococcus sp. (in: high G+C Gram-positive bacteria) | reverse complement strand
CTGTCGACTGCGGCGGATGCGGTTCCGGTACCGAGCACCAGGCCGACAACCGATGCGCCGGCGAATGCCACTGCGCTCATGGACTTGAGTCCCCGGCTGCGCCGCGACGTCTGGATCTCCGTCATTTGCTTCCTCATCATGTTCAGTCCCAGCGCATCTGCACGGGAAGCTTGTGGCTTTCACCCTCGTGTCACGCCAGCAGAACGCCAGAGATCCCCGAGCAGAACTAGATCGTACGATCAGGTTCCTCATAGTTCTGGCACGAGCGCATCGAGCGTGTTGCCCACGCCCTCTGCCAGAAGCTGAGGGGAACATTAGAGGAGATACCGGATCGTGACAATCCCTACGTTTGCGAGCCGAATGCTGCTGAACTGTGATGTATTTCGTGCATGTGAACGGCTTTCACAGCTACCGAGGAGTAACCGCAATCACGGGCATCGCCGCCGTTGCTGATCCGTTACAAACCTCACCGGTTCGTAAATATGCCCTGAAGAGCGCGTACGTCGCATCCCGGCGTCCACACCGCCAATACGCTTGAATCTACAACCGCTCCAAATGGTCGGACCTCATACGCCTCCAGGCGCACCTTCCGCGCCGCCGATCGCTAACGCCAGGTAAACGATCAACTAACAAAACTGTGATTCCTGTATAGAAATGTGTTGTGGATCACATCACAGGTGGTGCGGTGGACGCTCTCGCTCGAACCAATCGGCAGACCGGCCATCTGTCCCCTCGGGCCGATCGTCGCCGGTCGACTCCGGAAGAACCTCCCCGAAAACACGAGCGAGCCGAGCCCGCTTCTCGCGGGCCCGGCTCGCATCGTCGTTGTCGCGCTGCCCTTCGTCGGACATAGAGCTGCCTAGTCGTTCAAACCGGACAGCTCGGCAATTACTTGACCGGCCAGCGGCGTCAATGTGGCCATGCCGTCGCGAATGGCAGCGCGCGAGGATGCCAGGTTGACCACCAACGTGCTGCCGGAGACGCCCACGAGCCCACGGGACAGGCCCGCGTCGAGCGACCCGGCCGCGAGCCCGGACGACCGAAGGGCCTCACTGATGCCCGGGATCTCACGGTCGAGAACCTCAGCTGTCACATCGGGCGTCACGTCACGCGGCGAAACACCGGTTCCACCGATGGAGACGACGAGGTCGACTCCCCCGATGACCGCGGTGTTCAGCGCGTTCCGCACGTCGACTTCGTCGGAGGTGACAGCGACGACGCCGTCGACCAAGAAACCGGCTTCGGTGAGGAGTTCCGTGACCAAGGGGCCGGTCGAATCTTTCTCGTTACTGTGCGCGGTCCGATCGTCGACGATCACTACCAACGCTCGCCCAGCCAGAGGTGCCTCGAGTTCCATGGTGCTTACCGTAGTAGGAGAGCCTGCGGCGGACTCACGCTGTGCGTAAATCGTGGCAACCGTCGCGACTCGATCGGTATCGGACAACATCATCGACCTCCGGGAAAGCCTGGGATCTGCAACGGCGATTGCTGCTGCTCGGACGGTGCCCGCACCGACCCGGTCTGGGGCTCGGCAGTTCCGAGTGTCACGTCGACGGTCTTCTCGTTACCGCCTTCGGTGTAGGTGATCTTCACCGAGTCACCGGGGGCGTGCGACCGCACGGCTGCGATAAGCGCGTCGCCGCTGGAAATGGTCCTGTCGTCGACCTTGGTGATGACCGCGCCCGTCGGAATACCTGCCGCAGCCGCCGGACCACCCGCGGGGACCTCGACGACCGTCGCGCCGTTCGCGTCGTCCTGGGACGGGACCTGCACGCCGATCATGGCCTGCGTGGCCTTGCCGGTGGTGGCCAATTCGTCAGCGATGCGCTTGGCCTGATCGACCGGGATTGCGAAGCCGAGGCCGATCGAGCCGCTCTGCGCCCCGGTCGACTGTCCGCCGCCGAGTGTCGCAATGGCCGTGTTGATGCCGATGAGCTGCCCCTCGGTGTTGACGAGCGCTCCACCGGAGTTACCCGGGTTGATGGCGGCGTCGGTCTGAATGGCGTCGATCACGGAGTTCTGGTTGCCCGACTCACCGCTGGTCGACACCGGACGATTCAAAGAAGACACGATGCCGGTGGTGACCGTTCCCGCGAGGCCGAGAGGCGAGCCGATGGCCACCACCTGCTGGCCTACCTGCAGGTTGGCCGACGAGCCCAGTTCGATCGGCGTCAGGTCCGTTCGCCCTTCAGCCTTGATGACGGCCATGTCGGACACCGCATCGGCGCCGACGAGCGTCGCCTCGGCCGTCGTGCCGTCGGAGAACGCGACGGTCAACTTGCCGTTGGCGCCTGCACCCGTCGCGACGTGGTTGTTGGTGAGGATGAGTCCGTCGGAGGACAGGATGACACCCGATCCTTCGCCCTCTGCCTGATTGCCGGTGACCTCGATCTGCACGACGCTGGGCAGCACCTTGTTCGCCACGGCCTGAATGGATCCGTCAGGAACGTTCGCCGCAGGCTGTGCCGCAGTCACCGTCGAGTTGAGCGAATTAGAC
>NZ_JBAWFH010000155.1:0-1560 GCF_049591685.1 Rhodococcus sp. (in: high G+C Gram-positive bacteria) | reverse complement strand
CGTATGGACTGGGCAGGTGATGGCCGGGCCGAGGTGCAAAGTTGACATTAGTGTCGGTTCTGTTGGCTTGGAGCCAACGTATCCAACACTTGATCGAGGTGACTGTGACGACAAGCGCTGTTCGACGCCGTCAGACCGGGTTACCTCCCGAGTTTGCGCGACTTCGGATGCGGATGGTGCGCGCCGCGACGGCGGCCGAGATCTACGCGCACCCGCGGGCCGAGCTCGCGCGCCTGACGGATTCGGGTCTGCTGCATCGGGTGGCGACGGGCTTCTACGTGGCCGTACCCGACGATCAAATCGGGACCGAGTGGATGCCGGGCTTGGAGCCTGCGGCGGCCGGTATCGCGGTTGCGGCCTACAGTGTCGACGATGCCGTCGTGATGGGTGTCAGCGCGGCCCGGTTGCACGGGGCGATTCCGCGGGCGTTGGCGACTGCTGTGGTGGCTGTGCCGACGCGGCACGATCCGATTCGGTTGGCGGATCGTCAGGCGGTGGTTCGGTTCGTCGTGCGCGACACGGCGCGTCTGGATGCGGAGCGTATCGATACCGAGTTGGGCCCGGTGTTGGTGACGACGCCCGAGCAGACGGTGTTGGATCTGGTGAAGCGTCCGGGGCTCGGTGACACCGGGGGTGAGGTGTGGCCGGCGGTGGAGCAATTGTATCGACGGTGCAATCCAGAAGTGTTAGCCAAGATCGCTGGGGCTCAGAAGATGCGAACGACACTGACGCGGCTGCAGGCTCGGTTGGGGGAGGAGTAGTGAATCCCGACGAGCTGGACTCGGTGGCAGCGCAATTCGGTGTCGCGCGTGCACAGGTCGAGCGCGATCATCTGATCTCGCACCTGCTCGGTTATCTGAGTGCGCACTTCGCGGATCGGATTGTGTTCATCGGCGGAACAGCGTTGGCTCGAACCCATCTGGTCGATGGTCGTCTAAGCGAGGACATAGATCTGATTGCGGTCGGTTCCAGATCGGAGGTCGCTCGTGGTCTCGACCGCGCACTCCCGCGCGCAGTCATGCGCAGCCACGGGCGACTGGTGTGGGATTCGGCGATCAGCGAGGTGCCTGAGCATCTCGGTGCAGTGTTGAGGTCGCAGTCCGGACTGGCGGTCAAGGTGCAGTTGCTCTCGGCGGAAGGTCGCCCTGGATGGCCTCTGGAGAACCGGCAGCTCGAACAGCGGTACGAGGATGCACTCGGAGCTGCGTTGACGGTGCCCACGCGGCACGCGTTCGTTGCGGGTAAGACGGCCACCTGGTGTGATCGGCGAGCATCGCGTGATCTGTGGGACTTGTGGGCACTCAGTCGGATTGGGGCATTCGAGCCGAAAGTGGCCGATTTGTATCGGAGGTTCGGGCCCACGAACAAGTTGCCAGGTGAATGGCAGTTCGCGGATGCTCCGACCGAAGCTGATTGGGAAAGCCAAGTATCGGGCCAAACGCGGTTGACCGTCACAGCGCGAGAGGCCGCGGCTGAAGTCGCCCAGGTGTGGGTCGGACTACATCGGAAGTGACCTCGAGTTGCTGTCGCTTCACTCGTTCAGACGCACTTCGATGGCCC
>NZ_JBAWFH010000154.1:0-2656 GCF_049591685.1 Rhodococcus sp. (in: high G+C Gram-positive bacteria) | reverse complement strand
CACATCGCCCCCGCATCCCGCAACCAGCGCTGCCACGCCGACAAGCGTCACCACTCGTTTCCGCACCGAACCCCCTCGATCACGTCGACCACCAGATTAGACGTCGACGACGTCCGAATGGTTCCGTGGAACGCGACGCGTCATCGAGTCAAAGTCTTCGTCGTCGCCTCGCCCGCTTGATAGCCGGCCTCGTAGAGCCACGGCCATTCCGCGAAGTCTTCGGGGTTGACGATCGTCATCTCGATCCCACCGTTTCCGCGGCGTTTGGGCTGGTTTTCCGGATGTGCGGGAAACTGCTCGACGAGCCAGTCACGTGCGAGGCTCTGCCGGAAGATCAACCAGGTCTGCGGCGTGAAACCTACTGCTTCTGCACGTTTCGCCAGATCAATCCAGTCGCCGATATTGGTGTAGCCACCCTCGAGCACTTGTTGCCTCGTCGCGATCATGGGGAACGTCCCGTACCAGATAGGCGGGAATTCGAGCAAAGTTCTGCACCAAAGGCGGCGCCGTTGAGGCGGGATCGGTTCCCATTTCGCTTGTGCTGCTACGAGTCTCGGATCATCGGTCATGCTGCACCTCGCCCCGGAGGTGCGTGGCGACCTCCATCGACTTGCCCGCCTGCGGTTGCCGGTCGGGCCGGTTCTTCCCCTGGGGCACCCCGGTCGATGGAAACGGGGTTGCCGGACAGTCGGCCAGGTACCTATGACTGTCGCTCTTGAACCTGCCCCGAGGATAACCCCGGTCAGCGCGATGTGCCATTGAATGCCGGCAAGCCCCTCCCAACCCCGAGAGGACACGGCGTTTACGAAACCCGATTCTTCAGGTTAGGGCACCCTACCTACAGCGAGCGAGGTGGAGACGCGGTGCGGATACGTTCATGGAAACTAGGAGTATTGCTGGTCAGCATGGTGCTGGCCGCGGGATGCTCGTCGCCGGAGGCAGACCCGTCGGATACTGCGGGAGTCTCGGGCGCATTCCCCGTCACCATCGAGCATGTCTTCGGTAGTACCGCAGTCGCGGAGAAGCCCGAGCGCATTGTTGCCCTCGGTGTATCCGACGCCGACGTCGTCTTCGCACTGGGCCAGGTACCCGTCGGGAACACCGGGTTCCGCTTCCACGAAACGGGATTGGGTCCTTGGGCGGAGGGGCTTGTCGGCGATGCAGAACTCACTCGCATCGAGTCGGATTCTGAACCCAACCTCGAACAGATCGCCGGTCTGGAACCTGACCTCATCCTCGGGGTGAACGCAGGGTTCGACGAGGAGATGTACGTCAAGCTCAGCGAGATCGCACCCACCGTCGCACGGCCCGAAGGCACCGCTGCCTACGCCGTTCCCCGTACTCAGGCGACGAACACGATCGCCACCGCACTCGGCGTCCCCGAACAGGGCGCAGAACTCAACGCGAAGAGCGACACCCTGATTGCCGACACCGTCGCGAAGTATCCCCAGTTCGCCGGCAAGACGGGCGTCGCAGTGATGTCGTACGACGGCGTATACGCAGGCTTCCTACCCGGCGACGGCCGCGGTCAGTTCCTGACAGGCCTGGGCTTCCAGATCCCCGAGGCAGTAACGAGTCGCGACACCGGTGACACCTTCTACGTCGAAGTGTCGGCCGAGAACGTGAACCTGCTCGACGCGGACGTCATGCTCGTACTGGGTCCGGACGAAAACTTCGACATCGTCGCCGAGAATCCGGCTTTCGCGAACACGACGGCTGGGCGCAACGGGGCGATCGTTCCCGCCACCATCGATCAACGCGGAGCCATCACCTACAACTCGGTGCTGTCGATCCCCTACGCGATCGACAATCTCGCCCCACGAATTGCCGACGCAATCGGATAGCGACTACCGAGCCGCGGGTGCTCACGGGCGACGAGGCAAAAGGCGGGTACATCAATCGGACGACTACCTGGACCTGTCGAATCGTGGTTTGCTCGGCATTCAACTGCGAGACCCACTATCGAAGGCGGGCTTGATGAACGTACGAGCTAAGCAGATACTGGCCACAGTGTCGATCACATGCGCACTCGGCATGGCCGTTCCGGCCACGGCGTCCGCGCTGCCCAGCACAGGTAGTGCGGTGACAGATACCGGCTCGGCCGCGGTCGATCTAGGGCTTGGTGCGGTTGTTTCCGGTTCGGCCGACGCTCGCGAATTCGTCGATCGGATTCAGTACATCTTGTTCGGTCCGTGCGCCCCCTGGTCCTCCGGTCGCTGCTGAATTCACAACGGGTTGAATTAGTGACGTCACCGGGGTGCGGCTCGCGCCAGGCAGCCCACACTTCGATCAGAATGAGCCACACATTCGTGGTGCGTGGGGTCGACGGCGACAGCCGTCCTGTGACCGGACGACGTTACTAAACTTTCGCGGAGACGCTCTTTTCTCAGCACTCACAACGGGCCGGTCACGCACTTCATGGGGTGATTGCGGCCAACCTCTCAGCGGCAGCTTCTGTTCCGAGTTCGAATCGCATCTTTGGGTACTGCAGGTAGAACGCTATCCATTGCTGCAAAACTACGTGGTGGACGTCGAATCGTCGGCAGTCAAGGTCCATTGAGAGAGACGACATCTTCTCGATTCGCCAGAACCGCGCAGTGTTTTTGTATCGCCCTGTCAGGATGATCTCCGGCTGCAACACCACGCATTGATAGGT
>NZ_JBAWFH010000153.1:0-20302 GCF_049591685.1 Rhodococcus sp. (in: high G+C Gram-positive bacteria) | reverse complement strand
CCTCCCGACAACATCACCCGCGAAGCACAGGGCGAGTTCGACGAACTGTTCCCGGGTCTGCGGACGGAACCGCTCAAGCTCGTCGTCTCCAATGCTCAGGGTTCGTCGCTGGCGCAGATCACGAGCCAGGCCAACGAAGCACCGGGCCTCATCGAGAAGTTCGCTCCCGAAGGCGCGAGCAAAGACGGCGTGATCGTCTTCAAGGCCGGTCTCGTCGATCGCAACGACTCGAAGCCTGCCATCGAGCACCTGCGCAGTATCGACGTTCCCGAGGGCTCGACGGTGATGGTGACCGGCACGCCGGCCATCGAGCAGGACAGCATCGCCGCGCTGATCGACAACCTGCCGCTGATGGCGGTGCTCGTCATGTTCGTTGTGACGTTGCTGATGTTCTTGACGTTCGGATCGTTGGTGTTGCCGATCAAGGCCGTCCTGATGACGACGCTCGGGTTGGGCGCCACGATGGGCATCCTGACGTGGATTTTCATCGAGGGCAACGGCGCGAGCTTCATGAACTTCACCCCGGGGCCGATCATGGCACCCGTTTTGGTGCTGATCATCTCGATTGTGTTCGGTCTGTCGACGGACTACGAGGTGTTCCTTCTGTCTCGAATGGTCGAGGCGAGGGAGCGAGGCGCGAGCACGAGCGAAGCCATCCGCGTCGGAACCTCGCATACCGGACGCATCATCACTGCCGCTGCGTTGATCCTCATTGTCGTGACCGGTGCGTTCGCATTCTCCGACCTGGTGATGATGAAGTACATCGCTTACGGAATGATCGCCGCTCTCGTCATCGACGCGACGCTCATCCGTATGTTCCTCGTGCCCGCGGTGATGAAGTTGCTCGGCGACGACTGCTGGTGGGCACCGCAGTGGATGAAGCGTGTGCAGCAGAAGATCGGACTCGGCGAAACCGTACTGGACGACGAGCTACTGCCCGCCGACGTTCCCGAGCTCGCAATGGCAGGAACCGCACCTGCACCCGTCCCCGCGGTGACACCTGTACGACCCGGCCCGGTGCGCAACGAGCCGTTGACCGAGCCGATTCCCATCGTCGCACCCACCGGTGTCGGACCGATCCGCGCGACACACGCCGCCAAGGAGAACGAACGTCGGTCGGTCACCGGCAAGCCGGCACAGGCGCCGGAGGAGTCCGCTCTGGGAGAACGCCCCACCCCTGCGGCCCGCCCCGAACCGGTCGTCGCTCCCACTCCCCTGCGGCCGCGCCCGACGGCTCCGCGCGAACCTGCACGGTCCAGGGAACACCGAGAGTCGACGCCGGATCCTCGGTCCATCGAAAGCTGGCTCGCCGACCTGCGAGCACCGACACCCACCTCGCGCACGGAGCGAACGAGCTCGGAGCTGTCTTCCGAACAGCCCGAAACGCAGCGCTGGCAAGCCGACGCCAACAGCGACCCGACCGCTACATCGGAAGGCACTACACCGGAACCGCGTGACGACGCCTACTCGGCCGGCTCCTCCGCGCGCAACGGTTACAGCAATGGTCAGCGCAATGTCTACGGCAACGGTGACCGCAACGGCAGCGACCGCAACGGTTCGGGCCGAACCAACTACGGCGCAGGCAACGGCGCCCCGGTGAACGGCTCGAACGGCAGTAGCTCGAACGGCAGTAACGTGAACGGCAGTAACTCGAACGGCACAGGCGCCACCAGCAACGGCGCTGCCCGTCAGCCCTACGGCACTGCCAGCGGGCAGGCACCTCGCGCGACGACGAGCGGTGCGACCGAAGGTCGTGCGGGAGACAGCCCTCGCACCGGCGGCGTTCGCGGATACGCACAGAGCGCGCCCAGCGACCGGGACACCGGCGCAGGCAACAACGGCACCGGCAACAACGGCACCGGTACCAGCGCGGGGAACAACGGCACCGGTACCAGCGCGGGGAACAACGGGACCGGCACCGGCGCGGGAAACAACGGGACGGGTGGGAACGGCCGATCGCGCGATGCGTCGAGTACCCCCCGCGCTCGGTACGACATTTCCACTCGGAACGCGCCTCGCGCATCGGAGCCCGAATCGTCGGAGTCGCGCGATCAGCGGCCGACACCGCCGGAGAGCGAGCCACCGAAGTCGCGTTCGTCCCGCCGAGCGGCAGAAGCTGCTCCTGCGGACGGATCCGATCCCGGCACCGACAGTGGTCGGCACCGCGGCGGCGACGGACGCCGCGCGTTGAGCGTCAGCGAGTTGCTGGCGCGCGAACGTCGCGAATAGAGCTCCAAGCAGAACACTTCGTCAACAACGAAGGGCCACTCCATGCATCACGGAGTGGCCCTTCGTTGTGTCGCCACACCCTGCGACGGTGAGCCTTGGGTCTTGTCACAACGCACACCCGGAACGCCCCGCCGGCGCCGACCGTTGGCGGAAAGGACTGTGGCATTGTTCGGGGGCGCGGTCCGCCAAGAAACCGTGATCAACGATGTCGAGGAGCAGCCGCTGTGTTCGCCACCTGGGGGAGCTTGGTTCATCGTTGGCGCTACACGGTTCTGGGGGTAATGGTCGCCGGGCTGCTGGCGATGGCAGCCTACGGCGTCGGTTTCGAGAACCACCTGAGCCAGGGCGGCTTCGACGACCCCGGTTCGGAATCCGTTGCGGCAGCCGAACTTGCGGACCTCACATTCGGCCGCGACACTCAGGGCGACGTCATCGTCCTGTACACGGCACCCGAAAGTGAAACCGTCGATGACCCGGCTTTCGTTGCAACAGTGACTGATTCGCTGAATTCTTTGGTTGCCGAACACCCTGACCGAATCGCGAAGATCAACGGCAGTTACTTCGAGGTGAACGGCGCAGTGCGGGCCGCGGCACTCGCAACGGCCGACAAGCGTCATGCCATCGCGAGCGTCGCCATCGTCGGTGACGACGACACTGCACTCACCGAAAACTTCCAGGACGTGAAGGACGAGTTCTACATCGACGGCGTCGACGTTCAAGTGGCCGGTTTGCAGGCTGTCGCAGGCGCATTGGCGTCGACGATGTCCGACGACATTCATCGCATGGAAGTTCTGGCCATTCCGGCGGTGGCGGTTCTGCTCTTCTTCGTCTTCGGCGGCGTGGTGGCCGCTGCACTCCCCCTCGTCGTCGGCGGTCTGACCGTTGTGGGCGCCAACGGGGTGGTTCGATTGTTCACGGAGTTCACCGAGGTCAACACGTTCGTCGCTCCGGTGGTATCCATGGTGGGCCTCGGATTGGCAATCGACTACGGATTGTTCGTCGTGTCCCGCTTCCGCGAGGAGCTCGGTGATGGCCGCGAGGTGGGCGACGCCGTACGCCGAACCGTCACGACGGCGGGGCGAACCGTCACGTTCTCGGCCACTTTGATCGTTGCCAGTCTCGGTGGTCTACTGCTGTTTCCGCACGGCTTCCTGCGTTCCGTCGCCTACGGATCCATCGCGACCGTGATACTCGCCGCGTTGACCGCCATCACCGTGCTTCCTGCCGTGCTCGCGATTCTCGGTCCGCGGGTCGACGCGCTTGGATTGAAGGCGATGCGCAAGACGCGTTCGTCGGAGGAGATCGAGAACGGCATGTGGGGCAGGCTGACCGTGTGGGTCATGCGTCGGCCGGTCAAGGTGTCCGTAGCCATCGTGCTCGGGCTGCTGGTTCTGACACTGCCGGTGGGCAAGATCGAGTTCGGCGGCATCAACGAGACGTACTTACCACCGGACAATCCGACGCGGGTGGCACAGACCCAGTTCGACGAGCTGTTTCCGGGTCAACGCACCGAGCCCCTGAAGCTGGTGATCGAGGGTGCGCAGGGACCGTCACTCGGCCTTATCACCTCGCAGGCCAATCAGGCGCCGGGGCTCGTCGAAAAGTTCACCCCGGCGGGTGCCGCCAAGGACGGACTGATCGTCTTCCACGCCGGCTTGCAGGACCGCACTGCGTCGTCCGAGGCGATCGAACATTTGCGCGCGATAAAGGTTCCGGAGGGCGCGACGGTATACGTCACCGGCACGCCCGCAATCGAATACGACTCCATTGCAGCATTGGAAGAACGGCTGCCGCTCACGGTGATCCTTGTCGTCTTCGTCGTGACGCTGCTGATGGTTTTGGCGTTCGGTTCGCTGGTGTTGCCGCTCAAGGCGGTGCTGATGACCGCCCTCGGCCTGGGCGCGACGATGGGAATACTGACGTGGATCTTCATCGACGGTCACGGCGCGCACCTGATGAACTTCACTCCGGGCCCCATCATGGCGATGATTCTGCTGTTGATCGGTGCGATCGTGTTCGGGTTGTCCACGGACTACGAGGTCTTCCTTCTCTCCCGCATGATCGAAGCGAGAGAGAACGGCGCGAGCACAACCGACGCGATCAGGATCGGTACGGCTCATTCCGGTCGGATCATCACTGCGGCGGCACTGATCCTCATCGTCGTCACCGGTTCGTTCGCGTTCTCGGATCTGGTGATGATGAAGTACATCGCGTACGGCATGATCGCGGCGCTCGTCATCGACGCCACTGTCATCCGCTTGTTCCTGGTGCCGTCGGTGATGAAGCTCCTCGGCGACAGCTGCTGGTGGGCGCCGCAGTGGATGAAGCGCCCAACTCCTAGGTGAGCGAGGCACTCTCACGGCCGGCGAACACGCGGGCGTAGCGAGTACCCGCGAACAGCAGCAGCAGCCCGACGACGATGAACGCACCGACGCGGAACAGTCCGTCGAGCGCATCGAGGTCGAAGAGGAACAACTTGGCCACCGATGCCGCGGTAAGCGACAGACCGCCCAACAGCGCTGCGTGAGCGTACTTTTCGCTGCGTAGTCCAAGTGCGAGCAGAGCCAGAGCTGCGGCCATCCACTCGATGGTTGCGACGCAGTGCCCGGCCACGAACCCGGTGCGGCCTCCGATGGCAGCGACCCCGAGTGCGACGGTTGCCGCGGTGGCGGCATAGAGAGCGACCACTCCGGCGACGACCCAGGCTGCCTGCAGGTTCTTGCCGACGACCTCGAGCCGTGCCGCGACCGGAACGAAGGCGACGGCAAGGCCCGCAAGCACGATTCCGGCAAGGACGACACCGAAGTCGCCCGTGCTGTAACGGTATTCTGCGATCTGCCCCGGCAGCGACACGAGCAGAAAGCCCAACGAGCCGAGGGCGCCGAAGCCGGCGGCCGCGTACCAGGTCGGCGTCGACGATGCTCGGTGCGCGACGGCGAGCAGCACTGCGGCGACGAGCAGGAGTGCCAGCGGACGCGATTCGATGGACGTCGGAGCGAGCACGGCATGCAGGAGAGCCAACGAAGCAATGAGGGTGAGAACGGCTTTGGCGTGCAGAGGAAGGCGTCGAGAAGTTGCGATTGCCGTCGCGCACACCAACGCCAGGGCGCCTTCGATCGCGGTGGTCGTCCACGCAGAGAGCAGGGTTCCGACGGCCAGAAGGGGGACGGCCGAAGCTCCCATCATCGCCGTGGCTGTGGTGTCGGAGACTTTGCGGCGCAACAGTTCGAGCGCACTTCCGATACCGAAGGCGGCGATGACGGTTGCAATTGCGGTCAGAGCGATTACTTCGGAGGCGGGTGTGGTCGAGGCGTGTGCTGCCGCGATGCCGATCAGCGTGGCAATCACCACGGGGAGGGTGCGGGCTGCACCCAGCAGAGGCCAGTCCCTCTTCAGCTGTGCGGCGAAACCAGCGATGAAGGTGGCGGTGAAGAAAGCGATGAGCGACAACGAGATTCCGCCGGTGACGACCGGTGCGCAGAGCGCGACGCCGACGAGAATCAGCGCTGCCATGGGCTGCGATCGCCATGACACTGCCAGCGCGACGCCGGCCGCGGTGATTCCGAAGGCGACGACGAGGCCGATGGCGGGCTCGAGCCAGCCGTAGACGACGGTTACCGCGACGACGTCGAGGTAGAGTCCGGCGATTCCCGTGGCTGCGAGGGCGATGCCGCCCACGCGCCCACCGGGGGTGGCGAAGATGCGCGAACCCGCCCACAGCAGTGCGACCGAAAGAACGGTGCCGCCTGCTACCCGCAGTTGTGGTCCGAGCCAGCCTGCCTGGGCAGCAAGGACGAGCAGCATCACGACGCCTACCAGGGTGACGCCCGCGCCCGCGACGGCGAGGATGCGGCTGATCACGCCGTCGCGCTGCCACCAGGGCTGCGTGGGTGCGACGGGCTCACGCGTCGGCTTGGCTCCCTGCGCATACAGCTGCGCGGCCGTTCGTGGTGGGACACCTCGCTGGGGTCCAGAAGCCTGCCAAGGCGCCATCGGCTGGAGCAAGGGCCGGGGCTGCGGCTGAGGCCGGGGCTGCGGCTGAGGCCGGGGCTGTTGAGGCTGCGACTGCGGCTGGGACAGCGGCTGCGCCTGCAGTTGCGCCTGCAGTGTCGCCAGGTCGCCGGATACGTGACGGAGGTGTTCGCTCAGGAAGGCGAGTCGGCCGGACAACGCGGCCACCAATTGCGGATCGACGCCGGAACTTCGTGGAAAGGTCATGGGGACGATCCTGCGCCGAGCTGCGCCGATGCACCTGAGTACTTCTACTCGAGCGACGTGGGTGTTTTTCCTTCGCGATCGGTGCTGGGAACGACGTCTGAAAGGGTCAGTGCCCGAACATTCGTCGCAGCGAGGTGCCCATCGGATGTTTGGCGGTGATGGACCCGAAGCGGATCTTGCCTCGGACGACGACGTGCAGAGGGCCGATGGGCGGGCCCGTGCGGACCTTGTTGTTCGCACTGCCGCCGACGGTGTCGACGCGGTTGAGGTCGACGGTCGCTTCGGGTGGTACGACGATGGAGATGGTGCTGCAGTAGTCGTTGACGGTGATCTCGACGACCTGGGTAGACATGATGGCTTGGGTGAAGTCGAGGGTGACCGTCGACATCTTGCTTTCGATCGACAGGTTGGGCGGGACGTGCCAGGGGCCTTTGCGAGAAACCGTGGACATCGTGCCGCGGACAACGTCGCCCGGCGCCGCCGAGTAGGTCGGACCGTGAGTGGGGGTGTACGTCGCCGCGGGTGTGGGCGCAGAGCCCTGTAGTTGTGGACGGTGGTGCTCGGCAATCTGCATGCCGGGGAGGTCGGCGAGGACCGAGTTGAGCTCGCCTCGGGTCTTGGCTGCGAGTGCGGTGTCCATGCGTTCGGTGAATTCACCGAGCGAGAGCATCCCCGCCCCGACGGCACGCTGCAACAGCTGCCCCACGTGTTCCTTCTCGGCGTCGGACACTCTCAAATCCCGCTCCTCCATAACTACAGAGGATAGGGGTCATTCGGGCGGGCGGCCACGTTCCAGTACGGACAGCATGCCGTCGACGGACGCGGGCCAGCCGAATTCCTCGGCTCGTCGCCGCGCTGCGCCTCGCCGGCTCGTCGACGGGAGCCCCAGGACGCGGGTGAGTTCGGAGGCGAAACCGTCGATCGTGTCGTCCGCGTGGCCGCCGCAGGATCGCGTCACGATGTCCGCCAGAGCCGACGATTGCGACACGACGACGGGTGTTCCGGTGGCCAGTGATTCGAGCGCAGCAAGGCCGAAGGTTTCGTGGGGACCCGGGGCCAGCGCTACATCGGCCGAGGCCAGGATGGACGCGAGCTCCTCCCTGCCGTCGACGAAACCGATGAACTCGACGGGCAATCCTCTGGCTCGACGCTCGAGCCCCGGCCTGCGTGGTCCGTCTCCGGCGACGACGAGCCGCACACTGCGTCCTGACTCATGCAGGGCTGCAACCGAATCGATGCTGCGCTCGACGCGTTTCTCGACCGAGAGCCTGCCGCAGTGAACTAGCAGGGCGTCGGCGTCGCGGCGGAGCGCGGTAGCGACCGTCGGGGAGTGCCGTGCTGGATTGAACAGGTCGAGGTCGACGCCGAGGGGAACTTCGCTGACGTTGGCAGCACCGATGCGCTCGAATTCGCGTCGCGCGAATTGCGTCGTGCACACGACGGCGTCGTACGACCCCGCTGTTCGACGATTTGCGACGTCGGCGAGAGCCCGGGCTGCGCGCTTCGGGAGTATCTGGGCGAGTAGTCGGTCGAGTCGTTCGTGGGAGATCATGACGCTTCCGACGCCGCGCCGGGAAGCCCACGATCCCATGCCCCGAAGCGTCAGCCGGTCGGACACCTCGAGCACGTCGGGTCGCAATCCCGCGGTGACGTCTGCGATGGAACGCGGCTCGGCAGCGCGGTAGCCACCGGTGAAGGGGACTCCGAGCGCGGGGACGGTGATACGCAGAACTCCCGTCGGGAGGACTTCTTCCGAGGCGGACGGCCCCGGCACCACCAAGACGACTTCGTGGCCGCGTGCGGTGTACCCCGCTCCCAGCTGGTCCACCGCTGTGCGTAACCCGCCCGATCGTGGACCGTAGAAGTTCGCGAGTTGCACGATGCGCATTCGAACCAGTGTGGCGATTCGGCATGACCGAGCGGCCACCAACAGGCGAACTCTGTCGGCGGCCACGATGACGACTATTCGCCGCGGGTGGTCGTCTTCGGATCGGTGGAGTCCGCGGGGGTCACGTCCTCGGGATCGGGCGTCGGGAACGTCGGCTTGTCCCCCGAGCCGTCCATGTGGTGGTCGAACTGGCGGACGGCTTCGCCGCGCTCGTCCTGGTTCTGCTCGGTGTCGGCATCCTGGCCACGCGAGCGCTGCGTCGGATCAACGGTGGTGTCGACGGGCTTGTCGGTGTCGGTCATGGCTGACGGGTGCCCGAAAGGGCCGTCTCACAAACCCTGCTCGATGGCGTAGCGCGCCAGTTCGACGCGGTTGGCGAGGTGGAGCTTGCGGAGCGTGGCCTGCACATGGTTTTCGACCGTCCGGTGGCTCAGACTCAGTTTGGTGGCAATTTGTTTGGCGCTGAGCCCCTTTGCAACGAAACGAAGGACCTCCGTCTCGCGGTCGGTGAGCGTCGGACGGGCGGTCGACGCTTCTGCTGCCGGGGCGGTCGAGATGCGTCGGTACTCTCCGAGCACGAGGCCCGCCAACCCCGGCGTGAAGACGGCCTGTCCGGCGGCCGTGGCCCGGACTGCGTCGAACAGTTCTTCCGCGGAGGCGCTCTTGACCAGGTAACCGGTGGCGCCGGCTTTGATGGCGTCGAGAACGTCCTCCCGCTCGGCCGACGCGGACAGCACGAGGATGCGGCTGTTCGGGGAGTTCGCGAGCACTTCACCCGTCGCATCCGCCCCGTTGCCGTCGGGGAGCTGCATGTCCATCAGTACGACGTCGGGGCACGTTGCTTTCGCGCGTCGACCGGCAGCGGCGACGCCGTCGGCGGTGGCCACGACGTCGAACCCGGCTGCGGCCAGGTCCCGGGCGACGCCGTCGCGCCACATCGGGTGATCGTCGACGACCATGATCGTGACGCGCTCGTCGGTCATGTCGCCTCTTTCGGTGCTCGGATTTCCCATTCTGTTCCTTCGCCGTCCGCGGTGTCGAGGACGACGGATCCGCCGAGCATTTTTACTCGGCCGAGGATCGACTTCGACACCCCCATGCGGCCTTCCGATTCCGCCTCGGCGAGTCGTCCCGCCGGAATGCCGCGTCCGTCGTCGCGGATGCTCAACACGATGTCCGTTCCCAGGTCTTCGAGCAGCACGTAGGCGCGGGCCCCCGGACCCGCGTGCAACGCCACGTTGGACAGTGCGGTGGCGACGACGGCGGACAGTTCGCTTGCGAGAAAGTCGCCTACCAGAACGGGTTCGGCGGGAGCGGAGACGGACACCGTCGTACTCGCCTGACGCCGCAGCGCGGTGCGGAGATCGACGGAAGCAGGGCCGGAACTGCATGCAGGGTCGTTCGGTTCGGCGTGCTCGGAGATCAACGTGCGCAGGGCGACTTCCTGCTCTGCCGCGAGCTCGGCTAGTTCGGCTGCGGCACCGCCTATTTCGCTGCCGCGCCTGCGCACCAGTGCCAGCACCTGCAGAACACCGTCGTGCACCTGGCGGGCGAGGCGCTCGCGTTCGGAGGTGATGGCGGCGAGACGCGTCGCACGTTCGAGTTCCGCGTGCGCGCGGGTAGCTGTGTTGCTCGCGAGGCCGAGAGCGAGGCCCACCGACACCAGAACGGGCGCAGTCGCATCGGTCCACAACGACGTGTCGACCTGATCGCGCACTACAGCGCTCGCCGCCGACAGCACGATGCCGGAGGCGATTCCGCCTTTGGGTCCGTACAAAATTGCTGCCGAGATGACGGCGTTCGTCGCCCACAGGGTGGTCGGGAGGGTTTGATGGGTGGTGTACCAGTCGTAGTCGGCGACGAGCCGGGTCGATGCCATGAGCCCCACGACCACCACCTGGTCCGCAAGAACCACCGTCCACCGCGGCGTCCGAGGCCGAGGGGGACGGGACAGCAGGGTGGCGGACAAACCCGTCCACACTGCCATTATCGCAACGAGAATCCAGCTGAGGCGCGGATTGCTGTAGTCGTCCATCGACGCGATCTGATAGCTCACCGCGTAGACGAGCGTCAGCAGCCGAAAGGCCTGTGAGGCCCGCCAGAGTGGGGTAACGGCGTCAGTCATCCGGACCTGGTTTGTTCAGGGCCTCGGGCTCTCGAAGTGTGCCCGGCTCGAGTGCGCGGTTGTCCGGGTGCGGATTTCCGGGTGCGGCAGGGAATCTGGACGCTTCCGGATCGTGTTCTTCGAGTTCCTCGAACACCTCGTCGGGGTCGTCCGCCAACAGACATCGGATCGCGGTGTTGAGAACGGCCACGATCGGAACGGCCAGTAGTCCTCCTACGATTCCTGCGAGTAGAACGCCGACGGTGATGGCCAGCACCACGGCGAGCGGATGCAGTCGAACCGCTCGGCCGAGCAGGAGTGGTTGCAGCACATGCGCTTCGAGCTGCATGACGGCGACGACGATGCCGAGCGCGATGAGCGCCGTCAACAATCCCTTCGTCACGAGCGCGATGAACACTGCGACGAATCCGGTGAGGAAGGCTCCGATGATGGGTACGAACGCGCCGATGAACACCAGCGACGCGAGCGGTAGTGCCAGCGGAACACCGAGGACGGCGAGACCGGCACCGATTCCGATGGCGTCTGCGGCCGCGACGGCGACCGTTGCGCGCACGTATCCGACGAGTGATCCGAAACCCTGGCTGCCCGCCACCCGAATGCGACGCCGGGCCGTGGTCAGCGCACCGCTGGTCATTGCAACCTGGTTGTCCTGACTTACCGTGACGAGCGATTCGCTGGCCTGACGAATTTGGTCCTGGCTGATGTGGAATGGCCCGTCGGCCAGCCACTGCTCGATGTCGTTGATGGACGCGGTGAACTGGTCTCCGAGTTGCGGGAGCCCTTCGATGAACTGTTCGACGACGAAGGTCACAATGCCCGCGACGACGCCGATGCTGGTGATGATCACGATGACGACGGCGGCTGCGCGGGGCACTCCTCGTCGTTGCATCCAGTCGACGAGCGGTACGAGCATCGCCGACGCCAGCAGTGCGAGGCCGAGGGGGATGACGACGGTGTCGAGCCGCGCGACGACGTAGCAGAAGGTGAGGAACCCGGCGAACAGGACAAGGAGCCACCAGGTCCATTCGGCGCCGATGCGGACGAGTGGGTGCACAGAATCTGCAGGAGTGGAGCCTGCGGAATGACCAGAAGACGCAGGAGTGGAGCCGGTTGACGCTTCTGCCTGCGGCTCGCGTTCGGTCACCCGCTGATTTTACCTGCGCTGGCGTGTATCGAGCGGTCTAGCTCACTCGGCGTCGGCGTCTCGCTGTATTGCTCCGATTCCGTTACCGGCCGGGTCGGCGAAGAAGACCAGATGTCCGACGCCGGCGATGGTGAACCGTTCCATCAGAACGGTGCCGCCCGAGTCGAGGACCGCCGCCACCGTTGCGTCGAGATCGTCCACGGCGAAGGTGCATTCGAGTCCAACGGTTTCCTTGCCTTCGATCAGGGTGCGCCGCTGCTGCAGCGCTCCGTCCACTTCCGATCCGGTGTCGATTCGGAAGAACCCCGGCGGGCCCCATGGCGTGAACGTCCAGCCGAGTACTTTCTCGTAGAAAGTCTTGCTCGCGTACACGTCGTCGGCATTGATCGCGAAGTGTGTCAGGTTCGATGGCATGTATCGATGTTTGCACCGCGGATGCTGGTCGCGCGACGTAATCTCGGCCAGGAAATGTCGAAAACACGACACCCAGACGAGCCGGCGGTCCGCGGATACGCGGTCACACATCCGGCTGGCGACGCGACGCTTCTCGCTTCCTCGGGTTGGGACCGTCTCGTCTACACCGCCTCGGGTGCGCTGTCCGTGCGGACCGACCGACAGGCATGGACTGTTCCGCCGCATCGAGCGCTGTGGATGCCGGATGGGCTCGCTACGGTAGTGCGCAACCGCTACCCCGTCGCTGTGCGGGTTCTGTATTTCGCGGCGGATCTTCACGCGGCGCCGTCCGAGCCGACGACTGTCGTCGTGTCGGGATTTCCCAGGCATCTGTTGTCCCACGTCGTTCGCGTCTGTCCGCTGGACGTTACGGACCCAGGTCGACAAGCGCTGCTCACCGTTCTCCTCGAGCAGCTGCGCGGGCTACCGAATCTGCCTTTGGCTCTCCCGCTTCCGCGCGGACTCGAATCCCGCCGGGCGGGCGAACTCATTCTGGCCGGTGCCGATCCGCCGACAGCCGCACGAGGGGTCGGTGTCGGCCTTCGCACACTCGAACGCCGATTCGTAACCGAGACCGGATTGTCGCTGGGCGCCTGGCGTCGACGGGCACGCATCCTTGGCTCGGTGGAATCGTTGGCCGCAGGCGCATCGGTCACGGACGCCGGCGCACGCGCGGGTTAATCGACGCCGTCAGCCTTCGTCACGGCGTTCAAACAGGAGTTGGGGCAACCGCCCCGGGCGTTCAGCCGGACACCTGCTGGCAGTCGGTTAAGAGTTTTCGAGCGGGAGTGAGCCTGCGGAATGACCCGAGGGCACGAGCCATCATGACTCGTCCCCGGCGAACTTGTCGTCGTAGAGAAGGCGGTCACATACGGCGAGTGGTGCTACCGGGGTATGGACGATCGAGCGGAGCCTTCGGCATACGCCTATCCGATCGGTCTGCTGTTGGAGTCGTTCAATCAAGCGTGTGCGATGCTCGCTTCGCACACCGGCCCGGACGTACTGATCCTCGGCGGCTACACCGATGTGAAATTCGGGGCGGACATTTACCCAGGCGATGTTCTTCGGCACAATGCACGTGTGCTCCGTACTATCGACGGGATTCGTTTGTTTCAGGGTCGAACATTTGTTGGGGCAAACTGTGTGCTCGATGTAGGCCATTCTGTGCTTGCACGTCGAACGGCCTCGGAACTGGACCCACTGAACGAAAGGACTACTTGATGTTTGCACTATTAATCGGGGTGCTCGCCGCCGCAGTGTTAATTGCAATCGGCGTTCTCCATATCGTGTGGCTTCGAACGTCATGGCCTTGGAATTCACCCGCGGAATTGAATTCCGCCGTTTTCGGCAGTTCCGAAGCAACACCACCGCCTGCGATTCTGTACTGGGCGACGGGCGCCGCACTCGTTGCGGCAGGCGTCCTCGTCCTCATGCAGGCGGGCGCTGTCCCGGCGCTGACGCCGGAATGGCTACGTGGAATCGCGATGTGGGCCTTGGCGGGGGTTCTGCTCTTGCGGGGCGTCGGCGGTTATTTCATGAACAGCAACGCGTCCGCTGAATTCGTCCGGCTCAACTCCTACGTCTATTCACCGCTGTGTATCGCCCTCGCGGCCTTGGTCGTCATCGTGCAACTGGTCCGATGACCGACCTGCCGATCGGCCGACACGCTCGAAACCGAAAACTCGCAGGGCTGCCGATCGGTATGGCCGGGCGCGCCGCCGTCGGACTGGCACGCAAACTCGCCGGCGCTGAGTCCGGCCGTGTCGACGCCGAGTTCGAGCAGAAGACCGCCGCTCACATCTTCAGGGTTCTCGGCGAGTTGAAAGGCGGAGCAATGAAATTGGGGCAAATTCTCAGTGTCATGGAAGCCGCTGTTCCCGCCGAGCACGCCGGCCCGTACCGCGATGCGCTGACCCGACTGCAATCGAGTGCTGCTCCGATGCCGACCGAGTCCATGTATCGCGTTGTCGACCACGAGCTGGGTACCCGTTGGCGGGAGCGCTTCATCTCGTTCGAGGAAGAACCGGTTGCGGCGGCGAGCATCGGTCAAGTACACCGGGCCATATGGTCCGATGGCCGCGCCGTAGCGGTCAAGGTGCAGTACCCAGGCGCGGACCAGGCTCTACGCGCCGATATCAAGCCGTTGTCCACTCTCGCGAAATGGCTCGCCAAAGTGATGCCCACCGCAGACGTCACCGCCATCGTGTCCGAGATCGAGGAGAGCATCGAAGCCGAGCTGGACTATCGAGCGGAGGCTGACAACCAGCGGGTACTCGCCACGGCCTTCGCCGGCCATCGGGGCATACTCGTCCCCCCGGTCGTGGCCAGTTCGCCGAGAGTTCTCGTGACGGAATGGATCAACGGCATTGCCCTGTCGGACGTGATCCGTGATGGCACTGCTGAACAGCGTAATTCGGCGGGGACGCTGCTGACGGAGTTTCTTCTCGCCGCACCGGCACTTGCAGGCTTACTGCACAGCGATCCGCATCCGGGGAACTACAAAATACTCGACGATGGACGTCTCGGCGTTCTCGATTTCGGGGCTTGCGGTTCGTTCCCGGGTGGTCTTCCTGAATCGTGGGGTTCGATGCTGAGCCTTGCCCGCGACGAGCGGTACGAGGACCTGGTCGACGCGCTCGAGACCAACGACTTCGTGCTACCGAACCGCGACGTCACCGCCGACGAGATTGCCGATTACCTTCGACCGATCAGCGACCCACTGCAACAGGACACGTTTCATTTCACCCGTGAATGGCTGAGAAATGCCGCGGCTACGGCCAGTGGCATGGCGGACCGTTCGAGTCGCGACACTGCTCGATCCCTCGATCTACCGCCCGGGCACGCGATGATCGTGCGAGTCATGCTCGGTTCTATCGGCGTGCTTTCCCAGCTCGATGCAGAAGTTTCTTTTTCGAAAATTGCCACAGAATGGCTTCCAGGATTCAGTGCTTCAGCTAATTGATTTCACCACTATCCGCCTGCTCAGGACCAGTATCCCGCGCGTTGCGGAATGCACTGCGTCCGATTAGGCTCCGTTTCGCACCTTCCATTCGGAGGTATCCCGCGGCTTGACAATCGGCCCGGACGTAGCATGGGAAAAGCGGCAATTCTGGTGCGGTTTCCGCAATGGATTGCCGTTTCAACTACGATTGGGGATTTTCGCGTGAGCGCTCAATCCAGGACCGCGGGGAGTTCTGGGCGATCCGGCGAGAATCGGGACTCGGTGTCCGAACTTCGACGTGCACGTGCCCTTATCGACTCCGCAATCGAGCATCGAACCGAGGATGCGATTCACACCGCGAACGAATGGCCGGTTGCGAGTGTGCGGCTGACCGAGTTCATTGATTCCGCACGATCGAACGTCGTCTGTTGCATCTCCACGCCTGCCTTCGCGGTGACGTTGAACATGACCCTGGCAAATCCGGACCTGCTCCGCAGGAACCTTCCGGTGAAGATTCTGTGCGATCGCGCCGTCGCCCACAGCGACAGCGTGCTCGGCATAGCCACGACGGGGAATCCTGCCGTTCGCGTGTCCATGTTCACCTGCACTTCGCACGACTGGGTCATATGTGACGGACGCATCGCCCTCATCAGCATGCCCGAACCGGGTCCGATGACGCTGGTTGTCAACAGCCCTGGGGTGGTCCACCTGATGAACAATTGGTTCGAACAGGGTTGGCGAGTGGCGTATTCGCACGCCGCGGAGAGCAGTCTTGCGCACCGGCGCCAGTGCGCCCTCACACAGCAGGTTCTCGGGTTGCTGGCGCAGGGCGTCAAGGACGAAGTCGCGGCGCGAACGTTGGAGGTATCCGTCCGCACCTATCGTCGGCATGTCGCAAACCTCTTGCGCGACCTCAACGTGGATTCGCGCTTCCAGGTAGGAATGCGCGCGGTGCAGCTCGGTCTGATGCACACCGGGGAGCCGCTCGCAGCGTTGCCGGCGATCACCGAAGGATAGGCGGCTCGGCGCCTCCTGCTAGGTCGCGCCTCCGCCGCTCGGGTTGCCAAACCGCTTCTGCCTGCGGCTCGCGTTCGGTCACCCGCTAAATTTAACCCGTGCTGGCATCTTATCGAGCGGTCTCGCTCACTCTGAAGAGTCGCTGGCCTTTGTACATGTTGTCGATGTTGCTGTCGAATTTGTTCGGCGCGGTGTTGGTGTTCGCGTTCGTTCGGTACGGGTTGCCGATCACGGAGTCGCAGTCGATCGTGGCCGATCGGGTGCGCAATGTTTATATCTTCGGCGCGTATCTGACGTTCGCCGGGATCATCAGTTTGTACTACGCGGCGCGGATGTTGCGTTCGGTGGTGCGTTGGCAGTTGCGTGGTGGTCCGCCGACGCGCAAGGAGCAGATGACGACGTTGCACGCGCCGCTGCGTCAGGCAATCGTTCATCTGGTGTTGTGGGTGATCGGCGGGGTTATCTTCGTGGTGCTCACGGTGGCGGAGATGCCGTCGTTGTCGGTCGCGGTGATCGTCACGGTCATCATGGCGGCGACGGTGACGTTCGGTTTCACCTACATGTTGGGTGAGCGCATTCTTCGGCCGGTTGCGGCGATGGCGCTCAGCGAGGGCAGGTTCGACCGGACGATGGCTCCCGGTGTGGGCACGCGTATGGCCATGACGTGGGGCCTCGGGACATTGATGCCTGTCATCGGCATCATCCTGCTGTGTGCGACGCAGCTGACGACCGACTTGGTGTTTTCACCGGATTCGCTGGCCGTGGCGATCATTCTGCTCAGCGTGCTGGCCATCGGGCAGGCGTTCGTGCTGTCGATGCTCACGGCGAGTCAGATTTCGGATCCGATCAGGCAGCTTCGTCGCGCCATCGAGCGGGTGCAGCGCGGTGACAACGACGTCGAGGTCGACGTGTTCGACGGCAGTGAGATCGGCCGATTGCAGGTGGGCTTCAACCGGATGATGGAGGAGTCGGCCGAGCGGCGCGTGTTGCGTGAGCTGTTCGGGCAGCACGTGGGCGAGGACGTCGCGCGTCGCGCATTGCAGTTCGGTACCGAGTTGGGTGGTGAGACGCGCTTCGTGGCGGTGTTGTTCGTGGACATGGTGGGCTCGACGGCCACCGCGTCGGAGCGCCCGCCGGGGGAGGTGGTGGTGCTGCTCAACGAGTTCTTCCGCGTCGTCGTCGATGTCATCGACAAGCATCACGGGTTCGTCAACAAGTTCATGGGCGACGCCGCGCTCGCCATTTTCGGTGCGCCGCTGGACCGTCCCGATGCGCCGACGGCGGCATTGGCTGCGGCCCGTGACCTGCGATTCGCGTTGAACGACATCACAGGTCTCGACATCGGCATCGGTGTGTCGGCGGGCCTTGCGGTGGCCGGGAACATCGGCGCCAAGGAGCGTTTCGAGTACACGGTCATCGGTGATCCGGTGAACGAGGCGTCGAGGTTGACCGAGTTGGCGAAGCTGCGGCCGGGCCGGGTTCTGGCGTCGACGTCGGCGCTGTACTTCGCGAGCGACGACGAGCAGGAGCATTGGGAGTTGGGTGACCAGGTGCAATTGCGGGGTCGACGCCGGCTCACGCATCTCGCCTGGCCGGTGGAGCATCCCTGACTGGCGGCTGACCGAGGGCCATCCGGATCGAGCCTGCAGGTGGACCGGGCGGTGGAGGTTACCCTGTCAAGGTGGCCGAACCCAGACCAGAGCCTGTGGCCGCCGCTCCCCGCAGGAGAAATCGACTGCGCTGGTTGAAGTGGCTGGCCGGCATAGCTCTGTTGGCTCTGCTCGTCGGCGAGGGCGTGTACCTGTGGCCGCGGTTGCACGAGTCGTGGCAGGCCCTGACGGAAATCCACTGGGGTTGGCTGGCGGCCACCGTCGCGACGCAGGCCGTGTCGTTGAGTGCGTTCGGGCGGGTGCAGAAGCAACTACTGCAAGCCGGTGGCGTGCGGGTTCGGCAGTCGAAATCACTGTCGGTCATCTACGGCAGTACCGCGATGGCGTTGACGCTTCCCGCCGGTCAGGTGTTCTCCACCGCCTTCACCTACCGCGAGACTCGGCGTTGGGGTGCCAGCCCGGTGGTGGCGTCGTGGCAGCTCGCGATCTCGGGCGTCATCGCCGCGGCAGGTCTGGCGGCGCTGGGCGTCGGCGGCGCACTACTCGTCGGTGGATCGGTCAACACGTTCACGTTGATCCTGCCGATTGCGGGCGTGGTCGCGATCATTGTGGCCGTGCGCTACGTGTCCGCACACCCTCAGTCGATTCGAAGTGCTGCTCGGTGGGTTCTGCACAAGGTCAACGACTTTCGCAATCAACCGGCCGATGCGGGCCAGGAGCGCATCGACGAGGTCATCGAGCAGGTTCAGTCGGTCCATCTCGGTAAGCGAGATGCAGCGCTGACGTTGTCGTGGTCGTCGGTGCATCGGCTGGCCGACGTGGCCTGCCTCGGGTTCGCCTGTTTCGCCGTGGGCGCTGATCCGAGGTTGTCCGGGCTTCTCTTCGCGTTTGCCGCAGCGAAAGCCGTCGGGTCGGTGCCGCTGGCGCCGGGCGGGTTGGTGGTCGTCGACGCCACCCTGATTGCGTTGCTCACCAGCGCAGCATCCATCTCCGCCTCTCAGGCAGTTGCCGCGGCGTTCGTCTATCGCGCAGTCAGCTTCATCCTCGTTGCCATCGTCGGCTGGATCGTCTTCCTCGTTCTTTTCCGTACCCACCAGCACGAGCACCTCGCTTACGACATCGCCGTCGAACAGGCCGAAACCAAAGAACTGCACCGCGAAACACGCGCGGCAAGCGAAATTCCGCAGCCGAAGCTCGACAAACCGGACATCGAACCTGCCTGAAGCGCGTCGTCCACTTCTGTGTTTTGCGTCACGTTCATGCCCTCTGGAATACATCCGGACTCCGGTCCGTTTAGAGTCTTCAGAGAGCTTGAAACTTCAACAACGAGGAGACGCCATGACTACCGCCATTGCATTGCCCGAACTGTCCGCAGGCACCTGGACCATCGACCCGACCCATTCGACGGTCGGCTTCTCGGTTCGCCACCTCATGGTCAGCAAGGTTCGCGGCCGCTTCCAGAGCTTCACCGGCACCATCACCGTTGCCGAAGACGGCACGCCGACGGTCGACGCCCAGATCGACGTCGCCTCCATCACCACCGACAACGCTCAGCGCGACGGACACCTCAAGACCGCCGACTTCTTCGAGGTCGAGAAGTTCCCCACCGCTACCTTCACCTCCACCTCGGTTCGTCCCGACGGCAGTGACTTCGTCCTGACGGGTGACTTCACCCTGCACGGCGTCACGAAGTCCATCGAGATGAAGCTCGAGTTCAACGGCGTCAACCCCGGTATGGGCGCAGGCCCGGTCGCAGGCTTCGAGGCCACCACCACGATCAACCGTCGCGACTTCGGCATCAGCATCGACATGCCTCTCGAAGGCGGCGGCGCTGTGGTCGGCGACAAGATCGCCCTGACCCTCGAGATCGAAGCCGGCCAGGCTTCCTGAATTTCTTCTGACGACGGGCCCGCGGACTTTTTTCAGTCCGCGGGCCCGTTCTCTATGGTGGACCGGTGAGCAAGCGCAGCCCCGTCATCGCCGCCGTCATCGATCTCGTTCTGGTGATCGTCTTCTGTGCGATCGGTCGTCGCAGTCACGACGAGGCCAACGCACTGACAGGACTGGCCACCACGGCATGGCCGTTCGTCGTGGGGGCTGTCGCCGGTTGGGTCGCCACGTGGGCGCTGTACCGCGACAAGTTCGACGCCTTCCTGCTGGTCCCCACGGGCATCATCGTGTGGGTGACGACGGTTGCCGTCGGAATGCTCCTTCGTGCGGTGAGCGGTCAGGGCACGGCTCTGTCGTTCGTCATCGTCGCGTCGACGGTGCTCGCGGTCTTTGTTCTCGGGTGGCGGGCGCTCGCGCGATGGAGTGGGCGAAAAATTTCACCCGAGAAGTAGCCGTTTGTTTTCCACATCGGGTTCCCGATCTGGAACAGTTCACCTATGGCCGATGTCGAGAACAAGCAGGACACCGCTTTCTTCGGGCAGCCCTTCGCGCTGGCGAATCTGTTCGGCGTGGAGATGTGGGAGCGCTTCTCGTTCTACGGGATGCTCACCATCCTCGGGTACTACCTCTACTACTCGGCCACCGACGGCGGGCTGGGGCTTCCCCAGAGCACGGCCACGGGTCTCGTCGGCGCGTACGGCGGTCTGGTCTACCTCTCGACGGTGCTCGGCGGCGGGATCGCCGACCGCCTGCTGGGCATGGAGCGCACCGTGTTCTACGGCGGCGT
>NZ_JBAWFH010000152.1:0-2778 GCF_049591685.1 Rhodococcus sp. (in: high G+C Gram-positive bacteria) | reverse complement strand
ATCCGCAAATTCGACTCCGCCGCCGGCGGCTCTGAGGTCGTCGGCGAGTGTGCGGGCGACGTGATGGGTGAGCGAATTCGGATCGGCGTGGGCTACGACGACGAGACTGTTCATTGGGTTCCCTTCGATGGGGCGGACGGTATGTACCAACCGTAGGTTACTATTAGTACATAACGCAAGGAGGTGTGTTCGATGGTGAGAACGAGGTTGTCGAAAGCCGAGCGGTACAGCCAACTCGTCGACGTGGCCTGGGCGGTGGTCCGGGCGGACGGCGCGGATGCTCTGACGCTCGGTCGGTTGGCCGAGCGCGCCGGCGTCGCAAAGCCTGTGGTCTACAGTCACTTTCCCTCTCGCGCTGCGCTTCTCGCGGCGCTCTTCACCGAGTACGACGAGCGGCAGTCGGCAATGTTGGACGACTACCTCACCGCGGGCCCCGAGACCCTGGACGGACGGGCCAACGCCATCGCCAACTCGTATGTGGGGTGCACGTTGTCGCAGGGGCCGGAGTTGACCGGCGTTCTCGCGGCGCTCGAGGGGTCTCCCGAACTCGAGCGCGTCAAGCGCGAAGCCGACCTCGCGTACTCGCAGAAGTGCAGCGCCGCGCTGGCGCCGTACGCGGAGACGGGAGACATTTCCGACCCGTCGATGACAGCACTGTTCGGTGCGGCCGAGGCGCTGTCGAAAGCCGCGGTGACGGGTGCGCTCAGCGCCGACGACGCTCGCAGTGAATTGGCAACGGTCATCGTCGCGGTCGTCTCGAGGTCGTGAACGGCTTCGAGCTACGCCGACGGGGCCGGCCAGGGAAGCACTGTGAGGTGTGGCCACACCGAAGTCCATCGAGCTGCTTTCGCCTCGTAGACGTGGCGCATCGGTAGCAGCGGGTTGGGCCTGATCACGCCCGCGAAGACGTCGTCGAAACCGTGCGGGGCATAGACCCGGCGGGTACCCGCAGGCTCCGTCCTCACCCCGAAACAGCATGTGGTGGAGACGAAGTGGTCGATGGCGTCTTCGCTGCTGGTGAACGGACGGATTACCGAGCCGAAGTGCTTCTCGTACCAGAGATGGACGCGAGCCTGATTTCGTACCTCGACGTCGACGCCCAGATCTTCGAACAGTTGCGCGGCACGCCGGATGATCCGGTCCTCGGCGTCGTAGGAAAGGTCCGAATCGTCGAAGTAGAAGAAGTCGTAGTCTCGAATGCCCGTCTGAGTAGCGTTACCCGACACCTGATTCCACACCGTCTGGAAGAGCCCGCCCGCGGTGAGATACCAATTCGGCACGTCCAGACTCCGTGCGCGGTCCAGAATGCCTGTGACGGTCGGGTTCGTTTCCACGGCCGCGAGGAAGAGGCTCTCGTTCACGAAACGAATCGTATGGTGTCCGCCCGTCGCCGGCGATACTCGGTCCGTAGACTCGGCAACCGAGCAGAGGAGCGCAGACAATGACTCGAATCGGCGTGGTGTTGCGGCCGGACTTGCCGCCGGAAACAATCGTGGACAGGGCGCGAGAGGCCGACGAAGCCGGTGTCGACGAGGTGTGGCTGTGGGAAGATTGCTTCTACTCCGGAGGAATAGCTACCGCCGCAGTGGTTCTCGCGAGTACGAGGGGCGTGTGTGTCGGTATCGGAGTCCTGCCCACGCCGCTGCGAAACATCGCGCTGACGGCGATGGAGATCGCGACGCTCGCCCGAGTGCACCCGGGTCGGCTTCGCGTCGGCCTCGGCCACGGGGTGCAGAGTTGGATGGGGCAGGTCGGAAACCGTGTGCAGTCTCCGATGACGTTGCTCAGAGAACAGATGGGGGCGTTGACTTCGTTGCTCGCCGGCGACACGGTGACAGTGCATGGTCGATACGTCGACCTCACCGATGTCGGGCTCGACTGGCCACCGCCGCAGGTTCCTCCGCTCTTGATCGGCGCGACCGGTCCGAAGACGCTTGCGCTCAGCGGCGAGCTGGCAGCGGGCACCATCCTGACCAGCGACACCGATCCCGAACAACTACGAGTGGCGTGCAACCACATCGCCGGTTCGCCGAAGCACGAGATCGTCGTGTACGTCGAATGTACCGACGACGACGAGGCTAGTGCCGCTCATCTTCGACGATGGATCGACGCAGGCGCGACCACCATCGTGTTGGAACCGGCAGCCGAGACCACCGATCTGACCGGACTGTTCGAACGCGCGGTACAGCTGCGAAGTGAATTCGGTTCTTAAGGAATGACTTTCGATCTAGCTTCTCGTCGCATCGTCGCTGTGCATCTCGACTTCGATCTGGCAATCGAGTTCGACGACCGCGCGGTGGTGGCATTCAGTGAGCTGACGGTGGGTGAGACATTGTTCGACGAGGACAACCAGTTCGAGGGCCTGCGCGCGCTCGCGACCTACGTCGACGGTGTGTGCGTCGGCGTCGACGTCGCACCATCGGGCGAGCTGACCCTGCACGTCGCAGGCAAGGCAGCATTGTCGGCGGCCCCCAGAGAAAGCGTCGAGTCGTGGGAATACACCGCACACGACGGATCGACGGTCATCTGCCTGCCCGGTGGCGACATCGAGACCGTCGACGCGCCCATTGCGCACCTCGCAGCCAGTACTGGCGACGGGAAGATCACCGAAAGTGCTACTGCCGTGCGCATCTCGGTGGGTGCGACCGGCGGAGTGCAATTCTCGGACGGTAGCGCACTGCGAATGGTTGTTCCGCTGAACGACGCCTACCTCATCCTTCGAGAGAGCGTGGTGTCGGCGCGTGAATCCGACGCGTCCACGAGCGTTCTGCTGTCCTC
>NZ_JBAWFH010000151.1:0-3942 GCF_049591685.1 Rhodococcus sp. (in: high G+C Gram-positive bacteria) | reverse complement strand
CCGTGTCACTGCCGGTCGCGGGCAACGCGTCGACGGAGCCGCCGCCGGTTGCCGGGATCTCGGTGACCGGCGCCTCGGTCGCCGCGCCGTCGACGGTGACCGCCATCCACCCGATCACGCCGGCTTCGTTCTGCACGACAAGCGTGTGGCTGCCTGCGACGATCGATGCGGGCACAATGCCGGTCACGGTGCCGTCTGAAGCGACCTGGGTCCATGTGCCGAGCGCCGTCGGCGTGGAGTGCAACCAGAGCTGCACCCACGTTCCCCGGTGCTGCGCGCCGACCTGCACGGTGAAGGGGTCACCCACGCGCAGCGTGGATGAGGTCGAGATGAGGCCTTCGAGCGCGGGGTCGAGGTCGTCGAGGCTTACGGGCGTCGAGGGGATGGCCGGACGGCCGTCGGCATCGCCATCGCCGCCTGAACCATCACCGTCCCCGTCGCCGCCGTCGCCGGAACCGTCACCGTCGCCGGAACCGTCACCGTCTCCGCCGCCATCGCCTGAACCATCGCCATCGCCACCGTCGCCGGAACCATCACCGTCGCCAACCTCCTGCACGACGACCACGCGCACCTCAGAGTCTGCGGTGGCGCCGTACGGGTCAACCGACGTGACGTACCAGCCATGCGTGCCGAGGTCCGGCTGCCAGGTCGTGCTCACTTCACTGCCACTCGCCACGTCGGTCAGCGTGTCGATTGCGGTCTCGGTCAGCACCTCTGCGGTGAACGCATCGGTGGACAGCACCTTCTGCTGCGGAACGATGCCGAGCGCCTCGTAGGCGATCGTGAAGTCCTGGTGCTCGATCTCGAGCGACGGGTCGTCGGAGTTGTAGTCGTCGTATGACGGCGTGTAGGTGCGGAAGATGACCTGGCCGCCCACGCTGTCGAAGTGCATCAGGCGCAGGTACCCCTGACCGCCTTCGGGCAGACCCTGGTAGTCGAACAGAATCTGGTGCACCTGGCGGTCGTCGACACCGTCGCCGTCGTCATCGAACGCATCGATGCGGGTGAACGCGTCGTGGTAGTGGCCCGAGAACACCGTGCGAACGTTCGAGTTGGTCGCCACGACCTCGTCATAGATCTGCTGCGGGATGGGTCCCAAGCCACCGGTCGTGAGCATGTACTCGTGCAGGTTGATCATCGCAACGCGCTCGGGGTACTGCGCGAGCACCTCGTTCATCCACGCGATTTCTGCGTCGCCCGGTCCCCAGCCGACGTAGAGCATCAAGAAGTCGATGCCGCCGACGGTCATGAGGTCGTAGTGCCCCCGGTTGTTGTCGTAGCTGCCGCCGAACCACGGGTTGCCTGCGAACCGCTCGTCACCGAAGAAGGTGCCGTAGTTGGTGTAGTCGATCTCTTTGTGACCGACGTCGTGGTTTCCGGCGAGCACGCCGTAGGGCAATCCCGCGGCGTCGAGCTTGTCGTACTCGGGCACCGCGAAGTCCCACTGCCACAGCTGGTCGTAGTCGTCGACGATGTCGCCGGTGTGAAAGAGATACTGCAGGTTGAGATCGGCACGTTCCGCCAGCAGGTAATCGTGGATCGCTGTCTGGTGCTGGTGGAACTCCTCGTTGTAGTACTGCGTGTCGGATTCCCACGCGAGCGTGAAGTCGTACTGCGACCGCGGGGTGTCTTCGACGTTGTTCGGCTCAACGACGCTGTCACGAGTCGACAGGTCGGTGCCTGCGAATCCCTCGGAGTGCTGCACCAGCACGCGCACGACGCCGTCTGCGACGTACTCTGCCGCACCCACGAGCGCGCCGAGCGTGAATGAGGTCTCAGCACCGTCGGTCGTGAGCGCCCGGTCGAGTTCATGCCACGTGCCATCGACGCCCAGCGCGTACAGCAGCACCTTGGCTTCGGCGTTCGCCGAGCCGTCCCAGCGCAGGCGCACGCGAGCGTCGGCCCCCGCCTCAGCGGGCACGGCGACGTCGAACATCTGGTACGGGAACGCGGTATCACTCGCCTCGCTCAACGACGCCTCGTCGAGTCTGCCGATCTGCTCGACCTCTTCTTCCGTCAGCGCGCGTCCCTCGCTGCGTTCGACGGTGTCAGCGGTGGTGACCGCTCCCGTGGTCGCAGCGATATCGTCGCCCAGCTCGAGGCGGTATGCCTCGGCGAACGTGACCGTGAGCGTGTCGTCAGTCGGGTCGGTCGCACGAGCGGTGAGGGTGATGTCTTCGCCTTCGATTGCGAGCGCACCGTCTTCAGGCGTGATCAGCTCGTTGCCGGGTTCTTCGACCGGAGTGGTGAAGGCGACTGTCACTGCAGCGACGTTGCCAACAGCATCCGTCGCTGAGAAGACCACCGCGTGGTCGCCATCGCTCAGCGAGATCGATGACGTCGCGAACGGCAGCTCGATCTGCTTGCCGTCGAGCGTTGCGGTCATCTCTGCGAGCCCCGAACCGTCGTCGGTGGCCGCTCCGTCGATCACGAATTCACCCTGGTAGCGGGTGCCGTCGACGAGGTCGGTCACGATCGTCGGGGCGGTGTTGTCTACCAGCACGGATGCTGCCGCTTCGAGCTCTGCCACCGATGCAGTCACGACGTGTGCACCATCAGCAGCCGATGTGGTGTCCCAGGTGTATCCTGCCGCGGTGTTCGCGTCTGCCGGAACCGTGAACTCCGCGTCGTAGAAATCGAACTTGCCAGCACTGTCACCCATCGCGAGTACCGCGGTCGGGTCGGTATAGCCCGCGGGTGCGAGTGAGCGGCCGTCGGGCAGCAGCAGGCGCAGGTTTCGGATGGTGAAATCGTCGTTGTTCTCGTTGAGGTCGATCTCGGGCGCGGCTTTCGTGCCGGCCCAGACGCTCAGCGTCACCGTGTCCACGCCTGCGAAGTACGACAGCGGCACCGGTGTTGAGATCGTCTCCCAGCCCGAGTAGATACCGTCGTCGAAGATACGCAAGACGTCGTCGCCGATTCGCACTCCGTTGCGGAAGAACGTGTCGACACCGCTCGCCTCGAAGGCGAAGACGGGCTTGGTTTCGAGTTGGTCGACGGTGTCTACCGCGACGTCATCGATACGCAGTTCGACGTTCGATGGATGCTGGTCGGTGCCGGCCACCACATCGACCGAGCCCGCAACCCACGCACCGTCTTCGAGATTGAGTCGCAGCGCTGCCGCGTCGACTCCCGCCACCGGCACGCGGCGCACGTCCGTCGACACTGTGTTCGCGCCATCGCGGGCCGTGACGACGTACTCGAACCACTTCTTGCCCGTGAGGTCTACGGCGTTGATGGCGTAGGCGTAATCGTCACCGGCTGCGAGCAGGTCGACGGTGGTGAAGTTCTCTTCGAGGTTGCTGCGCACCGCGAGTGTGAGGGTCTTGACCTGCACGTTGTCGGTGGCGATGAACGACATCGCGAAGTCTTCACCGGGCGCGATCTCTGCGGCGGTGTTGTCGGTGATCTGAGGTGCCACAACATCTTCGGCCACGATCATGAGACCGGCGTCGACCTGTTCGGGGTACACCGCACCGGGGGTGGCGACCGCAGTGCCGAACTTGGTCTGCAGCGTGAGATCTGCCGGGTTGACCGCGTACTGGACCGGCATGTCTGCGGTGGTGTCGTCGACGCCACCCAGGTTGTAATACGCGCGGTTGACGCTGAAGCCCGTGTTGGTAACGATTTCGAGTCCGCGCGCCGCGCTGTTGGCCATGCCCGCCGAGTCGATCTCGAACAGGGTGGTGTCGGCGACAAGAGCGCTGCCGAAGTGGGTGTTGAAGTCGTCGGCGGTCAGCGCATCGTTGGCACCGTTCTTGATCCAGAAGACGACCGTGCCTCCGGCGGCGATCGATGCGTTGCGGTTCGTCGACGGCCAGAGTGCGGTCGCCGAGTTCGTGAGGTCGGCGAGGGGGTACAGGTACTTGAGCGTGTAGTCGCTGAAGTCGACGGCTTCGCTCGTCGCGTTGTACACCTCGATGAATTCGTAGGCGTCCGATC
>NZ_JBAWFH010000150.1:0-2093 GCF_049591685.1 Rhodococcus sp. (in: high G+C Gram-positive bacteria) | reverse complement strand
GCGCAGTGCCGAACGCCCCGATCTCGGCGGCGTGCGCTGCGAGTTCGGCGCGTACGCGCGCGACCACTGCCAGTGCACGCTCGAGGTGCTCGATGGCCGCGGCGATGATCATGGATTGCCCGGCCGGCGTCCACAACATGGGGGCTGCGGCGGTGGCGACCGAGAGAAACGATTGCACGATCGCCTGCAATTCGAGGAGACCGGCGTGCACCTTCTCGCACGCGCGGTCGACGATTGCGGCGATGTCGCTACCGTGGTCGGACAGTGCGACAGCGCTGCTGTGTGTGCGCTCCGCGAGGTCGATCGCGGCCGTCGCCGCCGGTCCACTCCAGGATGACGCGAGTTCGGATACGGCCGCTCGCCCGATCTGCTGCACCGAGTCGAGGACGGATGACGACGCTCGGATTACTTCGGTCGGTCCACCGGGTGGCACCATGCCCGATCCGAATGAACCGAGGAGATCGACGACGGGCTTGGCGAGAAGGTCGATCACAGCAGACTCGCCGCGGTCTCGGCGTCGGTGAGGTCGTACGCCAGCGAGGAGGAACCGGCCGCGCCGCCGATATGAGCCATGGCCCCCGCCAGACGAACGACCGCATCGAGACGGTTGACGTGAACGGCGGTGAAGGCCGCGAGGAACTCGGTACCCACAACTCCGAACACCGGCGCGAGCACAGCCGGTCCGCACAACGATTCGGCTGCAGCGGCACCGGCCACCTGCGTCGACATCGCTGCGGTGGTGCCCGCATACGCCTCGATGGCCGTCGCCGTAGCCGTTACCTCTGTCATCGGTGCCTCCCGAACGATTTGGTCTGCGCGAGCGCAGTTCCTACACAAACCTTCGACGCATGTGCGCGTCCATCGGTTCCCGCAATTATCCTTCTGGAATGAAAACTCATGTGGTCGAACACCCACTGGCCGCTGCACTGTTGACGACGATGCGCGACGAGCGCAGTGACAACGCAACGTTTCGGTCCGCGCTCCGCCAGCTCACCCACATGCTGGTGTACGAGGCCACCCGCGACGCCGACATCGATGTCTTCGATGTCAAGACCCCGGTCGCCACGACGCAGGGCACGCGGTTGGCGCGTCCGCCGCTGCTGGTCCCGGTCCTGCGTGCCGGTCTCGGAATGGTCGAGAAGGCGAGTGGACTGATCCCGCAGTCGCGCGTCGGATTCGTCGGGATGGCCCGTGACGAGCAGACCCACCAGCCGGTCCCGTACATGGAATCGCTGCCCGACGACTTGTCCGCGACGCCCGTCTACGTCCTGGACCCGATGCTCGCGACCGGTGGATCGATGGTGCACACCATCGAGCTTCTGGTCGAGCGTGGCGCTGCGGACGTCACGGCCATCTGCGTCGTCGCGGCACCGGAGGGTGTTGCGGCGCTGGAGGCGTCGGGACTGCCGGTTCGGTTGGTGACAGCGAGCGTCGACGAAGGCCTCAACGACGACGCGTTCATCGTTCCGGGGCTCGGCGACGCCGGCGACCGTCAGTTCGGGCCACGCTGACCACGTCACTCGTCCTCGGGGTCACCTGGCCGGCGAGCGAGGGCGATCCGACTCTGCGAGTAGTGGACATCGACACGCGGGAGGTCGGCCATCGTTCTCTCCGAGGTGCGCGCCTCGGGTTCGCCTCGCTCGGGCCGCAGCGGTGGTGTACGGGTCGGGTGGCGTTCCGGCAGGGTTCGCGTTCGGAGTACGTTGCGTGCCCGAAGCAACTCCCGGTCGATGCCGGCTCGCAGTGCGAGGAATGTGAGTCCAAGGATCCGTTTCGTTTCGTGCACACCGTTCACCGTGGCGGGTTCGTGTCGAAATCGCTCGAACCGCATGTGATGCAGCCGCATTGGCTGTACATCGCGACCTTCGCCAACGGCGTCCACAAGGTCGGGACGGCAGCGAACACGCGCAAGTGGGGCAGGCTCGCCGAGCAGGGGGCCATCTGCGCGGAGTACGTCGCCTGGGCCGTGGACGGCAAGGTCGTCCGCTTACTGGAAGATCGGGTCACCGAGGAATTGCAGGTGCGCCAGGCCGTGCGATCGTCGGCGAAAGCGGCGGCCCTGGCGCTGCCCGTCGACACCGAGCGGCTGGCTG
>NZ_JBAWFH010000149.1:0-9835 GCF_049591685.1 Rhodococcus sp. (in: high G+C Gram-positive bacteria) | reverse complement strand
CCGCCTGGTCGGTGAGCAGATCGGGTACGGGGCCGCGGCCGGTGTCGGCGCCGGCGCGGTCGCGGCAGCGATCCTGGTTTTCGCCAGCCGACTGAAGACAATCGAACCGCTCTGGGCGCAGATCGTTCCCGTAGCTGCCGCCGCCCTCGCGTACACGATCGCAGTCCCCATCGGTGGTTCGGGCTTCATCGCGGCATTCGTTGGCGGACTTGCGTTCGGAGCGATCCGAAAGCGAGTAGGCGGGGAGATCTCCCACCTCATCGAGGAACTCGGCGATCTCTTCAACGCCATCACATTCATCGTCTTCGGAGCGGTGCTTCTCTCACTCGCGCTCGGTCACCTGACGTGGCAGATAGTTCTTTATTCGGTCCTCAGTCTGACAGTCGTGCGGATGGTGCCAGTGACCCTCTCACTCTTCGGCCTGCATGCGCGCACACCCACCATCGCATTCATCGGATGGTTCGGTCCACGCGGACTCGCCACCATCGTCTTCGCGATTCTGATCCTCGAAGAACACAATGACCTTCCCAACCAGGAGCTCATCCTGACTACAGCAGCCACCACAATCGCACTGTCCATCCTGGCTCACGGAATCACCGCGCCGCCGCTCGCCGAGCGCTACTCCGCGTGGCTTCACCATCATCCTCACTCCGGCAACCGTCCGGTCGAACACCAGTGAACAGAGTCCGTGAGGTGAGAACCCAGCGATCAGAAGAAGACGCCGGAACACGGCCACACTTGCGGGCACCGTGCGGAAACCGATGAGGGTGCGACCAATCGGGTCCGAGGTGCGAGGGTGGATCGGAGCGCGCCTGCCCGAGAGGCGCCACCTCAAAGCCGACCTGGTCGCCGGGCTGCCCGGGGCGATTGCGAGCGTTCCCGACGGTATGGCGTCAGGACTGCTGGCCGGGGTCAGCCCGATCCACGGCCTGTACGCCAGCATGGTCGGCCCCGTGTTCGGGGGGATGCAGACCAGCACAAAACTGATGGTGATCACAACGACCAGCGCGTCCGCGCTGGCCGCCGGCTCGGCACTGTCCGAGGTGCCCGAAGTGGACAAGTCGGCGGCGCTGGTCCTGCTCACCGTGCTGGCTGGGGCGATCATGATCGCCGCCGCTCTCCTGCGGCTCGGCCGGTACACCCGCTTCGTGTCACATTCGGTGATGACCGGGTTCCTCACCGGGATCGCCGTCAACATCGTCTTCGGGCAACTTCCGGACTTCGCCGGCGCGGATGCCGAGGGAGCGTTCTCCGCCGCGAAAGCACTCGACGTCGTCACCAACCCGACCAAAATGGATCTGCCGTCGTTGATGATCGGTGTGGCTGCGCTGCTCCTGCTTACCGTTCTGGCCTACACAAGGCTGGCACTGTTCGGGTCGCTGATCGCCCTGCTGATACCGACCCTCATCGTCATCGTGTTCGGCCTCGACAGCGTGGAATCCGTCGCGGGTATCGGAACCATCCCCACCGGACTTCCGGTACCCCAACTTCCCGACCTCGGGCTGCTCTCCCCAGGCCTGATCGGGGGCGCAGCCGCGGTCGCCGCAATCGTCTTGGTGCAGGCCGCGGGCGTCGCCGAGGCTGCACCCAACCTCGACGGTACGCGATCGGCATCCAATCAGGACTTCGCCGCGCAGGGCCTCGGCAACGCCGCGTCTGGGCTGTTCGGTGGGATGCCCGTCGGCGGTTCGGTCGGGCAAACTGCGCTCAACACCGCCGCCGGTGGTAAAACACGTTGGGCCGCAATTTTTTCCGGATTCTGGATGGCAGTAATTCTCGTCGCGTTCTCGTCGCTGGTGGGGAAGGTGCCGATGCCGACATTGGCGGCGGTGCTGATCGCCGCCGCGGTCGGGTCGATCCGTCCCTCCCGGGTGGCGGCCATCCTCCGAAGTGGACCCAGTTCGGCTGTCGCGTTGATCACCACGTTCGCCGCCACACTGCTGCTTCCGGTCACGGCCGCGGTCGGGATCGGGGTGGTGCTCTCGTTGCTGCTGCAGCTCAATCAGGAGGCTGTGGACCTCAAAGTGGTGCGCCTCGTTCCCAGGCCGCACGGGAGGTTCGTGGAGGCTGCGGCGCCGAAGCAGTTGCACGATCACGAGATCGTGGTCCTCGATGTGTACGGCAGCCTCTTCTACGCCGGCGCCCGCACCCTGCAGGTCCGCCTTCCCGACCCGGCCGGGGCGCAATCACCCGAGGTGATTCTCCGACTGCGCGGTCGCACGACACTGGGAGCCACATTCTTCGCCGTCATCGGAAACTACGCCGAACGCCTGGGCGCGGTCGGCGGCAAACTCTACCTCAGCGGGCTGAGCCGAGAAGTGACCGAGTACTGGGACCACGACAGGCTGGCAAGCCAAGGAATCGAGCTGGGCATGTTCGCGGCCACCGACACCGTCGGTGAATCCACGCAGCACGCATTCATCGACGCTCAAAAACGGCAAGTTCGCACCCGCCGACAGACGACGTAACCCACGACGTGACCCACGACGTAGACCCGGTCCACCGTCGGCGGCGCTCAGAGACCCGGCGGCACCAAAACGGGCGTCGTCGCGCGGCGTCGATCGCCGCGGGTCTCAGGAGCAGTCGGCGATATCATCGGCGGGGACATGGACTTCACTGCGGCCGGAGGCCGAGAGCTGTTGTCCCGCTGTGACAGCACGGTTCTAGTGGCGGTCGTGACCAAGACCGAGGGGTGACGCGGAACTCCCGCTGGCGGCACACACAGCATTGCGATGTAGCGACCCGATCGATGTATTGCGAAACTGCGGGCACCGACCGGGCGATGTCGGATAATCTCGTCGGCGATCCCGGGTGCCACTACTTCAACTGTGACGCATCTCGACGACGGTCGACCCCAGCGGGGGCACGATGGCGAAGCTCCGGTCACCCGGGTCGAAAACCGCGGCCAGTCGTGCCAGTACACCTGCGTCACCGGTCAGTGCGGTACCTGCGTTCGCAAGCCCCTCGGCCGACAACCCGCGGGGGCCGGCGCCGGAAGCGCGCTTCGTGGTTGTCAGTGGTGTAATTCGGAACCAGAATCCGTCACCACGACGCTGATGGACAACTGCCCGTTCCACACGCAGGCCGTCGATCTGAATCGCGATCGCATCGAACAACTTCGACCGCGTCCGACGGCCGATGACATCAGAGGCGGCGGGCATTGTTCGTCGACCGTTGCTCATCCGCCGCTGGTGAATGGCTCGCCATGTTTGCATGTCTCACCCGGCGCGCCTCCGACGACGGTGGTAGCTGAGCAACGGTCTTCGTTCGGGGTCCACTCCCGAGGGAGGGATGACCCGGGGGTGTCCGTCGTCTCCGAGTGCGATGTCCCAGCCCCGGTAGTGGATGTCGTTGTGGCAGTCACCGCAGACGAGGGCGAGGTTGGTGAGGTCCGTCGGTCCGCCTCGTTCCCAGAAGACGATGTGGTGCGCTTCGCAGAACTGTGCTGCGCGTCCGCATTTGATGCAGCAGCGGTCGCGGATGCGCAGCGCTGCACGCTGTTCGGCGGTGGCCAACCGGACGGTGCGACCCATGGCCAGTGGGACTCCGTGTTCGTCGACGATGACCGGGTCGAGGTTCGCGTCGCAGGAGAGCAGCCGCGCGAGGCTGTGGCTGATCGGGCCGGTCCACGAGAGGTAGAACGGCCAGTCCCGCGCGTCGGCGTCCGAGTTCGGGCTACCGGCCGGGCCGCCCGCGAGTAGATCTCGGAGTCTGACGACGACGTTCACGTTCGCGGGAGGCGTCGCCGAGGCAGGGCCCGTCCGGGAGCGCTCGTCGAGTATGCGCTCCAGTGCGTCGGCGTTCCGCTTGGTTGCGCTGCGCGGGTCGCGGGTCCCGTCGGCTGCAGGTGTGGGTCGGGAGTACTGCCACACAGCGGCTCGAAGTTTTTCGGCCAACACCGCGTCGAGGTCGGCACGGACGATCCTGCGCCCGTTGGCCTGTACGTAGATCTCGAAGCTGTTGAGCTCCGGGTTTTCTGACACCGGGATGGGGGGAGGGCCGATCGGCGGTTCCGGTGGTGCGGGAGGCTGAAGACTCACGTCGTCGGGCGCCACATCGTCTGTCTCGTCTTTGTCATTTTGGCGTTGTTCTTGTTGGGCCCTGTCGAAGCGTGCGCGTGCTTGCTGGGCGAACGCGTGAGCCAGTTCCTGTGCCCGTGCCTTCACCTCGTGTGATGTCTTCTCGAATGCGGCGGCCAGTAGGTCGGCAACGGCGTCGGCGAGTTGTTCGGTGGTAAGCGTGCCATCGGCGGTCCTGATGTGGTGGAAACCGTCGTAGATTTCCTTCACATGGACGGAATGGATGTCGCCGCCGGCGAGGGCGTCGAGGACCGTCGGCCATCCGGTGAGCCAGTCGGCGGTCTTGAACTGGCGGGCTGCGTTGCCGGCAGTGACGCGCGTACCGGAGGCGAGCCACTGTGCAGGCGTCGAATGATGGCCCTTCAGGTTGAGTCCGCGCCGGGAGAACTGCGCCAGCAGGCGGTATTTGTTTGCTGCAAGCGCGTTTTCGGTGCCGACGATGTCGACGATTCCGGAGATGACCTCCTGATCGGTGAGCGCGTCGGCGCTTCGCAAGTCCCCCAACTTGTCCATGTCGAGGAAGCTACGCCGGCGCACCGACAAGAACGCGAAGCAGCCCGCAGAGACCCCCAATCTGCCATGATGCTGCGATGCGCTCATCCAGGTTGCTGACCGTGCTCGTCGCCACCACCCTCGTGACCGCGTGTGGCGCCGACCGCGCGGACGCCGAACTACCGGCCCCGGCCCCGGAAGTGGTGGCGTTCGACGACGGGTGGGGTCAGATCTTCGTGATGGGTGTCGACGGTAGTGATCTGCGCCAGGTCAATCCGCCGGTTGCCAAGGATATGTCCGACGGTAACTACAGCACCGACGCCGCGGTGTCGCCGGACGGATCGAAGGTGGCGTACACGCGAGGCCGGTCGATCGATGTGGTCGAGCTCGAATCCGGTGAGACGACAACGGTATACGAGGGTGGCTATCAGCCCGTGTTCTCACCCGACGGCTCGATGCTCGCAGTTACCGATGGCAGCAACATCAGCGTCATGAACGCCGACGGTTCCGATGTTCGGGTCCTCGCCCGCGACGAAGGCGGGTCGCAGATGACGTTCTCACCCGACGGCTCGATGCTGGTCTACAACGTGAGCGGGTATCTCGTCGAGACGCCGGTGGCCGGTGGCGCGTCGAGAGTGGTTCTCCGAGATCAGTTCTGGAACGCCGACCCTGCATACTCTCCTGACGGTTCGACGCTGGTGTTTTCCAGCAACAGGGGCGGCAACAACGGATCGGAAATCTATGCTATGCCCGCCGGCGGCGGCGACATCACGCCGCTCACCGACACGTACTCCGTGCATCCGGAGTTCAGCGGCGACGGCACGAGCATCTTCTACACGCGGGCGACGACGGAAACCGGCGTGCCGGTCAAGGACGTAACCGGTCCGACCCGTGCGGAGGTGGCGTCGATGAACGCCGACGGCTCCGACGAGAAGAGGGTGACACCGCCGTCGCTCATCGCCCAGAACCCCAGCGTCGGCGGCGGGGGAGCCTGACGAATATCGCGTTGCGACTGCGGACTTCGCCGGCTAACCACCCGTGTGCGCTGCAGCGACGATGACAACGGTGACGTCGGCGGGGTGAGAGACGAGGGAGGCGTGGCTCGAGTCGATTTCGGTGATGTTGCCAGCGGCGGCGCGTGAGGCCATGAACCGTTGCAGCGAGGCGGGGATGACCCTGTCCTGCTGCGATACGAGGTACCAACTCGGAACGGTGCGCCACGACGGTGCGCCGGACGGTTCGAGGTTGGCCACCAACGCGGCGGACTTCTGGTGGGCGAACATGTCGGCCGCGACGGAAGGACCCACATCCTGGGCGAAGGTGTCGTGGAAGTACGGCTCCGCGATGAAACCGTCGACGTTCTTGCCTGCGATGCCGGTGCCCGTGGGGTCGTCTACGGCGGTCAGTTGCAGAGCCGGTGGCAACAGCCGGCTGCCGGGAAAGGTGATCGGGTTGAGCAGTCCTTGAACCAACTCACCCTGATCCGGTGCAAACGCGGCGACGAACACGTTGGCCACGACATCGGGGTCGTATGTGTTGGTGATGACGGCGCCGCCGTACGAATGTCCCACGAGCACAATCGGACCCGCGATCGTGTCGAGCTGTCTCTGCAGCTGGTTCGCGTCGTATCGGGGTCCGCGGAGTGGATTGTCGAAGGTCTGCACGGGATAGCCCTGCGCGGTCAGCTGCGTTGTGACGTCGCGCCACCCGGTCGAGTCTGCGAACGCGCCGTGGACCAGCACGACCGTGGGCTCCTCGGCTGCCTGCGCGGATGCGACACCGGACATACCGACAGCCACGAAGGCGAGGACGGCGACGATGTATCGGGCTACCCGCGAGGGAACCCCGACGAAATTTGTTGGTGACATGACAACCGTTCCCTTCTCGGATTTCGACAGTGTCACCGTAGGTGGGGGAGTCCGGCGAGATGCCAAGGTGCGCGCACACAAGTGTTCTCACAGCGCCAGGTTCACTCGGCGCGCACAGTACACAACCGTGCATGCGCGGGCAGGTCGTTGGTGCAGAGGGGTCCTACATTCTTCTTCCAAGGGCGTATGTCACTGCGCCACAATGCTCGCCGATATATACAGTGCTCGCCGATAGGCACGGCGCGAAGGAGATGGCATCGCTATGACACGTTCGACTGCACCGGACACCATCGTGCTCGTCCACGGACTCTGGGTCACGCCGCGGAGTTGGGAAAACTGGGTCACGCACTACGAGGCGAGGGGCTACCGCGTTCTCACACCCGCGTACCCGGGATTCGAGATCGAAGTCGAGGCCCTTCGCGAGAACCCCGACGTGATCGCGAACCTGACGGTGCCCGCCACCGTCGACCATCTGGCTCGGATCATCGGCGATCTGCCGTCCCCGCCGATCATCATGGGCCACTCGTTCGGCGGAGTCATCACGCAACTTCTGCTCGATCGAGGTTTGGGGGCCGCCGCCGTCGCGATCAATTCCGCACCGACCGAAGGGGTGCGGGTGCAGCCTCCGTCGCAGGCCAGGGCATTGCTGCCCATTCTGAAGCGGCTGTCCAACCGTCGCAAAGCGGCCGGCTTCACCCAGAAGCAATTTCACTACGCGTTCACCAACACTCTCGACGACGAGAGTGCACTCGCGGCCTACGACCGGTATGCCATTGCAGCCCCGGGGTCGTGGGTGTGGAAGTACGGAGTGTTTGCCAACTGGACTCCCGGGCATCAGGAAACCTGGGTCGACTACACGCGCGACCGGGCACCGTTGTTGTTCATCGCGGGCGGTGCCGACCACATCATGCCGCCGGCCGTGAACAAGTCGAATGCGCACAAGTACAAGAAGTCGCCTGCGGTCACCGACTACTACGAGTTCCCCGGTCGGTCGCACTGGACGTGCGCCGAGCCTGGTTGGGAGGAGGTGGCGGATTACGCACTGGACTGGGCCGTCGAGAACAGCGCGGCCCGGGATTCGAGCGCATCGCTGCATCGCATCGACTGATCCCCGCACGGTTCTGTACTCACAGCGTCGACACGCTGCCGCACGGGCTGCACCAGCGTACTCTTCGTCCTACCACTCGCGCGTCCGTAGGAGTCGACATGGCTGTGGTCTCGAAATTGCCGCCGTTGGTGGCCGTCAACCTGCTGGCATGCCCACTCGCCGCCGCTGGGTGAGCGGGCCGTGGCAGTCATCTACCAGGCTTCCGGTCTACCCGTCGGTGAGCGACGAGACGCGCTGCACGCTGCGTTCGACGGGCAGACCTGGCCCCTTTCCGTGGGCGTGGACAATGCGGACGACGTGGATCATTACATGCAGGCGTGGGAGTTCGGACCTGCCAGCATCTGGCAAGCAAACCTTACAAACCTGTCACTGGACCGCACCGAGAAACACGTTCGCACCGGTCCAGCGGACATGTTCTGTGTGGCCAGGCAAACGTCGGGTGCGGGCATTCACGACCAGTTCGACAGCCGGTACACCGTCGGGACCGGTCATTTGATGCTCGTCGACATGAATCAGCCCTACCGGTACCTCTACGACGGGCCGGCGGCTTCGCAGGCCCTGTACGTACCGATCGAAGCGCTGAACCTGCCCCGCCGGGTGGTGAAGGAAGCGGCGACGCGTCTGCCGGCCAGTCCGGTGTACGAGCTGCTCAGCACCCACATCAACGAACTGACCTCCGCCGGGGACTCCATAGCCGGAACGGAAGCGGCTCGCACACTGGGTGAGTCGAGTGTCGAGTTGGCACGGACGTTGATCGCCTCGGCGTTCGACGGGGACTACGCGCGCGGCATGATGGCCGAGGTTCTGCTGCCCCGGATCAAGGGCTACATCCGTCGGCATCTCGCCGACAGGGATCTGACGCCCGACACCATTGCCCGCGCCCACGACATTTCCACCCGAAAGCTGTTTCGCCTGTGCGGGGAAGACGATTTCAGTCTCGAGCAGTGGGTCATCACCCACCGCCTCGAGGGCTGCCGCGGCGAGTTGGCCCGCGCGGAGTGCCGTCACCTGCCGATCGCCCTCATCGCACGTCGGTGGGGCTTCGGCAATCCGTCGTACTTTGCACGTCGTTTTCGCGCCGCGTACGGCATGAGTCCTCGTGCGTGGCGGTACTGTTCGGCCTCTGACGGACATCGTCGTGTGTGACGGCGTCGCCCCTCATGTCGTCGCGTCCGAGACGCATCACGGCATGGGCAGCAGGTCGGTCGATCAGTGGCAGCTGGGTGACGGCGTGTGGTTGATGCGGGCGCAGTATCGCGCCCTCGCCGTGCGCAATCCGCAGACCAGGCCGGCCGCACGCGCGGGGCGGTTGATATCGATGGCTGTACTCGAGCCGGGAGACTGGTCGTTGACCGTCGAAGGCCTTCCCGTCGAGAAGAAATCGGATCAGCCGACGCTCGTACTCGTCGACCAGTCGCGTGCGTTCGACTTTCGCGGACACACGAGCGGGTCCGCGGTGGTAGTGCACGCCACCCACGAACGGTTGACGATGTCCATCGAGACCGTGCACCACGGTATCGCGAGGCTAGGTTCCGAACTGCCTCTGTATTCGCTGTTGGCCAACCATATTCGGCAATTGGGAGCGATCGCCGAGAGTGCAGAGAACATGCTGCCCGATCTAACCGTGTCGACCTTGCCGCTCATGCGCTCGTTGATACTCAGTGCCGCCGATGCATCGCCGCACCCTGAACCGTCGCGGGTGCTTGTCGAGGCCATCGAGCGCTACATCGAACGGAATCTCGACGACCCGGGGCTCTCGGCCGGAACCATTGCGGCAGCGCACACGATGTCGACGCGGCAGCTCTACAAGGTATGGCCGGCAGTCAACGGCTCGCTTGCCGGGTTCATCAAGAGGGCCCGCCTCGAACGTGCTCGCGGCGCGCTGCTCTCCGATCCCGACGTCTCCATCGCTACCGTCGCCCGCCGTCACGGCTTCCCGCACGCAACGCACTTCACCCGGTGCTTCCGACGGACATACGGCGTCAGTCCGTCGCAGTGGCGTCGCCCCGAAACATCCGGCCGGACACCGGTCGTCCGAGCACCATGATGAGCACCGGCCACAAACCCAGGGCCGGCGCTGACAGAGCAACGATCAACGCGACGAGGATGAGCCCCAGCGGTATGGCCCGTATCCATAGCTTCCTACGCGATAACGAACCTCCGACCCGAAATCCCGCGCGGCTGAGGATGATTTCTTCGGCGTGTGTCATGAGCATGGTGAACGCGACCGCACCGAGGTACAGCGCTATCGAAGTCTTGTCACCCGCACCCGCCGAGACATAAAGAAC
>NZ_JBAWFH010000148.1:0-3751 GCF_049591685.1 Rhodococcus sp. (in: high G+C Gram-positive bacteria) | reverse complement strand
CCGCGCACGTTGCAACCTGCGCCGGTGCTGCAGCTTGCGCGGATGTCGGAGCCAGCCCGGCGGAGTCCAGTGCAGCGACCGTTGGCGCACCTTCCACTCACCCGCGCACGTTGCAACCTGCGCCGTTGCTGCAGCTTGCGCAGACGCCGAGGCCGTGCCGAAGCCGTCCGCCGAACCTCACTGCTGCAACCTGCGCGAACCTGCAACCCGCGCGAATGCCCGACCCGCACGCGGAACGGGCACACCCAGAACCCGACCGACTGGTTCGACTGCGGGCTCGTGCGGCCGAAACCGGCGCAGGGTCCGAAACGATGGGCCCGGCCCTCTTGACGCAGGGGCTTGCAGGGTTCACTCTTGTGCTGAAGAAAGCACCCCCGCAATGACCGGATGTTCGGTGCCGCGGCCTGCGACACGCCGATGTAGTCGCCGCGCAGGTTCGTATCTCGGGTGCTACTTTTGATGCCCCTGTTGCGCCGTGCGCACATTTGGGGTACCTTTGGACGTTGCGCTGGCTGCCTCCTGTCCACCTCTCGATTGCTGTGCCCGAAGAAGCGTTGCTTCAAGGGTCTGCGATGGGGATTCGGTCTGGTTGTGACCAGCGAATTCGCCCCACATAAAGCAAGCAGATACAGCGGCGGTCGCACTGCACGAGCGACCCGCGTGAGGTGCTGGAAGGACGCATCTTGGCAGTCTCTAGCCAGACCAAGGCAGTTGTCGGAACACCGGGAGCCCCGAGGAGGGTTTCGTTCGCGAATATTCGCGAGCCGTTGGAGGTACCCGGTCTCCTCGATGTACAGACGGATTCGTTCGAATGGCTGGTAGGTGCGCAGAGCTGGCGCGACCGTGCCGCCGCTCGTGGAGACAGCAGTGTCTCCGGTGGTCTCGAGGACATCCTCACCGAGCTTTCTCCGATCGAAGATTTCTCGGGTTCGATGTCTCTTTCCTTCTCCGATCCACGGTTCGACGAGGTCAAGGCCTCGATGGACGAGTGCAAAGACAAGGACATGACGTACGCGGCACCGCTGTTCGTCACTGCCGAGTTCATCAACAACAACACCGGTGAAATCAAGAGCCAGACGGTCTTCATGGGAGATTTCCCGATGATGACCGACAAGGGCACGTTCATCATCAACGGCACCGAGCGTGTCGTCGTCTCGCAGCTCGTTCGTTCGCCGGGCGTCTATTTCGACCACTCGGTCGACAAGACGACGGAGAAGGATCTGCACAGCGTCAAGGTCATTCCTGGTCGCGGTGCATGGCTCGAGTTCGACGTCGACAAGCGCGACACCGTGGGTGTGCGTATCGACCGTAAGCGTCGCCAGCCCGTCACGGTGCTGCTGAAGGCTCTCGGTTGGTCCACCGAGCAGATCACGGAGCGCTTCGGCTTCTCCGAGATCCTCATGGCCACACTGGAGAAGGACAACACCGCCGGTACGGACGAGGCACTCCTCGACATCTACCGCAAGCTGCGTCCGGGCGAGCCGCCCACGAAGGAGTCCGCGCAAACTCTTCTGGAGAACCTGTTCTTCAAGGACAAGCGTTACGACCTCGCTCGCGTGGGTCGTTACAAGATCAACAAGAAGCTGGGCCTCAACATCGGCCAGCCGATCGTGGCGTCGACCCTCACCGAGGAAGACATCGTCGCGACGATCGAGTACCTGGTGCGCCTGCATGGCGGCGACACGGCGATGACCGCTCCCGGTGGCGTCGAGGTTCCCGTCGAGGTCGACGACATCGACCACTTCGGTAACCGTCGTCTGCGTACCGTCGGCGAGCTGATCCAGAACCAGATCCGCGTGGGCCTGTCCCGCATGGAGCGTGTCGTTCGCGAACGTATGACGACTCAGGACGTCGAGGCCATCACGCCGCAGACCCTGATCAACATCCGTCCGGTCGTCGCCGCGATCAAGGAGTTCTTCGGAACGTCCCAGCTGTCGCAGTTCATGGACCAGAACAACCCGCTGTCGGGTCTGACGCACAAGCGTCGTCTTTCGGCTCTGGGACCTGGTGGTCTTTCTCGTGAGCGCGCAGGCCTCGAAGTTCGCGACGTTCACCCGTCGCACTACGGCCGCATGTGCCCCATCGAAACGCCTGAGGGCCCGAACATCGGTCTGATCGGTTCGCTGTCGGTATACGCACGGGTCAACCCGTTCGGTTTCATCGAGACGCCGTACCGCAAAGTCGTCGAAGGCAAGGTCACCGACGATGTCGATTACCTCACCGCCGACGAGGAGGATCGCCACACGCTCGCACAGGCCAACTCTCCGGTCGACGACAGTGGTCACTTCATCGAGGACAAGATTCTGGTCCGTCGTAAGGGTGGTGAGGTCGAGTTCGTGTCGTCCTCCGACATCGATTACATGGACGTCTCGCCGCGTCAGATGGTGTCCGTCGCGACCGCAATGATTCCGTTCCTCGAGCACGACGACGCCAACCGTGCCCTGATGGGCGCGAACATGCAGCGTCAGGCCGTGCCGCTGGTGCGGAGTGAGTCGCCGCTCGTCGGTACCGGCATGGAACTGCGTGCCGCCGTCGATGCAGGTGACGTAGTCATCAACGACAAGACCGGTGTCATCGAAGAGGTCTCCGCCGACTACGTCACGGTCATGGCCGACGACGGATCACGCAAGACCTACCGCATGCGCAAGTTCGCGCGTTCGAACCAGGGCACGTGTGCCAACCAGCGTCCGATCGTGGACGAGGGTCAGCGCGTCGAGGCCGGCCAGGTCCTCGCCGACGGTCCTTGCACCGAAGACGGCGAAATGGCGCTCGGCAAGAACCTTCTCGTGGCGATCATGCCGTGGGAAGGCCACAACTACGAGGACGCGATCATTCTGTCGCAGCGCCTCGTGGAAGAGGACGTTCTGACCTCGATTCACATCGAGGAGCACGAGATCGATGCCCGCGACACCAAGCTCGGTGCCGAGGAGATCACTCGTGACATCCCGAACGTGTCCGACGAGGTCCTCGCAGACCTCGACGAGCGCGGCATCATCCGCATCGGTGCCGAGGTTCGCGACGGCGATGTGCTGGTCGGAAAGGTCACGCCGAAGGGCGAGACGGAGCTGACCCCGGAGGAGCCCCTGCTGCGCGCCATCTTCGGTGAGAAGGCACGCGAGGTTCGCGACACGTCCCTCAAGGTTCCGCACGGTGAGAACGGAAAGGTCATCGGCATTCGCGTGTTTTCGCGCGAGGACGACGACGATCTGCCTCCCGGCGTCAACGAGCTCGTGCGCGTCTACGTCGCTCAGAAGCGCAAGATTCAGGACGGCGACAAGCTCGCAGGCCGCCACGGAAACAAGGGCGTCATCGGCAAGATTCTTCCGCAGGAAGATATGCCGTTCATGTCCGACGGCACGCCGATCGACATCATCCTGAACACCCACGGTGTTCCGCGTCGTATGAACATCGGTCAGATCTTGGAGACCCACCTCGGGTGGATCGGCAAGACCGGCTGGAACGTCTCTGTCGCAACGGACGGCACGAGGCCCGATTGGGCCGAGCGTCTTCCGGAGGAAATGCTCTCGGCACCTGCAGACAGCAACATCGCCACCCCGGTGTTCGACGGCGCCAAGGAGAATCAGCTCACCGGCCTGCTGGAGAGCACGATCCCCAACCGCGACGGTGAGCAGATGGTCGGCGCAGACGGAAAGGCCACCTTGTTCGACGGCCGTTCCGGCGAGCCGTTCCCGTACCCGGTGTCGGTGGGCTACATGTACATCATCAAGCTGCACCACTTGGTCGACGACAA
>NZ_JBAWFH010000147.1:0-4216 GCF_049591685.1 Rhodococcus sp. (in: high G+C Gram-positive bacteria) | reverse complement strand
CCCGAAGGCTGCTTCTCGCGTTGGGGCTCGACGACGGTTCTGCGTTCTGGAGAGCGCCGCGGTAGTGCGTTCGGTGACCGCAAAGTCGAGTCGCCCCGGCCATACCAATCTTTAAGCGGCTATAGATTGCTATGCTGGCCGAGTGGGGTGCGATGAACGGTCGACGGTCGAGGCCGTGACGTACGAAACCCGGCCATGGCAGCCGGCCCACAGTCATGCGTCGCGGACTCAGCGACGACTGCACGCAGGCGACTACGCGGCGGCAATCCCAGCCCGCATCGGCGCTGTGGATCTGCAGCTGTCCGCCGAGATGACGGCAGAGTCGGAGGACGCTCTGCGGGAGGTAGTCAGGTTCGACGAGTATGCATCGCGAGCGCTCGGGTCTGCCACCGAATTGGCGCCCATGAGTTCGATCCTGCTGAGATCGGAGAGCGCCGCGTCTTCGCAGATTGAAAACCTCACGGTCGGCGCGCGATCGCTGGCGCTCGCCGAACTGGGCTCACCGAGCAGTCGCAACGCGTCGATTGTCAGCGGCAACGTACGTGCGATGGAGGCCGCGCTCGCCGTCGGTTCCACCGTCTCCTCCGACTCCGTCCTCGCCATGCACCGGGCACTCATGGAGCCCAGCGGCGATCCTGATGCGGGACGATGGCGCACGCAGCAGGTGTGGATCGGCGGATCGAATGTCGGCCCGCATCTCGCAGCATTTGTGCCGCCACATCACGACCTGTTACCCGACGCATTGCGCGATTTTTTCCAATTCGCAACGAGATCCGACCTTCCCGTCCTACCTCACGTAGCCATCGCTCACGCTCAGTTCGAGACCATCCACCCCTTCACCGACGGCAACGGGCGTACCGGTCGCTCGCTGGTGCATACGATGCTGCGGGCGGCCGCGGCTATCGAACGCGTAACGGTGCCCCTGTCGGCGGGCCTACTTACCGATACAGCCGACTACTTCCGTAGCCTCGATGCCTACCGGAACGGACACGTCGAACCGATCATTCGCAGCATGAACGCCGCGATTTTCTCGGCGGTGACCAACGGGCGGATTTTGGTCGACGAGTTGGCGGCCGCGCGTGCGAGCTTCGCCGACCGGATCGTCGCTCGGCGGGACTCGGTTGCGTGGGGTCTCGCCGACGCGCTCGTCGGCCAGCCCGTGATCGACAACCCCTTCGTACAAACAACATTCGGCGTCAGCGATATGTCTGCACAACGCGCGATCGACAGGCTCGTCGATACAGGGATTCTGCATCAGACGTCGAAGGGACGACGCAACCGCGTCTGGCAATGCGACGAGGTGCTGGTCGTACTCGATCGTTTCGCCGAGCGAATCCGCCGCGCCTCGCGCTAGGCGAACGGCTCAACTCTTCGCCGTTGCGGGTTCTCCCCATCCACCGCCCACGAGCTACTACCCTCCAACCATGCGACCGCTGCGCTATTCGATCAACGTCACTCTCGACGGCTGCTGCGACCACGAGGCCATGCCCGCCGACGAAGAACTGCATCGTTATGCAGCCGCCAACCTCGATCGCGCCGACGCGCTGCTCTTCGGCAGGGTGACGTACCAAATGATGGAGTCCGCGTTCAAGCTCTCACCAGGGCAGGAGTCCGATGACCCCTTCGCCAACACCATCGACGCAGCCAAGAAGTACGTCGTGTCCACCACGCTCGACAGCGTCGATTGGAACGCCGAACTCATCGAGACCGACCTGAGAACGGCCGTCCAACAGCTCAAGGCGCAACCAGGCAAGGGCATCGCAACTGGTGGATTGCAACTACCGCGCGAACTGGCCCGGTTAGGGCTGATCGACGAATACGAGTTCATCGTCCACCCCCGAATCGCCGGCCACGGACCCACCCTGTTCGCCGGACTGCCGCACCTACTCGACCTGCGCCTCGTCGACCGGCAAGAGCTCCAGTCCGGCGCCATCGCGTCCACGTACGAGCCGAAGACCGAGCTCTAGATCAACGCTCGCACCGGCGTTGCGGCTCGACCCAACAGTGCAGCCGTGACGACACCGCTGGCGAGGAAGTCGCGGTCGTCGTAGAACTCGAACATCGCCCCGAGTCGGTGCTTTTCGTCAGCGGTCAAACCGCTGCCGTGCAACGACATCCAGTCGTCGACGGTGATGGACTCGGCTGACACCGCCCGACCGGTCACGTCTTCGATCAAATGAGCAACGTCGCGCACACTCAACGCCTCGGGCCCGCCGAGTTCGTAGGTCGAACCGTGATGCACGCCAGCACCGTCGACGAGAACTCGCGCAGCTACCTCGGCAACGTCGTCGAGACCGACGAACGAGAAACTCGAGTCGAGGCTGTAAGGGACAACCAACCTCGAAGAGCTGAGCGGAAGATTCTGTGCATACGCGCACGGCTGCAGAATGGTCCAGTGCAGCGCATGCGAACGCACCAAGTCCTCGCAGCGCGCCTTGTCCATGTGATGCGGCATCCGCGGGCTGTACGGCCATGCCACCGAGTGATAGACGAAGTGGTCGACTCCGGCTTCGGTAGCGGCATCGAGCGCCCGTGACACCACAGCGGGCTCATCCGGATGCACGTTGGGGGCAATGAAATACACCCCACGGCAGCCGATGAAGGCGTCGCGCAGACCAGCACCAGTAGCGAGATTTACAACGTAGTCGGCAGACCGGCCGAGCCGCCGCACCGACACTCTTCCGGAGAGTGCAGCTGCGACGGCGTGGCCGGTCTTGCCAGTGGCACCGACGATGGCGATGTCGGTGCCGCGGGCACTATCGGTGTTCATGGATCAGCGATCGATGAAGTCGTACTCGGCGAACTTCAGGCCGCCGGAAAGACGCTCGTAGCCCGGTCCGCGGTCGAAGAACGGCTCGTCGAGACCGCGTGCGTTGCGCATCTCGGCCCGCAACTTCTCCGACGCCTCGACATCCGCGGTGGCGGTGCCCTCGGCGATGACGACGCCATAGTCCTTGCCTGCGAACTCCGCCGACACCTTGCCCCACAGCACGTCCTGCTCGACCGACTCGATGGGACGTTCCAGGGGATCGCCCCAGCCGCCGCCACCGGTCGTGCGAATCCGGATGGTGTCGCCGGCCAAGATCGGCTCGGCATCGGTGAGCGCGTCGAACTCACGCTCGTTTGGCTGTCCCGGGTTCAGGGTGACGGAGAACGATCCGCCTGCCTTACCGCCCTTGACTCCCCAGCACGCGAGAATCGAACGGTCCGCGATGGACATGAAGTGCGCGTCCTTGAGCATCCTGATGTGCTTCTCGTACCCGAGACCACCGCGGTAGCGTCCGGCGCCGCCCGAGTCCTTGGCGAGACCGAGCTTTTCGACGATGAACGGGAAACGGCTCTCGGTGAACTCGGTGGGCAGGTTCCGCGAATCCGGCACGACGTGGATGGTGTCCTCGCCGTCGGCGTAGTGCCGTCCGCCCGAGCCGCCGCCGAGCACCTCGCGCATGAGGTAGGAGTTGCCGTCGAAGTCGTCGCCGTACACACCGGTGTAGCGAATGGTCTCCTGGTCGGCCGGCATGTTGCCGTCCACGGCCTTCGCCACGACGCCCGCGAGCACACCGAGCAGACGCAGAATGACGAACGTACGTGCGTTGGTCGGCGCCGGGAAGATCGGCGTGATGAGCGTGCCCTTCTCCGGGAACTTCATCTCGATCAGCGGGATGACGCCCTCGTTGACGTCGAGCTCCGCCATGCGCTCGGGGGAGTCCGCGAGGTTGCGAAGCACCGGCGCGAGCCATTTGGCGAGGAAGTTGCCGTCGGCGTAGTCACCGCAGTGGTTGATCGGACCCTTGGCCTGCGGCCCGGTGCCGGTGAAGTCGAGGATGAGCCGCTCTCCGCGCTCGTCCTCGGGGCCGGTCTTCGTCAACGTGATGCGCTGGACGTGCAACATGGGCTCGTCGACGCCGTCGTGCTCGGCGTAGTCCTCCCAGGTGTACTCACCCTTCGGGATCTTGCTCAGGATTTCGCGTCGATAGATCTCGGTGGTGGCATCCATCATCGAGTCGAAGCAGGATTCGACGGTGTCGATGCCGTACCGCTCGTACAGCTCGGTCATCCGGCGCGCACCCATCAGGCAAGCCGAGCATTCGGCATCCAGGTCGGCGGCCAAGGCGTCGGGCATCCGTGAATTACGGGTCATGATGGTCAGCGCCGCCTGGTTGGGAACACCCTGGTCCCACAGCTTGATCGGCGGAACCATCAGTCCCTCTTCGTA
>NZ_JBAWFH010000146.1:0-7902 GCF_049591685.1 Rhodococcus sp. (in: high G+C Gram-positive bacteria) | reverse complement strand
GGTTGGACGTATGCAACTCCTGTCTGTGGGCCCAGCTGGGCTTCCCAGACGAGGTCGAGGCTGCTGACGGTGAAATCCACCAGGCAATCGACGTTCGCGTTGGCGTCGGACCCGGTCTCGCAGTTCTCGACGATGCCAGACCCGCTCTGCGTGCCGCCGCCGTTGTCGGTTCCCCCGCTCAACTGACCGAGCACCTGACTCGGGTCGCCGCCGAACAGCAGTACCAGGACAATGATGACCAAACCGCCTGCACCGCCGCCGATGGCGAGCTTTCCTCGGCCACCTCCGCCGCGGCCGCCGACGGACACGCGGCCCGGCTGATTGCGGGCGCCCTCTCTGAACGTCATGTCTATTCCTTCCAGAGCAGCTTCGCCGAAACGGTGTAGGAGATCGTCGCATCGACACCCGTCGGGAAGCAGCTTGCCACGCCCTGCAGGTATCGCGTTTCCCGTACCGATATCCCCTCCGTAGGATCGGTAACCGTCGAACACGATTTTTTGAATTTTGTGAAAGGAAACCCGTGCTGCGCACCCACCTCGCCGGCTCACTACGATCCGAGCACGTCGACCGAACAGTCACCCTGACGGGTTGGGTTGCGCGCCGCCGCGATCACGGCGGTGTCATCTTCATCGATCTCCGTGACGCATCGGGCGTCGCGCAGGTCGTCTTCCGCGCCGGCGACGTTGCCGAGAAGGCGCACCGCCTGCGTGCCGAATACGTCGTCAAGGTCACCGGCAAGGTCGAGCAGCGCCCCGAGGGCAACCAGAACTTCGAGATTCCCACCGGCGCGGTCGAGGTGGACGCGTCCGATATCGAGGTGCTGTCCGAGAGCGCGCCCCTGCCGTTCCAGCTCGACGACCAGCCCGGCGAGGAAGCACGGCTCAAATACCGGTACCTCGACCTGCGCCGCGAAGGCCCGGGTCACGCAATTCGGTTGCGCTCACAGGTCAACGCAGCCGCCCGCGGTGTTCTGTCTCATCACGAATTCATCGAGGTGGAAACCCCCACCCTCACGCGCTCGACGCCCGAGGGTGCACGCGACTTCCTGGTGCCTGCACGCCTGCAGCCGGGCAGCTTCTACGCGTTGCCGCAGAGCCCTCAGCTCTTCAAGCAGCTGCTGATGGTCGGCGGTATCGAACGGTACTACCAGATCGCTCGCTGCTATCGCGACGAGGATTTCCGGGCGGACCGTCAGCCGGAGTTCACGCAGCTGGACGTCGAGATGAGCTTCGTCACCCAGGACGACGTCATGCTGCTTGCCGAAGAGATTCTCGCGGCCCTGTGGAAGCTCGTCGGGTACGAGTTCACAACGTCGATTCCCCGGATCACGTACGCCGAGGCGATGCGTCGGTACGGATCTGACAAGCCGGATCTCCGGTTCGACATCGAACTCGTCGAATGCACGGACTTCTTTGCCAACACCACTTTCCGGGTGTTCCAGGCTCCGTACGTCGGAGCCGTCGTGATGCCCGGTGGCGCATCGCAGCCCCGCAAGCAGCTCGACAAATGGCAGGAATTCGCCAAGCAGCGTGGCCACAAGGGCCTCGCCTACGTCCTCGTGGCGGAGGACGGCACCCTCGGCGGACCCGTCGCGAAGAACCTCACCGACACCGAGCGTGACGGTATCGCTGCGCACGTCGGAGCAAAGCCCGGCGACGCCATCTTCTTCTCTGCCGGACCGATCAAAGCATCGCGTGGTCTGCTCGGAGCGGTGCGCGGCGAGATCGCTCGCAAGCTCGATCTGATCGACCCGAAGGCGTGGGCGTTCGTGTGGGTTGTCGACGCACCATTGTTCGAACCGACTTCCGACGCCACCGCCAGTGGTGACGTCGCCGTCGGTTCGGGTGCGTGGACGGCCGTGCACCACGCGTTCACCTCGCCGAAGCCGGAGTCGATGGACAACTTCGACACCGAACCCGGCACTGCGCTCGCCTACGCATACGACATCGTCTGCAACGGCAACGAGATCGGCGGCGGCAGTATTCGTATCCACCGCAAGGACATTCAGGAGCGCGTCTTCGCCGTCATGGGTATCGACCAGCACGAAGCGCAAGAAAAGTTCGGCTTCCTGCTCGACGCCTTCAGCTACGGCGCACCACCGCATGGCGGCATCGCGTTCGGGTGGGACCGTATCACGGCACTGCTGGCGGGCGTGGACTCCATCCGCGAGGTCATCGCTTTCCCGAAGTCCGGCGGCGGCGTCGACCCACTGACGGATGCGCCTGCGCCCATCACCCCGCAGCAGCGCAAGGAATCCGGCATCGATTTCAAGCCGGAAAAGCGCGAAGACGCGACGGAGTCGGGCGATACGGCTCAATAAGTAGACCGACGACGAAAAGCCCCCGAAATGCTCGATTTCGGGGGCTTTTCGCGTGCTCCGTCAGTGTCGGTTCGCCGGTTTCAGGCGAGCGAACCGCGGGCGGTGACGATTCGATACGCGTACGTCGAGGCGATGTACGTGATCGGCAGGGTCACCAACAGGCCCAGGCCGCACGGGATGGCGCCGAGAATGTTGATACCGACGAGTGCCAGCGCGAGGACGAAGATCTGTCCGGCGTTCGACGAGATGGCTCGGAAACTCGACTTGATTGCCGTGACGGGGTCTTCACCTCGATCAACCACGAACTGCACCGTCCACCACGTCAGGAACGTCAGAACGATGCCGGGAATGATCAAGAGGATGAAGCCGACGAACACGAGGATCGACACCAGCAAGCTGGCAACGATGATCGACCCGACGTTCGCGAACTGGAAGAACGACGCGATCGACGGCTTGTTCCCGTCCACCTCGTGCAGCGCACCTCGCACCATGGCCGCTGCGATCAAGTAACCGAGGATGACACTGAGCAACGACCCGATGATCGACCATACGGTGAACACATCGGAGAAGTCGCCGGAAGCGGAACCGGAGTTGCCGAAAAGGGCGTTCACCACGATCTGAATGATCGCGAGAATCACCACGATTCCGACCCACACACCGGCGTTGGCCTTGAACCTGTTCCAGCCGAACGAAATCGCGTCGCCGACACTCAAGGTCGACGGCAGGCCGCCGCCGAACCCCGGTGCCCCATAACCTCCTTGCGCCCCGAAGCTTCCGGGAGGGGGTGGGTAGTTCCCGGGAGGCGGTGGGTAGTTCCCGGGAGGCGGTGGGTAGTTCCCGGGAGGTGGTGGGTAACCACCACCGGGCGGATAATTGCCGGGCGGGGGGTAGTTGCCGCCAGGCGGGGGGTTGCCGGGCGACGGTGGATAGTTGCCGGGCGGAGGATAATTGCCGGGCGACTGTGGGTGTTCGGGCCGGTCGGGGTCGGGATCCTTACCGAACTGCGGACCGGTAGGGGGGTTTTCGCTCACGGATTTCCCTCGACTTCGTCTGTGATACGCCTGCGGAGTGTCTTCGATTCACGGTGAGCGAACCCCACACAGGGGAGTGTGTCAAGAGCTACACGCGCCGGTGGAGTGCACGTTTCGGATACGTTGCCGGCGCCGAAGCACGGCGGTGGTCTCGCAGTGATCGTTACAGTGGCCCGGGCGCTCTCGCGTCCAGTGGGGCGGGTTCACCGCTGCTGCTGCGAGGTAGCAAGATTGCCTGTCCATGCGTTCGATCACCGTGTCCGAGCCGCCGACGGAAGGATCAGCAAGTCGATGGTGCCCGCGAAAACGGTGAACCCCTTTGTCGAGAACGCCCCCAAAATGGGCGAATCCGCTGGTCGTCTCGTCTCCGAATACCGCGGCGGGTCCACCGGGGCCGTAGCGTTCGACGCGCGCTACGACGAACTACTCGACGTCGACGGCGTGGTTCGCGGGCATTGGAACGAACTCGTTGCCGGGCTGGACGGCGCGGGGCGCGGGGGAGAGCGTGCACTGCAGGCGCGGGTGAGACGGCTCGTCGAAGACCACGGAATCACCTACAACCCGATAGTCGCCGACAGTTCGGACATCGTTGCCCCTCCGGTCCGTTGGGGCCTCGACGAGATTCCCCTCGTCCTCGGCGCCGAGGATTGGCAGAGGCTCGAGGCTGGATTGCTGCAGCGTTCCCGGCTGCTCGATGCGGTGCTCACCGATCTGTACGGACCGATGCGCACCGTTCGGGGAGGGCTCATACCGCCCGAATTGGTGTTCGGCGATTCGCATTACATCCGCGCGGCGCACGGGATCACGATTCCTGGACCGAGGCAGTTGTTTCTCCATGCTGCGGATGTGGGCCGCGGATCGGACGGCGCCTTCCGGGTGTACGCCGATCGGACACAGGCGCCGTCGGGAATCGGCTATGCGTTGGCCGATCGCCGGGTGATGTCCCGCGCCTCGCCCGAGCTCTACCAAGACACGAATCCACGGCCGTTGTCGACATTTGCGCGTGCACTACGCCTTTCGTTGATCGACGTGGCTCCCGCAGCAGCCGAAGATCCGGTGGTCGTGATACTCAGCCCCGGCTACCGCTCCGAAACTGCGTTCGACCAGGCTTATCTCGCGACCGTTCTCGGTTTCCCCCTGGTCGAGAGTGCGGATCTCGTCGTGCGGGACGGATACTTGTGGATGCGATCGCTCGGCACGCTGCGCCGGGTCGACGTGGTACTTCGACGGGTCGATGCCGCGTTCACCGATCCGCTCGATCTCCGACCCGATTCGAGGCTCGGCGTCGTGGGGCTCGTCGAGGTGCTGCGCCGCGGTGCGGTCAGCGTCGTCAACACGCTGGGTAGCGGCGTTCTCGAAAATCCAGGTTTGCTTCCGCTGCTGCCTGCACTGAGCCGCGCACTCCTAGGCGAAGACCTCCTGCTCGAGTCGACGCCCACGACGTGGGGCGGCGCGCCGCACGGTGTGTCGGAACTCGTGGCGCGGGTGCGTTCGCTGGTGTTCCGGTCGGTCTCGATGCGTGAGGTCACCATCGGTCACGATCTCGACGACGCGGGCGCCGACGCATTCGTGCGGCGGCTTCGCGCGGAGCCCGGCAACTGGGTCGGGCAACCTGTACCGGACTTCTCGATCGCCCCGTCCGGCTCGGGTGTCGGTGTTGACCCTGCCGGCGGCGCAACTGGTTCTGTCGGCGTAACCGCGTCGGAGGTCGGTATACGTCTGTTCACCGTCGCTCAGCGGGTTGGGTACACGCCGATGGCGGGTGGGCTCGGCCAGGTCCTGATCTCGTCGCCGGTGGCGGAGCCGTTGATCGAGGTGGCGTCGAAGGACGTGTGGGTTCGCGCACCCGACCGAGTGACTCCGGCGGATTCGACGCCGAAGACGATGTCGGCTTCGGTAGAGGAATTGCCGCATTATGCCGCGTCGTCCGCCGCGGACGTCGCCAGTTCGCCGCGCGTGCTCGGCGACCTGTATTGGTTGGGCCGCTACAGCGAACGGGCCGAGGACATGACGCGTTTGCTCATCGCTGCCCGCGAGCGGCACCAGGATTATCGATCGATGCCCTGGCTCGACGGCAGCGACAGCTTGCCGATCTTCCTCGAAGCGGTGACCAGGGTGTCGGCGACGGCGCCTGGATTCTTCGACGCTGCGACGCGTGAGCTGGCCACCGCCGAGTTCCGGTCGCTGACATTGTCGGTGAACCGAACGGGTTCGGTGGCACACTCGGTCGACCGAATGCAGGAGGCTGCCCGCCGGGTTCGCGATCAGCTCTCCATCGACACGTGGGCGGTCCTCGGGCGCATCGACGCCGCGCTGGACGAGCTCGGCAGCTCCGCAGAAAGCGACGGGGCTCAGCTCGCGGCCACACAGTCGGCCGTCCTGCGGGGGTTGCTCTCTCTCAACGGCTTGGCCGCGGAGTCCATGGTTCGCGACGTCGGCTGGTACCTCATGGATTGCGGCAAGCGCATCGAGCGAGCGCTGCAACTCACGAAGTTGCTGTCGACGACACTCGCGCACGCGCTCACTCCGTCGACGGAGCAGGCCGTCATCGATTCGGTTCTTTCGGCGGCTGAGTCGTCGGTCATATACCGGCGGCGTAATCGCGGTCGCGCACGTCCTGCAGCAGTTGCGCAGCTGCTGCTCTTCGATGCGGGCAACCCACGTTCCCTCGTCTATCAGCTGGACCGGCTCGGCGACGACCTGTCGGCTCTGCCCGATGCATCGGGAACCTCGCCGGCCGAACTGTTGGTCGAGCAGATGACCATGCGGTTGCGACGCGCCGATCCAGGCGACCTCGAATCGGTGGACCCGTCGGGACGCCGTGTCACGCTCGTCGACCTAGTCGACGGCATTCACGATCGACTCGAGGAACTCTCACGCGTCGTGCTCGCGACGCACATGGTGTTGCCGGGTGAAACCCAGCCACTGTGGGGCACGGCCGGGAGGCGCCGATCTCCGCGGGGTGCGAACTCTCGAAAAGGGGACGAGTTGTGAGCAATCGCTATCGCATCACCCACGTCACCACGTATACCTACTCGGATCGCGTGACGTCGTCGTACGGTCGGGGCCACCTCGCTCCACGCGAGACGGACCAGCAGCGGTGCCTGGAGAAGTCGATCACGGTGGAGCCGGCGCCGACGGACCAGTCGTCGGGCGTCGACGTGTACGGAAACGAAGACGTCTACTTCCACGTGACCACCGATCACGAGAAGCTGACCGTCACGGCGAAATCGCTGGTCGAGGTCGAAGAACTCGGCGCGGACGAGCGGAACGTCGGCATGTCGATCGCGTGGGAGAGTGCACGACCTCTCGCACCGGGTGTGCACGCGCCCGACGGAACGCGGGCGGTCGCCGTCGAGTTCGTTCTAGACCTGCCCGATCCGGAGATCACCGAGGCTGTGCGCGCGTACGCCGAGCCCAGCTTCGAGCCGGGTCGTCCGTTGCGCGAGGTGGTGTTCGACCTGACACACCGCATCTTCACCGACTTCACGTATCGGTCGGGGTCGACGACGATCTCGACGACGGTGGCGGACGTCCTGCAGTCCCGCGAGGGCGTCTGCCAAGACTTCGCGCGGCTCGCGATCGCATGTCTACGGTCGAAGGGGCTGGCGGCGCGCTATGTCTCCGGCTATCTCGCCACACGTCCACCGCCGGGCAAGGAGCGGATGATCGGAGTGGACGCAACGCATGCCTGGGCAGCCGTGTGGACCCCGGAGGATCGATGGATCGCGTTCGACCCGACCAACGATCAATTCGTCGACGAGCGCTACACGACGGTGGCGTGGGGCCGCGACTATGCGGACGTACCGCCACTGCGAGGAATCATCTATACCGACGCCGAAGACAGCAGTATCGCGGTGTCGGTCGACGTGGCGCCGGTGGATTCTGCCGAACCGTCGGCCACCGCTGCACCGGCGTGACACGGCCGCACCGTCGTGACAGGATCGGTATCGGGTTTTCGTCGATTCGAGCCGAAATACACCGGTGACACAGCACAGTTCGTCGGACAGACCAGGTACCTTGGTATGCGATGACCGCAACATTGGCAGACCCTGTTTCAGAGGTGGTGGCCGCTGCTCAGCAGCTACTCACCAGGCGCACCGGCGCACCCGTCACGTTGATCGATCCAGTAGATCTGGGCGGCAGCGGCCAAGCGGTCGTTCTGCGTGTTCGGGTATCGGAGAATCCGTTCCAGCTCCCGCGGACGCTCGTGATCAAACAGGTTCGAGAGGCCACCACGGACATCGAGCGCGCCGCCGACGTCGGCGGTAAATCCGCGTTCCTCCGGGAGGCTGCGTCCTACCAGTTCGCGAACGCACTCGCCAAAGACAGTCGGCCCGGTCCGGATCTGCTCGCCTACGATCTGGGCGCTCGTCTGCTCGTGTTGAGTGACCTCGGTGACGCCAGCCCCATCACCGCGCTGCTCAAGCACTCCGATGCGGCCTCGGTCACCAACTCGCTGATGGCCATGGCGCAGGCTCTCGGTCGTATGCACGCAGCAACCGCGGGTAGGGAAGGCGACTTCGCTGCACTGTTACGGCGGGTCGGTCT
>NZ_JBAWFH010000145.1:0-24564 GCF_049591685.1 Rhodococcus sp. (in: high G+C Gram-positive bacteria) | reverse complement strand
TCACCCAATCGGGAGAGGACCCGGATACCCACGTCGCGGACCCGGCGGGAGTACTCGTCTACCTCGACGTGAGCTCGGTTGTCGGAGCGGATTTCTCGGTCGGCGCTCGGGTGTCGGTGTACCCGGGGAGCGACTACGTCGACGCCAACGGACACCTGACGACGGACATGGTCGTCGACGTCTCGCCCAGTGCAGCCGATAAGCGACTGGACTTCTCGGCGGGCACTGCCGCGGGACCGATTCCCACCACGATCTACGCGGACGGTGACGTTCGCACCTGGCCGTTCGACCGATACGCAGCCGATTCCGTGACGGTGCGAGTGTTTCAGCAGACCGACGGGCAACCAACCGAGGTTCCGGCAGTAGTCGTGGTCACCGATTCACTTACCAACTGGAACGTCGACGCTGGACCGTCGGATCCGCGTGGAGGTGAGTCTTTCGACATCACGGTCGCCCGTACCGCGGTGTCGAAGATCTACGACTCGGCTATTTGCCTGGTCTTGCTGGTGCTTCCGTCGTGTGCATTGTTCGTGGCGGTCAACACGATCAGACGCAGAAAGAAGTTCCAGCCGCCGATGGTCACGTGGTTCGCGGTGATGCTGTTCGCTGTGCTGCCCATCCGGAACTTGCTGCCCGACGCGCCGCCCATCGGATCGTGGGTCGACTACGCCATCATCCTGTGGGTCGTCCTGGGACTGGTCATCGCGATGATGTCCTACGTGTACGCGTGGTTCCGCGACGCTCCGTAGCCGAAGAGGTCTGCGTCCAGAAAATCCGCCGACAGTGGTTCGTGCTTGCGCCTCAGAACTCCTCGTAGACGTCCGGGTCCTGATCCCAGATGCGACCACGCTCGAGTCCGGAGATGGCGGCAACCTCACTGTCGCCGAGTTCGAACCCGAACACGTCCAGGTTCTGCCGCTGCCGGCCCGGATCGGACGATTTCGGTAGTGGAACTGCACCGAGCTGTACCTGCCACCGCAGAATGACCTGGCCCGGGGTGACGCCGTGCGCGGCTGCCGCGTCCGTGATGGGCGTCGCCTGCATCAGTTCCGATCCGCGCCCCAGGGGACTCCAACTCTCGGTGACGATTTCGTTGTTCTGGTGATACTCACGCAGTTCGTGCTGCGGGAAGTACGGGTGCAGTTCGATCTGATTGACGGCAGGCACCACCGAGGTTTCTGCCGCAAGGTGGTCCAGGTGCTCGGCGGTGAAGTTGGAGACGCCGATCGACTTGACCACTCCGTCCCGCTGGAGGTCGATCATGGCCCGCCACGTGTCGACGTACTTGCCCATTCTGGGCAGCGGCCAGTGGATGAGCAGCAGGTCGATGTAGTCGACACCCAGCTCGGTCAAAGATATCCGCACCGACTCCTTGGCCTGTTCGTACCCGTGAAACCGTCCGGGGATCTTGGTGGTGATCGAGATGTTTTCCCGAGCGATCTCGGACGCGGCGACCGCACGACCCACCCCACCTTCGGTGCCGTAGCTCAACGCTGTGTCGATCAGGCGATAGCCGGCGTCGAGGGCGGAGGTGACGGTGGATGCCATGTCCTCCCCGTCCGCCTGCACCGTTCCTAGACCGATGCGGGGCAAAGTGCTTCCATCGTTCAACGTGATTGCGGGTGTCACAGGGGACCTCTTCTCGGGAGCGGCGGTTGGTCAGTACTGCACGGTGACGATGCGGCCACCGTCGTTCATCGATTGCACCAGCGCGTCGGCGGCGAGGCCTGTACGGAGCGCTGCGTCCGCGTTCGCGAGCGTCGATGGGCGGCCCTGCTCGATCGAGTCCACCCATTCCTGGAGTTCGAGCCGATACGCCTCGGCGTAGCGCTGGACCCAGTCGAGCGGGTACGAGATGGACCTCGTCAGTTCGCTGTCGACGATGACGTGTGCGGGGACGGCGAACGACGCGACACCGGACTCGCCGACGAGCTCGCAACGGTGTCGTACCCGTCGCGGGCATTGACGCTATCCGGCACCCAGGGACTGCTCGAGCAGAGGGAGGGCCGCACCACCGCGGTGGTGATCGCTTGGCTCACCGCACTGAGCGCGCCTAGTGTCGCTGACATTACCGAAACCCGAATTCTGTTTCCTGAGTGTTAAATAACGCCCGATCAACGTTTCCATGTCAGATTCGGCGTAACGGAAAAGAATGCGCGGGAACTAACCCTCTGACTGTCGAATATATCGGCGGCTTTCCAGTGCTCAACACGCCGGTGCACGTTGCACTCGGCGGCTTACAGGAAGGACCTTTCCATGATCGAGACGGTTACCGCTTTGGCAGGAATCGACACCGCCGGGTTGATCGAATTGTCGGAAGCGGCCAAAAAAGACCCTTCGACGGGTAAGAAAACCCTCCGAGCAACCACCACCTGCGAGGGAGGGTTCCGCAACCTGACCCAGATCCGCACCCTCGAGCCGGTCCTGGTCTCGGAGCCATGCCACCTGCTCGGCGACGATGCAGCACCCAACCCTTCAGAAATGGCTCTGGCCGCGCTGGGCTCGTGCATTTCGGTCGGTCTACTCGCGAACGCTACCGCCAAAGGCGTCACGTTGAGCAAGCTCATGGTGAAAATGGAGGGCGACATCGACATTTCAGCCGTATGGGGTGTCGGAGACACCCCATCGGACAAGGTCACAGGATTTACTTCCATTCGGTGTGACATCACCCTCGCCGGTGATGCCGAAGAGGCAACTCTCGACGCGATCCGGGAGAACGCAATGTTCTGGTCGCCGGTGGTGAACACCTTCACCCGCCCGGTCGAGGTGACCTCCACCCTGATCGTCGGCTGACAACAATCTCGGGCCGCGCCGTATGTCGTGGAATACATGCGGCGCCAGGCCGGGTAGGACTCCAGTCCATTCATCAAGAACGAACCAAGTTCTGAATTCCTTGTTGGTTTCATCCCGTTACCGCCGAGGAAATACGCAAGAAACTTTGCTGAGTTAGATTGATTTCGAGCGGTCTCAAGAATAGCAATTCTCGTGCGCCAGCACTGGAGTTATCCTCGCGTATTTAGATTGAACACAGAACGGATGAATCACATGATTACAAAGAAGGACGCTGGTGAAATCGTGTCCCGCGCTCGTTTCCGGTCGGGAACGACGTGGACAGAGATTGCAAACAAGCTCAACAAGCCAGCGGTGTGGACGACCGCGGCGCTGCTCGGGCAGCACCCGATGAGCAGCGGAGATGCCCATACGGTGGGCGAACTCCTACAACTGGACGACGATGTGGTCGAAGTCTTGCAGGTACAGCCCTACCGGGGTTCCAAGGATTCGGCGGTGCCGTCGGACCCGACCCTGTACCGGTTTCATGAAGCACTTCAGGTCTATGGTCCCGCGATCAAGGAATTGATTCACGAGGAGTTCGGTGACGGAATTATGAGTGCAATCAATTTCAAGCTTAATGTCGAACGCCGAACTGACCCCGCCGGCGACCGCGTAGTTGTGACGCTCGACGGAAAATTCCTCGACTACCAATGGTGACATAAAAGCGCTGATTTCTGCCCATTTCGTGAGACTGGAGATATGCCATGAGCACCCCTGTTCAGGAAAAGCCCACACGCTCGACCAACCCACTGTCAGTGCAGATCGGTGAAACCATCGCCGCAGGGGCCAACAGCCTCGACCGCGGCGAAGGACAGTCACGTGCAGTGCTCGAATTGCTCGCCGCCGATGGAGCGCTCGATCTGGGCGCTCCGTTCAACAACAATGGTGAGCTCGCCGCCATGGCGGGAGTCATTTCCGAGCTGTCCTCGCGCTGCATGAGTTCGGCGTTCACGACGTGGGCGCATCGGATGACGATCGAGTACCTCACTGCCGCCGCCACCCCGTACGCCGAACGAATGCTCCCGGCCCTGCGGTCAGGACAGACGCCGGGAATAAGTGGGATGGCCTCGGCCTTCCGTGAACTGGCAGGGTGCGGCAGCCTCGAGATCACCGCGACACCGGACGTCGACGGGTACCTCCTCAACGGGCCGATCCGCTGGGCTTCGAATATCTACGATGACGCTTTGTTGGTGACCGGGGTACGGACCGGCACCGGGGAACGTCTGATCGTGGCGCTGCCTGTGTCCACTCCCGGCATCAAGGTCGGCGCACCGTTCTCACTGCTCGCGCTGGGGAGTACGGCGTCTACGTATATGACCCTGACCGATGTTCGCATCGGTGTCGAGAACGTATTGACTCGTGACTTCGAACCGTTCCTGGGTTCGGTGCGGCCGACGTTCATGGTGCTGCAAACGGCAATGTGCGCGGGCCTTGCCCGGACCTGTATCGCAGAGGCCCGGCAATCCCTGGCGGGAGTCAACGCAGTGTTCGCTGCCGAGGTCGAATCAATGGCAGGCACCCTCGCGCTGGTGGCGTCGGCGGTCACCAAGACCGCCCAGTGCGTTGCGGGCGTCGTGCCTCCCTCCCGCGCCGAACTGCTGGCTCTGCGTCTGGCCGGGGCCGAAGTGGCAACCGGGGCAGCCACTCTCGAGGCCAAGACCGCCGGCGGCAAGGGCTACGCCAGCAGCTCGGGCGCAAGCCGACGCTTTCGCGAATCAGCGTTCATCCCGGTTCAATCGCCCTCGGAAGCTCAGCTGCGCTGGGAGCTTGCCCAGTGTGGGCAATGACAGCAGACACCCTGCCCGGCATCGAATCCAACTCCGGCCGCTCTACGGATACCGATACCGATACCGCTGCAGTGTGGACTGCGGAGCAGATCGCGGAGATGTATCCCGGCATGCTCCGCTTCGCCCGCACGATGTGCTCCGCCGGAGTCGCGGAGGACATCGTTCAAGAAACGTGGATCGCGGTGCTCAACGGCATCGAGGCGTTCGAGGGCCGTGCGAGCCTGAAGACGTGGGTATACGCGGTGTTACGCAACAAGGCTCGTAGAGCCGTCGGTAACGAGATCCGCCGCCGCGACCTCGAAACGCCCGACAACGGGAGCGAAGAATCTGATCCGCTGGCCGGACGGCTGCATCATGCCGGACACCCCGATGCCGGACACTGGTCGCTCCCACCGTCGGCACGGTTCATCCCGGAGGAACGGACCATCGCCGCCGAATTACGCGAGAAGGTTCGTCTTGCCCTCGACCGACTGCCCCCGCGTCAACAGCAGGTTGTGTATCTACGCGATGTGGAAGGTTTCAGCCCCGAAGAGGTATGCGAGCTACTGGGATTGGACCAGGGAAATCAACGCATTCTCTTGCATCGCGGTCGCGGCAAGTTGCGTGCGCACATCGAGTGCTACCAGTTCGGGCGCGGCTGCCCCGACAACGAATCGGAAAGTTGGTTATGAACGAGACCGGTACTGCCTCGCATGTACTCGGGGCACCGGACATCGACTGCCTCGACTTCCTGCCTCTGGTCGACGAACTTCTCGACATCGACGACAAAGATTGGGACGCAACAGTAGTAAGGCATCTGCAGCAGTGTCCGCCATGTCGAATATTTTTGGAGCAACTCGAAGATTTGCGCCACCTGTTGCGCTCGCGTGACAGCGAGACGATTGGGCCCGACGACCCTCGCATCGTCTCCTTGTTCGTCTCCGCACAGGCCACCCGAAAGGACACCGGTTCCCATGAGCACCACAGTTCCTACCGCAGCAATACTTGACGACGCACTCGCCGGCAGTTGGATGCGCGGGGGCACCATCGATGCCACCGCCCTGCGGAACACTGCAGGTGCGTTTCCCAGCGGCGTCACGATCATCACGACGACCTCAGGCGACAAACCTATCGGTTTGACCATCAGCTCGTTTGCTTCGGTTTCGCTCGATCCGCCGTTACTTCTGGTGTGTGTGGCACGCACGGCGGGCAGTTTGCCTGCGTTCCGCACGGGAGGTCCGATCGGCATCAACGTTTTGGCCAGTGATCAAGCCGAGCTGGCCAAACGATTCGCGGGCCGCCACGAGGATCGGTTCTCGGGCGTCGGTTTTTCGCACGGACCCCACAAGGTTCCGCTGCTCGACGGGGTTGCGGCATGGATGGACTGTCACATCGCTCGAATTTACGACGGAGGTGACCATGTCATCATCCTTGCCCGCGTTCATTCGTTGCACCGCTCGGAAGCCAAACCCCTGCTCTATCATTCCGGCGCGATGCATGATTGGGCGCTCGCCGCACAGGACAGTTCCACATGACAGCCGGGGTGAGCCGCCGCCGATTTCTGAGTCTGGGTGGCGCAGTGGCAGGCGCAACCGCGTTGGCCGGATGCTCGCTCGGCCCCACGGCGAGTCCTGAGACCGCAGCGTCGACGGTCGGAGCTCCGCTCGGTCCGCTACCTGGAATCGAAAGTCCGCATATCACAGTCGGGTTTATCCCGATTACCTGTGCATCCCCGATCGTCAACGCGTTGCCGATGGGCATCTATGCCAAACATGGACTGAAGGTGACGCTGAAGAAATTTTCCGGTTGGGCCGAGATCTGGGGCGCTTACGTTGCCGGGGAAATCGACGCGACGCACATGCTGGCTCCCATGCCCTTGGCCATTCACAACGGCCTTGCCTCCGGGCAGACTGCGACCCGGCTTCCGCTATTGACCAATACCAACGGCCAAGCCATCACATTGGCCCAGAAGCATCGTGGCCGCGTCAGAGGTCCACAGGACATGGGTGGTTTCGTACTTGGAATTCCGTTCGAGTACTCGATGCACAACTTGTTGCTTCGCCACTACCTGAGCACCGGTGGCGTGAACCCGAATACCGATGTTGCTGTGCGCGTCATGAGGCCGGCTGACATGGTCGCCAATTTGGTCACCGGAAACATCGACGGCTACCTCGCACCCGATCCTTTCAATCAACGCGCGGTCTCCATCGGAGCCGGCTACCTGCACGTGCTGACTCGTGATCTGTGGAATGGACATCCGTGCTGCAGCTTTGCGGTTCGGGACGATTTCGCCGCGGCCAACCCCGTCACATACCGCGCACTCACCCGCGCGGTAGCAGATGCCGCCGTGTGGAGCGATGATCCACACCACCGCGTCGAGGCAGCCCGATCCATGGCAGCCGAATCTTACCTGAACCAGAAACCTGAACTGCTCACCCAGGTGTTGACCGGCAACTTTCCCGACGGAACGGGGCTCGAGAGGTCGGTACCCGACCGAATTCGATTCTCGCCCTACCCCTTCGAGGCCTATGGAGTATGGATGCTCACTCAGTTTCAGCGTTGGGGACTCGTTCCCACCGACACGTACACCACCGCGGAATCGTATTCCAAGGCAATCCGGCCGGTATTCGATACCCAAGCCGCCGCGACGGCGCTCACCGATCTCGGTGTGACGCCCCAGCCGCGAGGCCCCGAAATCATCATGGGGTCCGTATTCGATCCGTCCGATCCCGCGCCCTGGACAGCCGCGCAGGTGAAAGCATGAGTACCTCGTCGATCGAACCAACAACCGTGGAAAACTCGAATTCCCCGCATGATCCGGCGAAGGACGCTACTGCCCGATCCGCACCGCGGGCCAAGGCATTGCCGAAGCCACCAAAGAAGGACCGATCGAAAACTGCTGTGCAGGCAGTCCTTCTGTTCTTGGTGATCAGCGTCGTATTCGTGGGACTGTGGCACGTGGTCACCGCAGGCCAGGCAGCATCCGGGCTCGCCCCTACTCCGGCAGCAACGTGGCGGCGGATGGTCGAGATTCTCGGTGACCCGTTCTACGTTGCCGGCCCCAACAGCGTCGGAGTCTTCTGGCATCTTCTCGCAAGCCTCCAGCGAGTGCTGATTGGGTTCGGACTTGCTGCCGCCATGGCCATTCCGTTGGGACTACTACTCGGAACGAGTACGTCCCTGCGGTGGGCAGTGGATCCGTTCGTGCAAATTCTTCGACCGGTCTCCCCCTTGGCCTGGTTGCCGCTGGGGCTCGCATTGCTCCGCGACGCCGAGGCCACTGCCCTGTTCGTCATCTTCATGTCCGCGCTCTGGCCCATCCTGCTCAACACCATCGACGGCGTCCGCAGTGTCAACCCTCTCTATCTCGACCTCGCACGCACTGTCGAGGCTCGGCAAGTGACCGTCATCCGCAAGATTGTGCTGCCCTCTGCTCTACCGACGATGATCACCGGGCTGCGTATGTCCTTGTCCACCGCGTGGCTGGTGATCATCGCAGCCGAAATGTTGGTCGGCGGAAGGGGAATGGGCTACTTCGTGTGGAACGAGTGGAACAAGTTGAACATTCCCAGCATCATCGTCGCCATCCTGCTCATCGGTGTTGTCGGTCTGATCCTCGACCGTGCAGTGACCGCCCTCCAGAAGTTGGTACCCCATGCCTGACACCGACCTCGCCCGTCGCCTGCCGAACCCGAAGTTTCTTCACCTCGAGAAGATCACCAAGGGCTACCACCACAGGAGCGGTTGGAACCCAATCGTGGGCAATACCGATATCGCGGTCGAAGAAGGCCAATTCGTTTCCCTCCTCGGTCCATCCGGGTGCGGAAAGTCCACGGTGTTGAGCATGATCGCTGGGCTCACCGAACCGGACGAGGGAACCATTTGGCTCGACCACCGACCCATTACGGGCCCCGGCCACGACCGCGGTGTCGTCTTCCAGCAGCACGTCCTGCTGCCCTGGATGACCGCCCGCGAAAACGTATTGTTCGGCTTGAACTGCGCTCGACCCAATCTGGCCAAGAGCGAACGCGAGGATCTAGCAGATCACTATCTCGATACCGTCAAACTCGGACACGCCAAAGACCGTCGTCCCGGTGAACTCTCCGGCGGTATGCAGCAGCGCGTCGGGATAGCCCGCGCCTTTGCCCTGCAGCCGAAGGTGCTTCTCCTCGACGAACCGTTCGGCGCACTCGACGCACTCACCCGGGTCGAACTTCAAAACGAGTTGCTTCATCTCTGGGAAAGCGAGCGCCGAACCGTGGTCATGGTCACCCACGACGTCGACGAGGCGATCGTGCTGTCCGACCGCATCCTGGTCATGAGTCACGGTCCCGAAGCCACCATCCAAGACGACGTCCCTGTTGGGTTCGCTCGCCCCCGGTCGCAAGATGAACTCAACAAAGACCCTCGCTTCTACGACTTGCGCGCCTCCCTGCTCGCTTCGTTGACCGCGACCACCTCTCACGCAGCTTGAGGACACGCCACTTCCATGACGCCAGAAACCCCGGACACTCCCGCCGAAGTGAACATCACCACGTTCATCGCACTCAATAAAGAAGGCCTGACCGTCGTCGACGTTCGTGAGGAATACGAATTTGCCGCCGGGCACGTACCCCACGCTCAACACATTCCGCTCGACGAACTGTCGAGTCGGCTCGACCAGATCGGCGGACCCGACCCGGTATACCTCATCTGCGCTTCCGGCAATCGAAGCCTGAAAGCCGCGCGGATAATTGCAGCCGCAGGTCGCGACGCTGTATCCGTGGTCGGCGGCACCAAGGCCTGGGTCGACAGCGAACAGCCCACAGAAAGGGCTGGAAACTCATGATCCTGCACCAGTACTATCTCGAATGCCTTTCGCACGCATCCTATCTCGTTGGAGATGAAGACAGCGCACAAGCCGTGGTGATCGATCCGCAAAGGGACGTCAATGGCTACCTTGACGACGCACGTGCCGCTGGCATAACAATCGTCGGCGTCATCAATACCCATGTACACGCCGACTTCGTCGCAGGCAACATCGAACTCGCTACAGAGACCGGTGCCTGGATCGGGTTCGGCGAGCGCGCCGAGATCGACTATCCGATCCGCCGACTGGCAAACGGGGACCGCGTCCGGCTCGGACAACTCGACATCGAAGTTCTCGAAACCCCAGGGCATACATGGGAATCGATCAGCATCGTTGTCCGTGAGACCCCCGATAGCGCGCCGTACGCGGTGTGCACCGGGGACGCTTTGTTCATCGGCGACGTGGGGCGCCCCGACCTGGCTTCCGCCGCGGATGTAGACACCGAGAGCTTGGCCCGCGCCCAATTTCATTCTTTGCACAAACTTTTGACACTTCCCGACTCCACTCGCGTCCTACCCGCCCATGGAGCAGGTTCGTCGTGCGGGAAAAATTTGTCGTCCGAATTGTCCTCGACCGTCGGTGAACAACGCCGCGATAACTACGCGGCACAGCCGATGAGCGAAACCGCCTTCGTTTCACTGTTGACGGTAGGCCAGCCTCCGGTCCCGGCGTACTTCGCCGTCGACGCCGAGCTGAACCGACGCTCCCATAAAGTCTTCGACCAAGCCGCACCGCTACCCGAACTCGATCCGGAGCACTTGTCGATCGCGGCACGTACACCGGGCACGTATGTGATCGACACTCGAGACCCGGACGCGTTCGCCGACAGACACATCGCGGGGTCCATCAACATCGGCCTCGACGGACGCTTTGCCGAAACCACCGGCATGCTTGTCCCACACCATGCACCAGTCGTGATCTTGACGGTAGACGGAAGAGGCCGCGAGGCGGCAATCCGATTGGGCCGTATCGGATTCGATGTCGTGACCGGCCATCATGACCTGTCCTACGGCTTTGCACCCGAACTGGCCTGGCTACTGTGTATCGCCGAACGCGTCACCCCCACCGACATACAAGCATCCCGCGACGACGTTACGGTGGTCGACATCCGCAGTGCCGGCGAGCGCGAAAATGGCGCCATACCCGGTTCTCTCCATATCCCATTGCCGCAACTCGCCGCGCGTCGCTCCGAGCTTCCCGCCGACACAAGCTTGATCGTTTACTGCGCCGGTGGGTGGCGCTCGAGTGTTGCCGCCAGCTACCTCCGCCGACATGGCAATCGCACGGTCACAGAGCTCCGCGGAGGGTTCACGGCCTGGTCTGCGCAGACATCCTGCGTCGAACAGTAGCTGCCTCCGACGCGAAAGGCTGACGGCACGTGGCCCTACCAATAACATTGGCTGCAGGTGTGCTCATCGGCCTACTACTGGGCATGCTCGGTGCTGGGGGGTCGATCATTGCCATACCCGCGCTTACCCTCGGTGCAGGTCTACCCTTGCGAGAGGCCATCACGACGGCCCTTGTAGTCGTTCTCGCAGCCTCCCTCACCGCTGCGCTGCCTCGATTGCGATCCGGAGTCCAGTGGTCGACGGCATTGATGATGACTCTGATCGGTGTTCCCTTCACCATGCTGGGCACGACGCTCAGCCATCGATTGGATGAGACAATCTTGGTTTTCGGGCTGGTAGGCATCATGCTCAGCGCAGCGGTTGTGCTGCTGAAAAAACCAGCCCCGAAAATCGGTTCCAGAGCGAGGTCCATACACAGATCCTTACGGTATCTACGCATTGTGGCAGCAGGTGCAGTGGTCGGCACCCTGACCGGGTTGTTCGGCGTAGGCGGAGGATTTCTCATCGTCCCCATTTTGACTCTTTTTCTTGGCCTGCCGATGCAGCTCGCAGTGGGAACTTCACTGGTAGTCATCTTCATCAACTCCACCACCGGATTGGCCGCCCAACTGACCACAGTCTCACTCGACTGGGTAATTACCGCGGCTTTCGCAATCACCACTATGACTACCGCCAAAATCGCTTCGAAGTACGGAATGCTTCTGTCCGAACACGCCCTCCGCCGGTCATTCTGCTCACTGATCGTCATCGTTTCCGCAACGATGCTTGTCACCACACTGCGGGCCGGCTGAGTAACGTTTGATCCGAGCCTTGCCTTTCCCTGTGGGGTCCAGCGCCCGAGTCGCCAGATACAAGCACTCGAGCGCCGCCTACCAGGTCGGTAAGTGCCCACGAGCACGCACAGCACGCCTGTATCGGGCGTTGACGGACTCGATCGCTTCCGTCGAGCAGATCACCCTCCTGACCTCGACGTCGTAGCCCCGGAAGGGAACGAACTCGCCCCACGCGTTGTCTCACATTTTGATGATCGCCGGATACTAGCGAAGCGTCAGGGGCGTATTGAACCTCGTGAGGATCTGGACTCGTGACGGCTCGTTGACGACGCCGTCGAGGCCGCCGCCCGCCTGCATCAACAGCCGGCACGCCACCCGCGCGTCGGCACGTAGATCGTGATGCAGCACCGCGGACAGTGCACCCGACCGCAGCAACGGCCGATTGTCGCCGTCGAGATCATGACCGACGAACACCCTGCACTTACGGCCAGTACGCTCGAAAGCTCGCACCGCGCCGGTGTTTCCGCCACCGATCGAATACACGGCTTCGATGTCGGAGTACTCGGCGAGCGCCGACCGGACGCGCTGCTCGACGGTGTGGTCGAGCCCCTCGCTGTCAGTGATGTCCACGACGCGTCTGCCGGACGGCTCGCCCCGCTCGGCGCCCAGTGAACGCAGGGTGGTGCGAAAGCCCATCTCTCGCTCCTCTTCGTTGCGAAAGATGTTGCTGGTCAGCAAGATCAGGACGGACGCGTCGCGCTCGGCCAACCAGCTGTCCACCAGAAACGCTGCGGTCGCACCCGCTGCTCGATTGTCGATGCCGACGTAGTCCAGTCGCGCGCTTGCCGGCACGTCCGTCACATACGTCACCACGGGGACCCCGATGCCGTCCAGTCGGTCGATGGCCGCGACTACGTCCGGGTCGTCGGGGGCCTTGACGATGACGCCGTGCGAACCCTTCGCGGTGATCCTCCCCAGCGTCTCGACCAGGTCGCGGACCGATTCGGTCTCCCTGAAATGAAATCGGCAACGCACCGCCGCCGGAGAGAGCATCGGCAGCTCCGCCTCCAGGGCCGACCTGAACTCGGCCGAGAACCGCGCCGGCGTCTGCATGACGACGTCGAACAGGAACTTCCGACCGCTCAGCCGCAATTGCGAACGCTGCTTGTCGAGGTCCGCGATCGCTTGCTGCACTTCGGCTCTCGTGTTCTCACGCACGCCGGGTCGCTCGTGAAGGACACGGTCCACGGTCGCCTCGCTCAGACCGGCCTGCTGCGCTATCTCGCGCACTTTGTAGCGGTGTGTCACCAGTGTCCGTTCTGAGGTGTTTTTGACGGCTCCTGACGGTTGATAGTACGGCAGTACCCGGTCAGACTCGAGTGGTCTCACTTCTTCTTCTCGTAAGGAAATCGACCCATGGGCGTAACCGTCGGCGTCATCGGCCTCGGCCGCATCGGCGCGGTGCACACCGAAACGCTGAGCGCACTTCCCGGCATCGACGGACTCGTGATCACCGATGAACGCCCGGCGCTCACCCAGGCGATGGCCGCTCGCTTCGGAGCGAAACCGGTCGACAGCGTCGCCACGATGCTCGCGGCCGGCGTCGACGGCGTGGTCGTGGCCGCCGCGACACCCGCCCACAGCTCACTCGTACTCGCGTGCGTCGACGCCGGGATACCGGTCTTCTGCGAGAAGCCGATCGCTGCGACCCCCGGCGCGAGTCTCGCGCTGGTGGAGGCCGTCGAAGCGTCGACCGCCCAAGTCCAGGTCGGCTACAACCGCCGTTTCGCTCCCGCTTTCTCGGCCGCCAGAGCAGCCGCCGCGGCGGGCGAACTCGGCTGGCTGCACACCGTGCGTTCGACAACCCTCGATCCTGCTCCCCCACCATTCGAGTACATTGCCGTGTCCGGGGGGATCTTCCGCGACTGCAGCGTTCACGATTTCGACATCGTCCGCTGGGTCGTCGGCGCCGAGGTCGCCGAGGTGTACGCGGCAGGATCCAACCAGGGTGACCCCGCGTTCACAGCGGCCGGTGACGTCGACACCGCCACCACCACCATGACGTTCGTGAACGGCACCATCGGCGTCGTGTCGAACACCCGCTACAACGCACGCGGGTACGACTGCCGCCTCGAGGTCCACGGCTCGAACGACGCCGTCGTGGCGGGATGGGACGAGCAACTCCCGGTGCGCAACCTCGAGGTGGATTCGAGGTTCCCGGCCGATACCCCGCACAGCTTCTTCATGGATCGATTCGCCCCTGCCTACCGCGCGGAACTCGCAGCCTTCGTCGACGTCGTCGAAGGACGCAGCGCATCGCCCTGCACAGTCCGCGACGCACTCGAAGTGGCCTACGTGGCCGAAGCCGCAACCCTGTCCCTGCAACAGCACCGCCCGGTGCGAATCGACGAGGTACGACTGTGATCACGACGGCAAAAACACTGCCCGCAAACGGGATTCGCATTGCCGGAGCACCCATCTCGTGGGGGGTCTGCGAGGTTCCGGGTTGGGGATACCAGATCTCCCCCGAACGAGTCCTCACCGAGATGCGCGATGCCGGACTGACAGCGACCGAAGTGGGACCCGAGGGCTTTCTCCCGACCGATCCCACCGAACTGGCAGCAACACTCGCCGGCGTCGGCCTGACGTCGGTCGGCGGTTTCGCACCGGTACTGCTGCACGACGCCGACCATGATCCGGTTCCCGGAATTGCGCCGCTGCTCGACGCCTTCGTCGCCTCGCGCGGCGAGGTCATCGTGCTTGCCGCGGTCACCGGCAGCAACGGGTACGACTCGCGTCCCGTTTTGAGCGATGAACAGTGGACGACGCTGCTCGGCAACCTCGACCGGTTACAGGCAGCGGCAGCCGAACGCGGAATCCGCGCGGTACTGCATCCCCACGTCGGGACGATGATCGAACACCGCGACGAGGTTCACCGCGTGCTGAACGGTTCCTCCATCCCCCTGTGCCTCGATACCGGCCACCTTCTCATCGGCGGCACCGACCCTCTGGAACTCGTCGAGGCGTACGCCGACCGAATAACCCATGTCCATCTCAAGGACGTCGACGCAGCCATGGCAGCCCGAGTCCAATCCGGCGATCTGACCTACACCGAAGCCGTCGCGCTGGGCATGTACACCCCGCTAGGCACCGGCGACGCACACATCGGGGCAGTGGTGAATTGCTTGCTCGACGCCGGATTCGACGGCTGGTTCGTCCTCGAGCAGGACACCATTCTCGCTGCCGAGCCCACGGACGCCGGACCCGTCACGGACGTCATCGCTAGCGTGCAGTACCTCCGTGGTGTCGTCGACGCGAGGGTATCGTCACTCGCATGACCGCACTCCGGATCGGCGTTCTCGGAGCGTCGCGCATAGCCGAGTCCGCAATCGTCGAACCCGCCCGCATTCTCGGGCACCGTCTCGTCGCCTGCGCGGCCCGTGATCGAAGTCGGGCGCAGGTCTTCGCCGAAAAGCACCGTGTGGAGCGGGTTCTGGACTCGTACGATGCGGTGATCTCCGACCCCGAAGTGAATGTCGTGTACAACCCGCTGGCCAACTCCCTGCACGCTCCGTGGAATCTAGCAGCGGTCCGAGCGGGAAAGCATGTGCTCACCGAGAAGCCCTTCGCGCGGGATCGAGCCGAAGCGGTCACCGTGGCCGACGCCGTCTCCGACGCCAACTCCAACGCCGTCTCCGACGCCAACTCCAACGCCGTCTCCGACGCCAACTCCAACGCCGTCTCCGGTGCATCGAAAGTCACTGTCATGGAAGGGTTCCACTACCTGTTCCATCCGGTTACTCGACGCCTCCAGCAGCTGCTCGAGGAGGGTATCCTCGGCGACCTACGACACGTGGACGTCGAGATGCGGATGCCAGCACCGTCGCCAGGCGACCTGCGGTGGTCGCTCGACCTCGCCGGCGGAGCGATGATGGATCTCGGCTGCTACGGCGTTCACGCCGAGCGACTGTTCGGCAAGTACGCCGGCGGCTCGCCGGTCGTCGCTGCGGCCCGGGCCGTCCAGCGCACCGCGGGTGTGGACGAGTCGATGGACGTCGACATCGAATTCCCCTCGGGTGCAACAGGATCCGTCAAGTGCTCGATGATCGACCCCGACTACCTGTTCACCCTGAACATCATCGGCACCGAGGGAAACGCGTTCGCACACAATTTCATCAAGCCACAGGACGACGACCGGATCACCGTGCACACTCGATCGACCACCGTCGAACACCTCGGCAAGCGATCGTCGTACACGTACCAGCTCGAGGCCCTCGCCGATCACGTGTCGAACGGCACGCCACTTCCCATCGGCTGCGACGACGCGGTCGCCAACATGTCGATGATCGACAACGCGTACCGCGCAGCGGGTATGTCGGCTTACCGCGCAGCGGGTATGTCGACGCGCTGACCCATCGGCGATACGTCAGTGGTGTTGGGCCGCAGCGGTAGTGAGCGTCAGCGATCGACGACGGTGGTGTCGAAGTAGTAGCGCGACCCGCGGTAGGCGTGCGAACCGAATTCGACGACACTCCCCGAATCGTCGAATGCGGTGCGGTGCATGGTGAGCAACGGCGCCTTGACCTTCTCGTCCAGCAGCAGCGCTTCTTCTCGGTCGGCGGCTCGGGCGCCGATGCGTTGCCGAGCGAGCCGGATGTGCACGCCACGGGTGCGTAGCGACTGATACAGCCCCTGGGATTCGAGTTCGTCCGGATCGGGCGCGATGGACGACGGGAGGTGGTTCGTCATCAGAGCCAGTGGTTCGCCGTTGGTACTGCGCAGCCTGCGAATGGTCACCACTTCGGTGTCGTCGACGAGGTTCAGCTCGCGGGCGACATCGTCCGAGGGGATACCGATCTGGTATTCGAGCAACTTCGTGGACGGGTTCTGACCGGCTCGAGCGAGGTCGTCGAACAGGGAAGTCAATTCGACGGGACGGTGCACGGGGCTTTGGACGACCTGGGTACCGACGCCCCGCTTGCGGACCAGAAGTCCCTTGTCCACAAGCTCCTGAATGGCGCGGCGAGTGGTCGGCCGAGAGAGGTTGAGGCGTTTGGCCAGCGCCAGTTCGTTCTCGAAACGATCCCCCGGTGCGAGTTGACCGCTCAGGATTGCCGATTCGATGGTTTGGGCGAGCTGAAAATACAGGGGTAGGGGGCTTCCACGATCGAGCTCCACCGAAAGCTGGCTGGGGACCGAAGAACTCCCCGCTGACGGCTTCCCTGTGCGCGAAGACGCACGCACCCCGCCCGAGGGTGCATTCGACGCGATCATGGTGCCCCTCCGTATTTCGTCCCGCCTATAACTCTTACCAGGCTGCCACCGCACGCGGCTTGAACGGAAGTGTAGACGAGCGCTGTTCTTGACCGGAAGTGAAGATGTCCGCACATGTTCGGTCCTTGTCGCGCACTCCGGTGGGTCGGCCCGGCAGAGCCGGCCGAACCCCCTAGGGTGATTCGCGATGAGAACGATCCTGCGGGTGACGGCTGCCCTCGCCACGACTGCCGTGCTGTTCGGCGCGGCCGCGCCCGCGTCTGCGCAACCGGACGAGCCGTCGACCGTGACCACCACACCGTTCACCACTCCGAACACCGATGACTGCCCGTTCGCTGCGACACCGCCACCGGCGATCGATCTGTCAGAGGTACCCGCGCCCGGTGAAACGACGCCTTCGCCGCTTCCGGTTCCCGCCGAGGCGGTGGGAGGCGAACTGCTCGGTCGCTGCGGTGTCGTCATTGCGGACGGGGCGCCGCCGGTACCCGCAGACATTTCGGCCACCGGGTGGGTACTGTCCGACCTCGATACCGGCGAGGTCATCGCGGCCAAGGACCCGCACGGCCGGTATCGACCCGCCAGCACCATCAAGATTCTGCTCGCGCTCGTCGCCATCGAGGAGCTGAACCCGGACACCGTCGTCGTCGGCACCGCGGACGATGCGGACGTCGAGGGCAGCGCAGTGGGGATAGGAAAGGGTGGAGTTTACAGCAATTTTCAGCTTCTGCAGGGTTTGGTCATGGCGTCGGGAAACGACGCCGCCCACGCACTTGCCACGCAGCTCGGCGGTGACGAGACGACGGTCGAGAAAATGAACGCCAAGGCGCAGGATCTGGGCGCCCTGGATACTCGAACCGCCACCCCTTCGGGTCTCGACGGCCCCGGAATGTCCAGTTCGGCATATGACATGGCGCTGTTCTTTCGAGCGGCGATGCGGAACCCCACGTTCGCGCGACTCATCGCCACCGAGTCGGTTCCCTTCCCCGGGTTCCCGCGAGATCCCGCAGTGCCCGGCGATGTGGACCGGCCGGGCTTCGCCCTGTCGAACGACAACCTGCTGCTGTACAACTACGACGGCGCGCTCGGGGGTAAAACCGGATACACCGATGATGCGCGACAGACCTTCGTGGGCGGGGCCGAACGAGCGGGCCGACGCCTGTCGGTGACGCTCATGAAGGGTGACGTGCTGCCCATCCGTCCGTGGGAGCAGGCGGCTCGGCTGCTGGACTACGGATTCGCGTCGGCGCCCGACACTTCGGTGGGTACGCTCGCCGCACCCGATTCGGTCGGAATCGTCACGAGCACGAGAACTGCAGCGCCGACGACTGCTTCACCCCCGGCCGGCGACGTCGGGACCTTCACGGGGTCGAGCGAGCGACAATCCTCGCTGGAGGCAGGCGGCGACACCGCGGTTCGCGTGGGCATCGGCATCATCGGCGCTCTCGTCGTCCTCGGACTGCTGCTGGGGGCACGGCAATTGAACAGGCGACGCTGAGGGTTGCGGGCGTAGTTCAGCGTTTCCGGCGACGGCCGAGAAAGCCCAACCCCGCTGCTGCGAGCGCGCCCGCGCCGACGAGAGCGATACCGCCCCTGACGGACGGCCCCTCGGTGATTTCGACGCGGGTGGTGATGACGGCGGGGTCCGGAGGTCGCACGAAAGCCAATGCCAGGCTTTCCTGAGCAGTTGCGGCAAACGCCGTTGCGAACAGAAGAAAACGCGATGTGGTGAACACGAAGACGAGCAGACCGATGATGGGGCCGAACACCACCCCGGCAGGGCCGGTGGTGACCGAAGCAAGGTAGACGGCAGCGATTTGCTTGAACACTTCGAAGCCCACCGCCGCGATGAATGCGCCTTTCAGCGCGCTGCGGAACGCGACAGGCTCGCGTGGAAGGCGGGCGATCACCCAAATGAACACCACCCAGGTGGCGACGAGCGCAACCGCGACCGACACCACCCGCAACAGAACGCCCACCCCGGGCGCTTTTTCCAAGCCGAGCAGCTCGAGCACACTTTCCATGACCGAGGCGCCGTTCAACGCGGACAACCCCAGAGACAGCCCCAGTGCCAGGCCGAGCCCTACAAGAGCCACGAGGTCGCCGAGCTTGGTGCCGAGGAAACTACCGTCCTCGTGCACTGACTCCCACATCGCGGTCAACGCTGCACGCAGGTTCGCCATCCAACCGAGGCCTGCGTAGAGCGCACCGAGCAAACCGAGGATGCCGACGCTGGTACGCGATTCGACCGCGGTGTCGACGAGGGAATTGACGGTCTCGCCCAGGCTCCCGGGGATGTTCGACGAGATCTGCTCGCGAATCTCGTCGAGCCATTCGGGCCTTCCGGCGAGTACGAACCCGGCGGCAGCGAATCCCACCATCAGCAGCGGGAACAGCGCCAAGACGCTGAAGTAGGTCATTCCCGCGGCGTAGTAATTGCCCTTCTGCGCCTGGTAGCGCTGGGCAGCTCGTACCGTGTGGTCGAACCACGGCCATTTCGCTCGGCGCTCTTGCAGCATCGCCTTGAAATCGGGAACGTCAATCACCCTCTCGGTCGAGCTTTCGATGCCGGATTCCGAGCGGATTTCGCAATCCTCGACGATATGGTCCCGGAATCAGGAGTGGGGCGTCAGGAACCCAACTCGGTCGTACACCTGCGCCAACGTCTGTGACGCTACCGCCCGTGCACGGTCTGCGCCGTCTGCGAGTATCCGGTCCAGTTCGGCGACGTCGGACATGAAGCCGTCGACGGCGGCCTTGAGCGGGGTGACGAATTCGGTGAGTACGTCGGCGGTGTCGGACTTGAGGTCGCCGTAGCCCTTGCCTGCGTATCCGGCAACGAGGGTATCGATCGATGTGCCCGACAGAGCCGACTGGATGACGAGCAGGTTGCTGACGCCGGGCTTGGCGGTGGGGTCGAACACGATGTCGCGTTCGTTGTCGGTGACCGCCGAACGCAGCTTCTTGGCGGTCACCTTCGGGTCGTCGAGCAGGTTGACGATGCCTGCCGGATTGGAGCCGGACTTGCTCATCTTCGACGTCGGTTCCTGAAGGTCGAAGATCTTGGCCGTGCCCTTGATGATGTGAGCATCCGGCACCACGAAGGTCTTCTTGAACCGAGTGTTGAACCGCTGCGCCAGATCCCGCGTCAGTTCGAGGTGCTGACGCTGATCCTCGCCCACCGGAACGAGATTGGGCCGATACAGCAGGATGTCGGCAGCCTGCAGAACCGGATAGGTGAACAGGCCGACCGTCGTCTGGTCGCGCCCCTGCTTGGCCGACTTGTCCTTGAACTGCGTCATCCGGCCCGCCTCGCCGAACCCGGTGATGCAGTTGAGAACCCATGCGAGCTGCGCGTGCTCCGGCACCTGACTCTGCACGAACAGGGTGGACCGCGTCGGGTCGATACCCACGGCGAGCAACTGTGCAGCCGCGATGCGCGTGCGGTGCCGCAGCGCTTTCGGATCCTGCGGCACCGTGATGGCGTGCAGATCGGGGATGAAGTAGAACGCATCGTAATCGTCCTGCAGGGCAACCCACTGTCTGACGGCACCGAGGTAATTGCCGAGGTGGAACGAATCTCCGGTCGGCTGAATGCCGGACAGCACCCGTTGCCGGGGCGCTGCAGGTGTCTCGGTGGGTGCGGGAGCAGACATGGTCATGATCTTTTCACGGGCGGACAACCAGGTTTTTCTCAGGTGCTAGCGGTAACGCACCGTGACGGGCGCGTGATCCGACCAACGCTGGTCGTATGCGTCGGCACGCTCGGTGACGGCTTCCTTGGCCCGTTCCGCGAACCCGCGGGTGGCCAGCTGATAATCGATCCGCCACCCGGCGTCGTTGTCGAAGGCCTTGCCTCGGTACGACCACCAGCTGTACGGACCCTCGACGTCGGGGTGGAGCATGCGCACGACGTCCGTCCACGGCGCCGTGTCCGCGAGCAGGGCGGACACCCATTCGCGCTCCTCCGGTAGGAAGCCGGAGTTCTTGCGATTGGTCTTCCACGCCTTGATGTCGAGTTCGGTGTGCGCGATGTTCCAGTCGCCACAGACCACAACGTCCCGGCCTGCGGCGCCCGCCGACGTGGCCGTCGACGCCAGATAATCGGCGAAGGTGACCATGAACCGTTCCTTCTCCACTTGCCGTTCGGTGCCCACCTCCCCGGACGGCAGGTACAGGCTCGCAACGGTGACCTCGCCGAAGTCTGCTTCGATGTAGCGGCCGGAATCGTCGAACTCCGGATGGCCGAATCCGACCCGTACGGCAGCGGGCGCCGTACGGGACAGAATCGCTACACCGTTGCGCCCCTTGACCGCCGGCTCCGCCGATGCGAGCAACCATCCCGCGTCGAGGGCAGGGGCCAGCGCCTTGGAGAGTTCACCGTCCGCGGCACGTGTCTCCTGTAGGCAGACGACATCGGCGTCGGTGGATTCCAACCACGGCAGCATTCCCTTGCGCGCTGCGGCTCGGATTCCGTTGACGTTGACCGTGGAGACAGTGATAGACACGTAGGGCACCGTAGCGGACGCCTCCGACAGCGAAAGAACGTCATCGTCGACGCCGCGGTTTCGCTCCCGGAGCCGGCGCCGAGGCCGAGCGCGGCCGTACGGATGCGGCATCGTCGGCGTCGATATTCTCGTTGTCGATATTCTTTGTGTCGATTTTCTTTGTGTCGATCCGTCGGTAGACGAGGTGCTGCTGGGCGTAGGTCCAGATGTTGTTGCTCACCCAATACAGCAGCACGGCGATGGGGAGGAACGGGCCCCCGACCAGAATGCCGACGGGAAACACCCACAGCATCATCGAGTTCATGATCGCCGTCTGTGGCGCGTTCTGCACTGCCTGGTCCTGTCGAGCCAGCGCTGCGCGTGAATTGAAGTGGGTGGCCACGGACGCGAGCAACATGAGCGGAACGGCCACCGCGGCCACCGCCCACATCGACGTCGCCCCAACGGACACCGCACCGCCGAGCGAGGAGAAGCTGCCCGCTCCGCTGGTGATCGCGGCCGAGATCGGAGCGCCGAACAACCGTGCGTCCAGGAACGACTGAACGTCGGTCGCATCGAAGAAGTAGTTGGCCGTGTTCGCATTGTCCTGCGCCGACATGCCGAGTCCACCGAACCCGGTGCCCGTCCGGTCGAACGAACGCAGCACGTGCAGTAGGCCGATGAAGACGGGAGCCTGCGCCAGCAACGGTAGGCAGCCCAGCAGCGCACCCCCACCGTGCTCCGCGCGGAGCGTCCGCAACTCGGCAACCTGCCGGGCGCGATCGCCCGCATGCTTCTTCCGCAACGCTTGAATCTGCGGCTGCAGCTTCTTCATTGCAATCTGGCTGCGGATCTGAGCGACGAAGGGCTTGACGAGCACGAGACGGACGGTGAAGACGAGGAAGACGACGGCCAATGCCCACGCTGTTCCACTGTCGGGACCAAGGGCGGCCCCGAATACGGTGTGCCAGCTCCACAGAATTCCGGACACGGGGTAATACACGATATCGAGCATGAAATGCACCTCACTGAGAGAAATCGGTCGATGGACATCTCGACCGGCAGTGGCCCGCGGATGACGGGGCAGGACCGGTCAGACGACCGATCCGGGTGCTCTGGGCATTGGGCGTCCGGGTGTGTCCGGGCGGTGCTGGCGACGATATCCGCCGCGTAATCGTCGATCCTCGTGCGGCGGCGGAGGACGCTGTGAGCAGATGCGGACCAGCGCGCCCGCGTGCGCGGCGCCCCATGCGACGAGAACTGCGAAGACCAGTCCGACGATCGCCATGTCGGCGCCGGGTTGGTCGACGACGACGAGAAGAAGCATTGCCGTCGTAGCCAACGCAGCGGCCAGCGTGAACAGACGCGACGACAGTGACGGATAGAGCCTGCGGTGTGAAGGGAACGGCACGGGGAGTTCTTTCGAGGAGTGCGGGCGCTGAACGCCGCATCGCAGATGTGGGGTCGAAAGAGAGGAGGCCGTGCCCGTGTTCAGGAGAACGTGCGTGGGCTGAACACGAGGATGTTGGAGCAGGCGAGTGCTAGATGGCCCCCGCCGTGAGACCGGGCGCACGGGCCAGTGGACGACCGGCCTCGTCGGGCCGTTCCTGGCGGCGGTAGGACCCGCGACGACGCTGTTGGCGGTCGCGTACATCGGCAACGCCGAAAACCCGGCGCAGCAACGCTTTTCGGCCGGTCACCGCAACGACGGTGACCGCGACCGCAGAGAGCACGATGCCGAAGGCCACAGCGGCAACAGCCGAGTCGGGAAGCGTCGCGAGCATCAGGAGCAGAACGAGGTAGGTCGACAGGAGGCCGAGGTACTTCACCGTTGCTCCTCTCCGCCCGAGTTGGTCCTCGTTCACCCTAACCCGTCACGGGTTGTACGCGCACGCTCCGATCGGATGGTCCCGCAGGATGTGATCGGCCCGCATGGTTGCGACGTTCCATTCGGTCCACGTGCCGACCGCCTCGTATCGGGCCATCGCACAACTCCTCGTCGGCTCGGGAAGCTTGTCGAGTTCGGGTGCTGCGTCCTCGGACAGCCGCGAAAGATATGCGGCATCGATTTTGCCTGTCTCGGCGAAACGCTCGACGTTGTGCCGAGCGATGTATGCATCCGGGTCGATAACTGCCAACCCGAGTACCGCCAGCACCGCAGTCACTCCCACCGCACGCGGTAGCCAATTCCCGGACATTCGAATTCCCGTCGCCATGACGAGAACGAACACCGAACCCAGCCACAATTCGACTGCCGTGACGAACAGTCGCAGCGTCGTGAAGCCGTACTGCTGCTCGTACAGCGACATTCGATGTAGTGCCGACGCCACCACCACGAGGGAGAGCAGACACAGGGTTCCGAGCAAGAACCGCAGCCAGGTGCGTTCGCGCGTCGAGTCCCGCGGCGCCTTCCGGATCGCGACGGCCATCACGAGCAGCGTGAGTGCGGTGACCGCGAGCAACTGCCAGAAGCCCTGACGCGCGTATTCTGCGTTGGTCAGACCGTCGGTGACGAGCACGTACTGCTGCCCGCCGAACAGCGTGCGAATCTGCACGAACACGAAGGCGCCGAAGAGAAGAACCAGAGCGGTCAGGGGAACAGCCAACTCCCACAGGTGCAGAGCCCCGCGGCGGCGCGGCGCCGCGCCGTCGAAGCGCGGAGGGTTGACGGCCAGGTACGACGCCGCAAGCGCCCCGCCGGCAACGAACGCGAACACGAACAACTCACCGATCGCCATTGCCGGGTCCCACTGCGGGGTCACCGAGTCGAGCAACTTCTCGAACTGCGGATCGGCCCCGGCGAAGAGCGCTGCGAATACCGCCAGGAGGGCCAGCGTCACTGCTGTTACCAGCGCGATCCTGCCCGGTCGCACATTGCCCGTGTCCATTCGCGCCGAACCACGGGTCGTCCACCGTATGACACGGAAGGGCACGAGAACCGGCGCGAGTGCACCCAGCACGGTGCCCGTCCACGTCCAGGACCTCGACAACACTGCGCCTGCAACGAACACGGCGAGCCAGGCCGACAGCGTGACCAGCCAGTCTGCTGCCCTGAAGACGGCGACCGCGCTCAACGCGAGAACGGCAGCCGCGCCCGCCCCGTGCCACCACGTAGTCGTTCGCCACGGGTTCGCGCACGCCGCGACGACGAGTATCGCGGCGGTGACGATCGGGTAGCCGAGTCCGCCGTCGCCGAGCACGAGTGAGCCGATCAACCCGGCCATACCGGCTCCGATC
>NZ_JBAWFH010000144.1:0-2717 GCF_049591685.1 Rhodococcus sp. (in: high G+C Gram-positive bacteria) | reverse complement strand
GAGTTCCGATTGCCGCACCCGCGGCAACCGAGGCAGCGAAGCTGGCGCCGCCCGACACGATGGCCTGGTCCGTAGGCTTGCCGTTGTAGATGTCCCAGGCGACACCAGCGACAGCCAATCCACCACCTACTCGGAGCCCTACGCGTTCTGCCTTCGACCCGAGCTCCTTTGCAGTCTCGGTCAAGTCCACAGCGCGTGCTGCGGTGGTACGTGCGTAATCCACGTCGCGATAGACGACCGACGCCGGAGTCCCCTCCGGGGCATTTCTGGCGAGTCCCATGAACTTGTTCGATTCCGATCTCAGCCACTGCGCTTTTTCGGACAACGCCGACACCTGTACATCAACGACCGATGCGGCGCTGGCGTCGAGCAAATCTGTTGCATAGAAGAACCAATCGACGTACGGGTTGGTCCAGATTCCCGCCAGCGCCTCTGCCGCTTGGCGTTCGACGGTTCGTGCCGTGTCGGCGGTGTCCAGCGCAATACCGTAGGCGGCGGCCTGATTGCCCGATGCTGCTCCCTCGATAACATCGCCGACGACGAACAACCCTGCCGCGGACGCATCGCGGCGCGCGTCGGCCATCAGGTTGAGCGCTTTCTGCAGGCCGGCCGCGAAGTCGTCGATCTGCTGGGCATTATCTCGTGCCGCCGCGGACATTCTCAGCGCGCCCTCGGCGCCGGCGCTCAGCTTCGGAATTGCTACTTGGGAGGCCGGCCCGTCCCACGCGCCGTCGATCCTGTTTCGCGCGGCGAAGACCTTGTTGGCCGACTCCTCGAGGACCGGAGCAAGGCTGTCCCTCAGCCACCGAGCAACCTGACGGACGGATTCGGGCTCACCGTCTATGTGGGTATCGATGCTCATGACCTACTCCGACCACGCCGCGACATTGATTTCGTCCGCTGCTGCGATGTCTTGCTCCGCGTATCGGGCGGCACAGTCGTTGAGCACGCCGCTCATCCCGCCGAGGCCGATCACCAGCTCACCCGCGGACGTCACAAAGTTGGCCAGGATGCCGAGTATCGCGGCGGTCCCTATCCCCCCGTCGACGATGGTGGGTATCGAGGGAGCGACCTCGTCGACCCGAATCGCAGCATCGTTCAAAACACCAGCCTGCGTGCGTACTTCCTCGTGATCCACGACGATGCTCACGACGCGCGCGCCCCTTCCGGGACCACGACGTCGAGCAACACCAGTTCGAAGGGTGCCACTTCCTGCAGCGATGACAGGTAGCTGGTGGGAATCACGATCCACGGTTGGTTGACACCCATGCACGTGTGCAGGCGATCGAGGGCCGAGTAGACCAGCAAAGACGACCTGCCGTCACGGGTGCTGTTGAGCAACACACGAGCGTCCGACGGATCCGAGACTTTCTCCAGACACGGTACGTACAGCACCGGTGGGTAATCTGATGGAATCGTCACACGTTGGTCCTCCCCTACTCCGGCGCGGAAGCCGGTCCTACAGGTCAGACGCAACGAACGCGAGAACGGTTCCGTACACCCCGGGCAACAACGTCAACGCCTAGGTCTGAGTTCGGGAGCGCGACGGAAGATGTGATCGCGACGCAGAGCTCGCCTCAGGGATTGCGCCCATCCACCAAAGCGGGGTCGCACGTCACAGTTCGTGAAGATCGATGAATCCGTCCTGAACGGCCCGCGCGAGAAGTGCGGCCTTCGTCGAGGCAGTCCGTCCTGCCTGATCGTATTTGGTCCGGATTCGGCTCAGATGCGTGTTCACGGTGCCGGGGGCGATGAACAGCATCTCGGACACCGCCGATTTCGAGTCCGACTTGATCCACGCCAGCAGAACTTCGACCTCTCGTGCACTAAGGCGTGGGCGGCGTGGCCGAGGTGTGTCCGTGCCGAGGGAATCTGTGACTGTCACGCGCGGTCCTCACTCTGGGCGCCGCACATCTCGGTGATGTACGACCATTGGATCCCCAATGCAAGCGGACTCGTCCGCCCAGGTCACTCCGCGCACCGATGGCCATTACCCTCGAGTGACAGTGAGTACTCTCGCTACGTGTCGCGGCGATCCCGCTTCGGGCACAGCGTTATCTCGCTTTTCCGCATGGATTCATTCGAATGAACGAGCAGGGGCAGAGATTGACCGAGCACGATGCATTGGCGTCGCAATTCGTCGACGCCGGAATTTCTTCGTTGGTCGAACAGCCACAGGAGGTGCTGCTCCGGGGGTTGCGAAGCGAAGATGTCGTCCACCGTGCGGGTGCGTCACAGGCGACGTTTTTTCGGAAGTTCGCCACCAAGTCCGACTACGTCGATGCCCTCGTCTTGCGTCTGACCGAGTCCACGTGGCCGACCGCAGACGCCGTTCGGGACTCGGTGCGGCGGAGCCGTCGGACACATGCCGAGGCAGTGAACCCCACCGTCGTCTCGCTGGCAGTGGACACCTTCGAAATACTCGTGGACGAAGCCCTGTCGGTGAAAACTGTTCTGGCGCAGGCGTTCGGCAGTAAGCGGGCGTTGAAGGTGGACTACGGCCGTCGAGACGAATTGGTCGTGGCAGCGTACGAGGCACTGTTCGAGCACGCCGATGCCACGTTGCGCAGACCGTTCACCGTCCGGACCCTAGGCGTGACCGTCAACGCGATGCTCGACGGCTTCCGTCTCCGCAGCCGAGTCGACCCCACGGCGGTTTCGGCGGCTGGCGTCGCCGATGCAGTGCTCGCGTTTCTCGGTGCGGTCGTGGACACATC
>NZ_JBAWFH010000143.1:0-2829 GCF_049591685.1 Rhodococcus sp. (in: high G+C Gram-positive bacteria) | reverse complement strand
GGCGTACTCACGGAACGCAACAGGTTTGGCCTTGGCCGTCGCGGCGTCGGTCGGTGGTGACCACAACTCACGGTCGATTTCTCGTCGGCGGTCCACTAACCACGCCTCGGCGTCGATCTTGGCCGCGAACGTCGCGGGCGCGTCGTACAGCCGCCCGTCTGGCCCGGTGTAGCTGGCTTTCCACCGACCGCTGCGGAACTGCCGTAGCCGCCCGAACCCGCGTTGCGTCCTGCCCTTGACCCCGGCCACTACCGCTCACCCCTGCCTGTTTTGCACCACGTTTGCACCACGTCAGACTATATCGGTGCGTATTCGTGCCCATTACTGCACCGCGATACTGGCCATCGATTGTGCATGTCAGAGCCATATTTCGCAGGTCGGTCGGCGTGTTGCCAGTATCGCAGTGAGCTAATTCAATCCCAGTATCGCGCACCAAAAGAAAGCCCCGGCATTCGTGCCGGGGCTTTCTTGCGTTTGTAGTCCGTATCCGTCGAAGCGGTCGTGATTCACGTCATAAAGGTGCATTCTGTACGGACACCCCCGAACGGAAGGAAGCCACGATGGCGGACGATCGCCAAGAGGAAATCGACGGCAACGGCAGCGAAGTCAACGAAGTAAATGAAGTCGAGGTCGACGAGGAAACCCAGAAGCAGGCGGAGGAACGAGTCGCCGGCCTCGAGGAGAAGTACGAGCCGGGCAACCGCCCGACGGTGACCCTCCCCGGTACCGGGGGGATGGTGTCCGGGACCGCGTTCGCCGACATGGTCGACGACAACGGAGAAATGAATGACGGCGCCCAGGTCGGTGACCCGAACAACGGCGACCCGAACAACGGCGACCCGAACAGCGGCGACCCGAAAGATGACACGCCGTCGACAGCTAACACAGAAGTAAAGGACCCTGCCGCAACGGATGCGTGACAGCACGTCCGAGGTCCGCAGTATCGGCAGCGCCGACGTACGCGGCGTTCTCCATGTTCCCGACGGGGAACCCACCGCGTCATTGGCTTTGACGCACGGCGCTGGGGGAAACGCCGATGCGGCGTTGCTCGTCGACATGGCCGAAACCTGGGCGGCACGCGGCATCACGGTTCTGCGGTTCGATCTCGCGTTCCGCCGCGCCAGACCTACCGGTCCCCCGCACCTGTCGAAGGCTGCCGGCGACAGAGACAGCATTCGCGCGGCGCTCGACTTTCTGCGGGCCAGTACCGCCGGTCCCCTCTTCGTCGGGGGCCACTCCTACGGGGGTCGTCAGGCATCGATGCTGGCCGCCGAGGACTCGAACGTTGCCATAGGCCTGGTTCTTCTGTCGTACCCACTGCATCCACCGAAGAAGCCCGAGAAAGCGCGCACGGCACACCTATCCGACATCATGATGCCCAGCCTCTTCGTGTCCGGTGACAAGGACCCGTTCGGCTCGCCCACCGAACTCCGTTCGGCGATCGACATGGTGCCTGCCGCGACCCAGTTCGTCGAGGTTGCCGGAGCCGCCCATGATCTGTCCGCGGCGAAACACCGCGTTGCCGCGCGCACCCTCGATGCAGCGTCGATTTTGTTCGGGTTCGAACCCGTTCCACGCGCCGACGATTGACTTCGCACCCAGATCGCGTGCCGCGTAGACACCGACGCGTGGTCGAGTGTTCTACTTGTTTCATGCCCACCTGGGGATGGTTCATCGTCGCACTGGTCCTCATCGACATAGCCGTACTGATCGCCTGGCTCCTTGCCCGCAAGAGTCCACGCAGAAATACTGCTGCGGCAACACGACTCGGTCTGATCGGTCTCGACGACGCCGCGCGCGACGAGATCCACCGCCTCGTCGGCGACAGGAAGAAGATCAACGCGATCAAGCTGTTTCGTGAGCGCACCGGGTGTTCGTTGACGGAAGCGAAAGCAGCCGTCGATTCGGTGGAACGCGGCAACCCACTGCCCTCCCCCGGCACCTACACCGACGCCACCGGGCTGGACACGGACGCATGGGAGGACATCATTCCAAGACTACGAGCGCTCAAGACCGAGGGCCGGACGATCGCCGCGATCACGCTTCTTCGTGCGCGCACAGGGCTGCCGCTTCGCGAGGCGAAGGAAACGGTGGACCGGCTGTGAGCGTCACCGTCGGACCCGCCGGTCTCTGGGATACGGAGCAACTCGCCGACGTCGCTGCCGTGACGTTTCCGCTCGCGTGCCCGCCCGGGTCGACCCGTGAGTCCATCGAGGCCTTCGTCAACGACGTTCTTTCGCACGAACGTTTCGGCGAATACCTCGACGACCCGAACCGGGCCATCCTCGCGGCGCGGGAGGACGACTCGATCGTCGGCTACGCGATGCTGATTCGCGGCGAACCCGCCGACCCCGAGATCGCACGCATCCTGTCGAACTCGCCCACGATGGAATTGTCCAAGCTGTACGTCCTACCTGGACACCACGGCGGAGGCGTTGCCTCCGCACTGATGACGGCTGCCCTGGACACAGCTGTGGACAGCGGATGTGCAGGCGTGTGGCTGGGGGTCAATCAGCGAAACGAACGAGCGCAACGCTTCTACGCCAAGCACGGTTTCGCCCGGGTGGGCACCAAGACGTTCACCGTCGGGAGCGAAGTGCACGACGATTTCGTGCTCGAACGCGCGCTCTGAAACGGAGGGTGGTCAGCCGACAGCCGCGAAGCGCGACAGCGCGAGCAGACGCGACGTTGCGCGCAGGTACTTCTTGCGGTAGCCGCCCGCAAGCATCTCTTCGGTGAAGATTTCGTCGAGCTTCGCGCCGGACGACGTCACGGGGATGCCCGCATCGTACAGCCGGTCGGCCAGAACGACGAGTCGCAGCGCGACCG
>NZ_JBAWFH010000142.1:0-9190 GCF_049591685.1 Rhodococcus sp. (in: high G+C Gram-positive bacteria) | reverse complement strand
GCGGGACTCACCGCCCGCGCGGACAGTGCCGCAGCCGAACCCGCGCGCACGCCCCCGCCGGCCGACCCGATCGTGCTCGATGTCATCACCACCAGCATCACCACCACGACCTCCGCGACCGATCCCGATCCGGCCCTCGCTACGTCCGATTCGACAAGAAACGACTTTCTATGACCACGGACGCCCGCGAGATTGCCCGACGACTGCTCTCTCGCTCCGGATATACAACGGTCCACATGAACGAACCCAGCCCACCACCGAACACACCCGTCGGTGTCGCGGCGGGCAGTGCACCGCCCGAGGGTCGCGGCTTGCTCGACCATCCCGACGTGGTTGCGACAGTTGCACAATTCGACGGCGTGGACCGGATGTTCGAGGAACTGGGCGTCCCCAACCCGCTCTACCTTCCGCACGAAGGCACGAGCGGACCTGTCATCCGGCAGATGGACCGCGACATGATCAATTTCGGCTGCTTCAACTATCTCGGTCTCAGCGCGGACGCCAGGGTGGCCGACGCTGCGAAGGCCGCGATCGATTGTTACGGCACCTCGGTCTCGGCCAGCCGCATTGTCTCCGGCCAGATCCCGCTGTATGCCGAGATGGAGGCGCGCATCGCGCAGCTCTACGACGTCGACGACGCGGTCGTCACCACGAGCGGGTACCTGACCAATGCTGCAGCGGTCGGCTACCTGTTGGGGCGGGGCGATGTCGCGGTGTGCGATTCGCTGGCGCACAGCAGCATCGTCTCGGGGACGGAGTGGGCGGGATGTCGACGAGTGACGTTCCGCCACAACGACCCTGCGGCGCTCGAAGCGATTCTGAAGATGTCCCGCAACAGCTTCAAGCGAGCGATGGTCATCCTGGAGAGCCACTACAGCATGGACGGCGACGTCGCACTGCTACCGCAGTTGATTGCGGTAGCGCGCAAGTACGACTGCGCCGTGATGATCGACGAGGCACACTCCATCGGCGTGCTCGGCCGACGCGGCCACGGAATCCGCGAATTCTACGACCTGCCGGGCGACGCCGTGGACGTGTGGATGGGCACCATGTCCAAGGCGCTGGGAAGCGTCGGAGGGTTCCTCGCGGGCAAGCGTGAACTGATCCGGGCGTTCAAATACTCGGCGCCAGGCCTCAGCATGTTCGCCACGGCACCGGCACCCGCGTCCATCGCCGCCGCACTCGCCGGCCTCGACATCATGGACGCCGAGCCGGAGCGAATCACACGACTGCACAGCAACGCTCAGCATGCGTTCGCGACGGCGCATTCACTCGGTTTGAACACCGGACTGGCCGAGGGAACCGCGATCCTCCCGATCATCGTCGGCGACACGCACCGGGCGGTGATCGCCGGCGTCACGTTGCTCGACGCCGGCATCAACGTGAACGCGATCACCTATCCGTCGGTGCCGCTGGGCGAAGAACGACTGCGGATGTTCCTCTCCAGCGAGCACAGCATCGAACAGATCGACACCGGCTTGACCGAGGTGGCGCGAGTGCTCGAGCACCTCGGATCACCGTCAGTGAATCAGCACCATCGCGCCCCAGACGAAGCCGGCGCCGATGGCGGCAATCACCGTCTTGTCACCGGTTCGTAGACGCCCCTGCCGTTCGAGCTGCGCCAGCGCGGTGAACACACTGGCGGCGCCGGTGTTGCCGAGGCGGTCGACGGTGATGGGCGCGCGGGCGCGGTCGAGTCCCAACGTGTCCATCACGTCGTGAACGATGTTGCGGTTTGCTTGATGAACCACGACGTGGTCGACCTCGGTCAAACAGATACCTGCCTCGGACACCGCACGCCGGATCACATCGGGTAGCAGCGTGGTGGCCAGAGTCCACACCCGTCGACCGTCCATGTAGATGTAGTGATCGCCGTGTGCGAACGAATCCTCGCTCAACGGGTGCCGGGAGCCTCCACCGCGGATCCCGACGGACATGTCGAGCTCGGACGACAGGACGACCGAGCGTATCCCTCTGTCCTGATCCAACTCTCGGGTCACCAGCGCGGCACCCGCGGCGTCGCCGAAGAATATTCTCGTCGTTCGATCCTGCGGGTCGGTTTGTCGCGAGAAGACCTCGGACGCAACGGCCACGATGTTCCGGTAGCGCTCACCGATCATCGACGACGCCACCTCCATCGCGAGAAGTCCGCCCGCACAGGCGCCTTGCGTGAGGTCGATGGGAACCGCGCGCGTCGCACCGAGTCCGTGTGCAACGGTGAGAGCGGTAGACGGAAACGGCTGATCGGGATTGGCCGTAGCCAGAACGATTGCGTCGATGTCACTTGCCGGCACCGCACTGCGGTCGAGCACGCGCTGGGCGGCCTCCAACGCGAGATCTGATGCCGCTCTGCCGGGTTCGAGGAAGTACCGTGTCAGTATTCCCGTACGCTTCTCGATCCACTCCGGATCGGTATCGAGGTCGGCGCAGAGCTCGGTATTGGTGACGACGGTGGCAGGTACGGCGTCGGCGAAACAGCGCAGCGTCGTCGATCTCGATGTCTCGTTCATTTGCTTCCCGACCGTCCAATGAAGTTGAATAGTTGACCATTGCGTTCGGTCGAAACAGTAAGTGAGGCAATGATTATCCGCTTCTGTCGACCCGACGAGCGCGCCGCGATATCGTAGCCGCATTCCGCGCGAATCGGCAGTCTCGACGGCGCATTCGCGCCGGTGTATGGTCTCGACGCGAAGGGCCAAGCACGTTCGACAGGCACGTCCGCCCGACCGCACAACACCTCGACTTCTGCGCACTCCTACCGACGGGACCCTTCTCGTGGCCGACAGCTTCGACGATGACAGAACCGCCGCGCTCGGACGATGGACAGATGGCATCGTCCGGCACGCCCGATGGGTGCTCGTCGGCTGCGTCACGCTGATCCTCGTCGCCGGGGTCTGGGGGGTGGGAGTGATCGAGGGCCTCAGCCTCGGCGGTTACGCGGACCCGAACAGCGAAGCCGCCCGCGTCGACGACACCGTCGACGCGCAGTTCGGTCGAACATCCCCGGACGTCGCCATCGTCTACACACCGAGGGACGATCGCTCGATCGACAGCATCCGAGGCGCCGTCGAACAGAATCTCGCCGGTATCGACAGGTCCCTGCTCGCCCGAGAGCCGACCACGTACTGGACGGTCCCACCCGCCTTCAGGCAAGGCTTGCAGTCGTTCGACGGGCGGTCCGTGATCGCCGTCCTCACGTTGGTCGGCGACGAGGGCACCCGGGTGGAGTCGTATCGAACCATTCGTGACGAGCGAAGCGTCGACGGAGTCGACGTTCGGTTCGGGGGGTTCGCTGCGGTCGTCGATGCCTACAACACCGAGGCGCGCGCCGATCTTATTCGGGCCGAACTGATCACTTTCCCAATTCTGATGGTGTTGCTTCTGGTCATCTTCGGCGGCGTGACGGCCGCCGCAATTCCCCTGTGTATCGGTGGCCTCGCGATTCTGGCCTCGCTCGCCGTCATGCGCATTCTGACCACCTTCACCGAAGTGAGCGTATTCGCAACAAACATCGCGACGCTGGTGAGCCTCGGCATGGCCGTCGACTACAGCCTGTTCGTGCTGACCCGTTTTCGTGAGGAGATACGCAGGGGTGCCTCAGCCCAGGACGCCGTGCGCCGCACGATGTCGACGGCGGGGCGCACGGTCGCCTTCTCCGGTTTGCTTCTGGTGTGCGGGTTCGTCGGCATGCTCATCTTCCCGCAGGCAATGATCCGCTCTCTCGGGTTCGGCGGCATGGCGGCTGTCGGCGCCGCGGCTTTCGTCTCCCTCACGGCGCTGCCCGCTGCGCTGACGCTGCTCGGATCGCGCGTCGATTCACTCAGCTGGCGTCGGGGAGCCATCGACCGCGGAGACGCCCGCGCAGAACGGTTCTGGGGCTCCATCGCCTCGAAGGTGACCAAGCGCCCCATCCCCATCGCGGTCGCACTCTTCGCGTTGCTGGTACTGCTCAGCGCACCCATCCTGGGGGTCACGCTCGGCGACCTCGACCACAGGGGGTTGCCGGAGGACTCCCCCGCTCGCGTCGCGACGGATACGTTGTTCTCCGACTTCCCGCTCGCGAACTCGGGCGTGACGATCATGGTCAGGGCCGACGACGGCGGGGTTCCCGATACCGTTGCGGTGCAACAGGTAGCCGACGATGTCGGACGAGTCGACGGCATTGCCGCCGCGGCTCCCGGTGGTTCGGCGGACGACTACTCCGTCGTTCGTGCGATTCTCGAATCACCGGACCGGACGGAGGCGGCGCTTGCGACCGTCGACGGCATTCGCGACATCGTGCCTCCCGCCGGAACGTCGATTTCCCTCGGTGGGCCTACCGCGCTGAGCCAGGACGGCCTCGAATCCATTTATCGGACGCTTCCGTGGATGTTCGCCATCATGATCGCCGCGACGTATCTCGTCATCACCCTGGCGTTCAAATCGGTGGTGCTGTCGGTCAAGGCCATTGCGATGGCCATGGTCAGCCTCGCCGCAACATTCGGGGTACTCACCTGGATCTTCGCCGACGGCCACGGCGCAGACCTTCTCGGCATCACCCCTGGCCCCCTTCAGGCGACGATGAGCATCCTCGTCGTCGCGGTCGTGTTCGGGCTGTCCACCGATTACGAGATCTTTTTGCTTTCCCGCATCTGCGAAGCACACGACGCCGGCGCTGATACCCGTGAGGCCGTACGCATCGGTGCCGCCAAGACCGGCCGCGTCGTCACCGCCGCCGCACTGCTGTTGATCACCGTCACCGCCGCGTTCTCGTTGTCCGAACTGTCCATGATGCGACTGCTCGGAATAGGCGTCATCGTCGGCCTCGTCATCGACGCGACCGTTGTGCGCATGCTTCTCGTCCCGGCTCTCGTCGCGGCGATGGGCAAGGCGAACTGGTGGCTGTATCCCGAAAAGCCCGTGTCCGAACCGAAGAGGGATCACCAGAATGCCGGTTGACATCAGATTCGCCACCCGCGCGGACATCCCGGAGATGGCGTCGCTGATGGCTCGCGCCTTCCAGGCCGACGACCCCGTCAGCGGGCATTTCTTCCCCGACGACGAACGCAGACCGGTCAAGCAGCGGCGCATGATGTCGGCGCTGATCCGGCATCGGTATCTCCCGGCCGGTGGCGCCGAGGTTGCGACCATCGACGGCACCATCGTCGGCGTCAGCCTGTGGCACCCCCACGACGCACCGCCCCGCCAGTGGTGGCGGCCCATTGTCGCCGGCCCACATCTGTTGTGGGCCATGCGCAGTGGAGTCCGCGCCGGCATCGCGATGGACCGAATGCTCGACGCAGGAGCGCCCGGTGACGACGCGGTTCTGTGGGTCTATCTGGGCGTCGAACCATCGCTGCATCGGTCGGGCGTCGGCGCGACACTGTCGCGGGCCATCTTTGACCGGGTTGACCGCGAGCGGCGGACGACTTTCGGCATCTGCAAGAGCGGGAACATCCCGTTCTGGACCACGATGGGATTCGTCGAAGTGGGTACCGCCACGATCGGGCGGAGGGGTCCGACGGTGCACCGGATGAACCGACCACCCGCCTGTGTGCCGGGCGGGTCGTAGCCGGAATACGCCGCCCACGACCCGCCGCTCACATTGGCCGCTGCGATTACAACGCTGTCCGGCCGGCTTCCATCAGCTCGAAGCCGTACCGGTCGCCGAGTTCGCCGAGCCTCTCGACATGCGCGTCGTCGAGAGCCGTTCCGATACTGCGGAGTTCGAATTCGCGAGACACCGCCAGCAGCATCGTCTCCGCCAGGCACGCGAACGTCGTCCCTGCGGCGAGGCCGACGTCGAGGCCGTAGTCCGATCCTTCGGGTAGGCGGACGATGCCCCCGTCGAACACCGTCACGTCGGGTCGCGTTCTCGCGACGTCGTGCGGAATGTTGGGCGGCTGAGCCACATCGCACACAATCGCACCGGACTTCAGGTCGGCCGCGGCGATCAGCGAGTGCGGAGCAGATGTCGCCGCGATCACCACATCGGCCCTGGCAACGCCCGCTGCTGGATCGTCGAAGAACTCGAGGTGCCCCGACGCCACCAGGTCGTCGACCGAACCTTGGGTCGTCATGGCGGCCAGCCGACCCGTTCCGCCGCGCGCAGCATCCGCGATCTCCTGAGCTGCAGCCCACAGCTTCGGCGCAATTCGGCCGTGCTCGCCCGGTCGCCCCACCAGTGTCACCGTTGCGACATCCGGCGCCAAGGCGCGGGCGATCGTCCGTCCGATCGCACCCGCAGCCCCCAGCACCGTCACCCGCACGTCCGACAGATCCAGTCCCCGCCCCGCGCACACCCGGCGAACGGCTCGGATACTCGCGGCAGCCGTGAAGGCGTTGCCTGTGGTCAACACACCCGACATCTCCCCCAGCGCGATGCCGTTCGCCGTGACGACCGACGAATACCCACCGAGACCGACGACCTCGGCGCCTCGATCGAACGCCAACTGAGCAGCCGCGGCGACAGCAGCAACCGCCACCTCCCGCGGTAGCTTCAGCAGCGCCCGCGAGGTGTAGGGCAGCCCGATCAGCTCGCCGCGGGCGGCGCCGTCCGACGTGGAGACGATCCTTCCGCTCCCAATCAAGAACGGCGCGGGACTGAGAAGCGATGTGGCGCCGGCGAATCGACCGAGCAGCTCGGTCCGCTCCGCGTGCGAGAAGTCCACCAGGGAATCGTCGAAATGCGCGAACTGATCGAGATCGAGCGGGTGCGCGACGAACCCGAAGGGACGATCGCCCGGGACAGCCGGCGGATGAGGCAGTCGACGTCCCAAGTTGGACACCGATGCCGGCGCAGCTGACGGCTCCCTGCCCACGAGATGCCCGATCACGCCCGTCAGATCACCCGCAGCCACGAAAGCCAACGCTCGATCGAGTGCCGCAATCATGCGACGGCATTCGGAATCGGTCACCGTCAACGGAGGTTCGATCCGCAACACCCGCGCGCCGAACAGCGTGGGCGCGATACGAATGCCCTCGACCTGCGAAAGGTACGAGGAGATCATCACGGCCATGTTCTGTTGATCCGCGATGGAACCCAACAACGACTGCCTGCCGACGAAGTTGACGTCATCGGTCAATTCGACGCCGAGCAGCAGACCACGGCCACGGACGTCGGTCACCACGGACGGGTACTTCGCCGCCAGCCTCTCCAAGTCCTGCGTCAGCGAGCGGCCGAGTTCACCTACCCGGGTGACCAAAGCGCTACCGTCGGCGGTGAGTTCGTCGACGACCGCGATGCCGATGCGGGCCGTCAGCGCGTTGCCCGCGAACGTGGACGTGTGGCGCAACGCGAAACTCTCCCCAACCAATTCTGGCTTGCACAGCACCGCTCCGCTGGGCAGAACGCCTCCGCCGAGGGCCTTGGCGACGGCGAGAATATCCGGCACGACGCCCTCGTGGTCGCACGCGAAGACTCGACCGGTCCGGCCCAACCCTGTCTGCACCTCATCGACCGCAAGCAGAACCCCGTGTGCGGTGCAGATCTCGCGCACACGCGTGAGGTAGCCGTCGGGCGGAGTGACGACGCCGCCCTCACCCTGAATCGGTTCGACGACGAAGACGGCGTACTTCCCGGGGTGCGACGCCAACGTCGCCTCGAGGGCATCGCTGGCGCCGAACGCAATGCTGTCGAAGCCCGCGATCGGCGCGCCGAATCCGTCCTGGTATTTGCGGTTCCCGGTAGCGGACAGCGCCCCCAGGGTCTTACCGTGAAAACTGTTGCGCGTACTCAATATTCCGAGCCGCCCCGTCGCCGCCCTGGCGATCTTGATGGCAACCTCTATCGCCTCGGCGCCGCTGTTGACGAACGTGACTCGAGCCAACCCGGGCGGCGCGATTTCAACGAGCCGGTTGGCGAGCTCGCCCGCCGGGTAGAGAACCGACGGCTGCACGAAGACCGGTTCCCCGCCGTCACGGACGGCATCCATCGCGCGCCACACGCACGACGGGTTGTGCCCGAACGGGAGCGCGCCGTAGGCACCTGCGAAATCGAGATGGGTTCGGCCGGAGGCGTCGTACAGTTCGGTGCCGCGGCCGGAGGTGTATTCGATGTCCAGATCGACTGCCCCCAGCAGTCTGAACAGTTCGGGATTGACCTTGTCCGCGTAGCCCGCCCGCCCGGATGTGTGCGTGGAGGAAGTCCGTCCGATGGTCGTATCGGTCATCAGTACTCCGTGTTCGTCTCGCGTTTCTGCCTCCGGCACGCGAGGTGCCCGGGAGGCGATCTCACGCAACCAGAGCTCGCCCCGATACAGGACGCACGCGCGATGTTAACCGCACTAACGGGTTCACTCAGAAGCCGGAACTGCGCGAACAAGGAAATTCAGTGTCAAAACCCAGCCCTCGGTCGGTTTTGTTGGCACACTGCACAATACGTGTTGCCGATGTCACAATCTGCTATTTGAGCTCGGTGGCCGAAACCACCCAGCGGCCGTCGATGTTCTCCATGTTGACGACGATCGGGAACATCGCGCTGTCGTACGCAACTCCCGCACGCGTGGAGCTGACGTTCATGTTGGCGAGCAACTCGGCTTTCTGGTCTTCGAGCCGAGTCAGACCGATGTCCATGATGTCGACCTCGGTGGCTGTCTGCGTCTGCTGCGCGCCCGACTTGATCGCATCCAAGAACTGGTTGGTCTGCTCCTGCAGCTCCGGGCCCATGTAATCGCGAGCCTTCGCCAGGTCGTCATCGATGGTCTCGTAGTTGTAGCGATACAGCGCCGTCAAACCCTCGGTCGCAGCCCTCGTCACCTCGGACGAAGCGCCCTGGTCGACCCACGCTTGATTGTCGTTCGACCCACCGGGCTTCAGCGCGGCCACCGTCGCAAAGGCAATGAGCAATAGCGCCACTGCACCGACGACCACGACGGGCATCCAACCGAGTCGAGAGCGGGACGCTCCGGATGCGGTGTCCGGAGTGAGACCGTTGTCTGCGGCGGGATCAGCGTCGGCGGCGGTAGCCGTGTCGGCGGTAGCCGTGTCGGTCTTCGTCAGAGACACCGACTCGGGAGTTTCGTCCGAAGACGGCAAGGCAGTGAACGCCTCGGTCTCGGTATTCCCGGCTGCGGCCGTATCGGGTATGGCTGCTGTGGCGTCGGTAGCCAGGTGTGCGTCCGGGCTCGCGGCCGATCCGTCAGGCTTGCGGGTCGATCCGGCGACCTTCTTGCGAGCCTTGCTGGTGGTTGTGGGCGGAACAATTTTGCGG
>NZ_JBAWFH010000141.1:0-3777 GCF_049591685.1 Rhodococcus sp. (in: high G+C Gram-positive bacteria) | reverse complement strand
CGCGCATCACGATGCCGTGACGGTTCTCCTCGGCGGTCCAGCGACCGACCCAGGTGCCCCAGGCGCCGTCCTGGGAGAAGTTCTCCGCGATTTCGCGGTGGTACGACGGAAGGTTGTCCTCGGTGAGGAGGTTGGTGATCATCGCCGCCTTGGCGACCTCTGAGAGCTTGCTCTGCTCGGGGTCGTAATCCACCCCGCCGAGTGCGGCGAAGTTGCGGCCCTCGTCCCACGGCACGTAGTCGTGTGGATGCCACTCCTTGGCCATGGAGATGTGCCGGTTCACGTTGTCTTCCGCAACCGGAACGAGCTCCTGGAGCAGTTCCAGCTGTGTCAGATCCCTCGCCATTACATTGCCTCCATACATTGCTGATAACCGGACCCAGCTTACGGCACCGTAACTTGGCTGTGAACTCCCTCGAGTTTCGGGCGCGCCACGGTTGCCAGCTGGTAGTTCGGAGAATTTCCCCCCGGGCCAGTTCGTTCCCCGGCATCGAACCGTTACCGAGTGTACGACCGTGCACGAGACGTATGGGGTAACGCAGCTGTGTATGCGCTGTGAACGTCGAGCGACACCTTCGCGGTGTGGTGAGGGGAACACCCGGCGGAAGAAAAAAGTGCCCCCAGTAGGACTCGAACCTACGACCTGCGGATTAAAAGTCCGTAGCTCTACCAACTGAGCTATAGGGGCGCGGATCGAAAGCATAGTGGGTGGTTCTCATCCGGCGATCACGCGCCCCCTGAGCCCGGCGACCCGAAGCTGCGGTCGATATTCGCCGACCGCCGCGGCGGTCGGCGATTGGGCGACCGCTGCCGCGGTCAGCGGCCGAAGCTGCTGCAACCGTCGGGGGCGGGTAATCCGGCGAGTCGGTCGTCGATCCAACGGTGCGAGCCGGGTAGGCCCGATACAGCGACGATCATGTGTTCGCCGACGTACTCCTCGAGTCTGACCTGTGCCCCGCCAGCACACCATTCGTCGTACAGACGTTCGGAGCCTTCCTTCGGGATCCAGAACTCGTGTATCCCCTGGTAGATGAAGACGGGTGCCGACGGCACCAGGTTTCCTCCCATGCGTGTCTCGCGAATGATGCGCTCCGCGATCGGGGTGCGGTCGACGGCGGGCACGTCGGATAGCGCCTGCACGGTGATGGGCGCGACGAGACCACCCGGTGCGAGGAGGTAGACACACATGTCCTTGGCGATCTGCGCGAGGCGGAGCCCGTTCGCGTTCATCAGCGAGAACATTTCCGGGTATTCACGTGCGACGCCCATCGCGGCGGTGAGAAACAGAGTCGATGCGCCGTTTCGGCCGTTCATCGATTCGAGGAGGAGGCGGTAGTCGATGGGAGCACCGCCGAATGCGGTACCGACGAGGTTCACCTCCGGGGCGTAGCTCGGGGCGAGTTGCGCGGCCCAGCCGGAGGCAATCGCTCCACCGGAATAGCCAGTCATCGCGATCGGTGATTGTGCGGGTAGGCCGAGGTGCGGGAGTCGGACCATGGCGCGCAATGAGTCGAGGACGGCATGCCCTGCCATGCGACCCGCGGCATATGCCTGACGTGGACCCTGGTGGTCGGTGACGACGACGGCGTAGTTCTTGGCCAGAAACAGTTGCACCGCAGCGATTTCCGGGGCGATGCCGCGGGGAAGTGTCCACGACGGCGCACACGTGTGGCCCAGCGAGTCGATGGCCATGTTGTACGCGACAACCGGCCGCGTTCCCGCTCCCGTCCAAGGAGCGGCCGGGACGATGACGGTGGTTGCGCCCGCGACGGGCCGATCCTTCGAGTCCGTCGTGCGGAACAAGATCTGCGTCGACGACACCGGAGTCAGCAAGGGGCCGACGGTCACCGTCCTGGTGGCCAAAGCCGTTCCTGGAGTGGTTGATTCGTAGCCTGGCGGGGGATCGAAGAACGGTTCGCCGAGTGGGGTTGCCGCGGCGAGTGCGGGGTCCTGCGCCGGCGTCAGAAAGTCGCTCACGGGGTCGGCCGCGCTGGACGATGCGAGTGCGGCAGCAACGATCACCGTCATCGCCAGGGTCAACAGCGTGGTCGACGATCGGGTTGTTGCCGAGCGTATGGAGAAGTGCTGAACGGTCATGCTCTCACCTGGATCCGTGTCCGCGAGCCCGAAATGTGTTGTGGATCACAGTAGGGCGGAGCGGTGGCGTGGGATGGTCAGACGTGCCGGTCGAGCCGCAACCGTTATACGAACCCCGTTCGAGAAACATTCCTGCGCAACGGAATCCGACTACGAGGACAGTTGGTGTAGTCGGTTCGGCGGTTTGCGCCGAACCGGCCGGTCGAATCGGTCGATTGCTCGGGTTCGCCGTCTCGTTCATCACCCGATCGCAGAATTGGACCGAGGCGCGGCGGGACCGGGTGCCGGTGCATCAGGCGAACGTGTGGCGAACGTCCCAAAGTCGAGACGCCCGCGCGGAGACGGTTTACAGTAGCGGGCAGTTTGTAAACTCGGCCGATCGCCCTGTTCGAGGTGACGAAGGCGATCGGTGGAACGTTCGGACGGGCTCGACCGTTCGACAGACGGATGGCCCGAGTGCGCACCCCCTGCGGCGCACTCGAGCCGGTTGGATCGTACCACTTGGATTGTTTACTGCTCGGCGAGGTTTGTCCGATTTATTGTTCTTCGCGCATGTGAGCAGGTCGAGGGTCGTATCGAAGCCGGTTTCGTCAAGTAGGCTCGAGTAGCGGATTGCCTGCTGATGGATGCGGGTGGCGTGGGTTCGGAGGCACGAAGGTAATGGCACAACAAGAGCGCGCAAGGAGAACCCGAGCGGCGATCGTCGAAGCTGCGGCGTCGGAGTTCGCGCGCCGCGGGTATGCGGCGGCATCCGTCAACACCATCCTCGAGGGCTCCAACGCCACGAAGGGTGCGATGTACTTCCACTTCCAATCCAAGGAAGATCTGGCGAGGGCAGTGTTGAACGCGGCGCTGGACGAGTATGTCGCCATCACCGAGCGTTGGAAGTCGTCGACTCTTCATCCGTTCGACGTCATCCACGGCATCATCGACGACATCGCCCGCGGATTTCAGGACAACGTGATCGTGCGAGCGGAATTCCGGCTGATCGTCGAGCCCGAGTTCTACGGCGAGGTGCAATCCGGCGGCGGTCGCGTGTGGGGGATGGCGGGATACGAGCTCGCCCGACGCGCCCAGGAAATGGGAGATCTGCTACCCGACTTCACGCCGGAGAAGTTCATCCGGGTGCTCGCGGCGTCGTTGGCGGGCCAGCGCTACATGGCCGATCTCGTGTCCAACAGCGGTGATTTGCGGCGGATGTTCGAGGAGTCCCTGGAGGTCGTTCTCTTCGCGATGGCGGCTCCCGGCTGGTTGGACGAATGGCGGGTTCGAGGGTGGATCGCCGTGGACCCGGAAGTCGTCCAAAGCGGCTCTGACCTGCCGGTTTGAGTTTTCTGCGCGAAGTGTCCTAAGCTATGCGAGCTCCCAACGGAACGCCGTTGAGGGTAACGCAGAGCAGTTCGAACGTGAGCAGTTCGGCGAGCCCCCTTCGTCTAGCGGCCTAGGACGCCGCCCTTTCAAGGCGGTAGCGCGGGTTCGAATCCCGTAGGGGGTACGTAGGAAAAGGTCGGAATTGACAATCCGACCTGCAGTGCAGCAGTCTCTTGCAGGCCGCAGCGAACGGAAGTGGGGCGATCACCTGCTAACGTATGCGGCGGAAGTTTCCCAGCCAGGGAAGCCTGCGAAAGTCTGTAGTAAGAAAGTTTCACAGCTAGGCCCTGTGGCGCAGTTGGTTAGCGC
>NZ_JBAWFH010000140.1:0-5581 GCF_049591685.1 Rhodococcus sp. (in: high G+C Gram-positive bacteria) | reverse complement strand
GAGCGGGACAGAGCACGGGTCGCCTGGATGAGCAGTGAGGTGAAGAGCATTTCGGTCTGCTCGACGTCGATCTCGGAGCCTACGAGCGTCGCGACCGCGTACTCCTGATCCCAGATCGACTTGACCCGGTTCGCGGAACCGACCCCGTGTAGCAACTGTGCCTTGGCAGGGGCATGGGGATTGTCGATGTGTAGTCGCCTGGTGACGACTCCGACGTTGCCGTCGGTCAGCAACAGGGAATCGATTGAATAGCGCGTCATCAATTCCTGGGCCTTCGCCGTGAGCGTCTCGGCTTCTTCCTCGAAGTCGGTCGCGTCGGCCTTCGCCAGGAGTCCTCGTATCCGGCCCATCACCTTGCTGTTCGGCGCTGCGGTATCTCCGGCATCTGCGCTTGCCGGGGCCCGCTCCGGCGGACGAGTGTTCGGCCACTGCGAAGGGAGAGGGCCGATCCGAGGCCACCGCGGCAACGTCTGCCATTGGCCGAGGAGCGCCAGAACACCGATCCATTGATCGTTGACGGCGATGTAGTCGGTCTTGCCCGCCGCTCTCAGTCGGGCGGTGAGGAAATCCGGTGTCGCCTCCACCCGCACGGCGGCCTTCGGATACGCGGCGCAGATTTCCGACAGCTGGCCGATCCACTGATCCGGGGCGCGAGACTCGGCACGCGCCAGATCGGACTGGTGCAGAATCGCCGCCGCGGCCAGTTCGGAAACCGCTACTGTCTGCTGTCGGCGCACCACGTGCAGCAGGTCGAACGGCTGCCACCCCGCCTCGTACAGCGTCTCGATCATCGTGGTGAACGCACGCGACCCCAGTTCGGCCGCAACACCCTCACCGAGAGCGGTCAAGGTATCGGCGACGTCGTCGACCGTGCGCAGGTTCTTGTTTCGGCCGTACGACGCATCGGCGCCGCGGCGAAGCAGTTCCGGGACGGGAGTCATCTAGGTGAGCACGACCAATTCCGTCGGTGACGCCACCTCGACGCGCAAACCCGCCTTCGACGCGACCCGGGCCAGCGCCGTCACGTCCCTCGGCTCCGCTGTAGTGAGCGTCAGTGCACGGGCCAGCAGACCCTTGTGGTGCTTGTTGAAGTGGCTGACCACCGACCGACTCCCGTCCGGCCTCTCGGTCAGGACGGTGGCGGTGACAGCTCCCGGCACGGGTCCGAGCTGTTGATATGTGCCCGAACGCAGGTCGACGACCAGGCCGTCGGCCGCGGTAGTCAGTGCGGGCGTCAGACCCGGCTTCCAGTGCGTACGCAATGTTCCGAATCCCGGGAGCTTCGAGCCCCCCGACAAGCGATACGTCGGAATCGGATCGTAGGCGCGCACCACACCGAACAAGGCCGAGCCGATCCACAATCGCGCTGCCGCTCGGGCGCGCCCCGCCTTCGTGAAGGAGTGCGCCGCCAGGGCGTCGTACAAAACGCCGGTGTAGCGGCTCAAAGCCGGTGCGGTCGGCGACGTCCACAGTGCGGAGTTGCGTCCGATTTCGTCCAACTGCGTCGGCCCGAGACCCAGCGCAGCGCTCGACGCATCGACGTCGCTCGACAATGCGACAAGTGCCTCGGCAACCCGGAGGCGCAGCGGGGCGAGCTCCGGCAACGACAGCGCGGAGAGATTCAACGGGGATCCGTCACCGCCGTCGGACTTCGTTTCGGACGGGGGGAGCACAATGAGCACGTGGAGCTACGTTACCCACCTGGCTCCGGCGACGATGTATGCAGTGGCGATGTACGCAGTGGCGATGTATCCACTGGCCACCGACTACTCTCGTACCCCGTGATCACTCGTCTTTCGCAGCTGTTCCTCCGCACCCTTCGCGACGACCCCGCCGACGCGGAGGTCGACAGCCACCGGTTGCTCGTTCGCGCAGGCTACGTCCGTCGCATCGCGCCGGGTGTGTACTCGTGGCTCCCGCTCGGCCTGCGTGTGCTGCGTCAGATCGAGCGAGTCGTCCGCGAAGAGATGAATGCCATCGGTGCGCAAGAGATCTCGCTACCGGCTCTGCTGCCCCGCGAACCCTACGAGACGACGAATCGGTGGACCGAGTACGGCGACGCCCTGTTCCGACTTCAGGATCGCAAGGGCAACGACATGCTGCTCGGGCCGACTCACGAGGAACTGTTCGCCCTGACCGTCAAGGGCGAATACAACTCGTACAAGGACCTGCCCGTCACCCTGTACCAAATCCAGACCAAGTACCGCGACGAAGAGCGGCCCCGCGCCGGCATCCTTCGCGGCCGAGAGTTCGTCATGAAGGACTCCTACTCCTTCGACCTCGATGAGGACGGACTGAAGGCGTCGTACCACGCGCACCGTGACGCCTACCAGCGCATCTTCGCGCGCCTCGGCGTCAAGTACGTCATCGTCGCCGCGACGTCGGGCGCTATGGGCGGAAGTGCATCGGAGGAATTCCTCGCCGAGAGCGACATCGGTGAAGACACCTACGTCCGCTGCATCGAGTCCGGTTATGCGGCCAACGTCGAAGCTGTCACCACGCCTGCACCCGAATCGCTCCCGATCGAGGGCTTGCCCGCGGCAATCGATCACGAGACCGGTAACACACCGACCATCGCCACCTTGGTCGAGTGGGCCAACTCGGCCGATCTCGGACGTACCGTCACTGCCGCCGACACCTTGAAGAACATCCTTCTCAAGGTGCGCGGACCCGAAGGCGACTGGGAACTCCTGGCCGTCGGTCTGCCCGGAGACCGCGAGGTCGACGAGAAGCGACTCGAAGCCTCCCTCGAGCCCGCGGAGTTCGCGCTACTCACCGATGCGGATTTCGACGCCAACCCGTTCCTCGTCAAGGGATACATCGGACCGAGGGCACTGCAGGCCAACGGCGTTCGCTACCTGGTCGATCCCCGCGTCGTCGACGGCACCTCGTGGATCACCGGCGCGGATGCGAAGGGTAAGCACGTGGTCGACCTCGTCGCGGGTCGTGACTTCACACCGGACGGCACGATCGAGGCTGCCGAAGTGCGTGACGGAGACCTGTCGCCGGACGGCCGTGGACCACTGGTTGCCGCTCGCGGCATCGAGATCGGACACATCTTCCAACTCGGTAACAAGTACACCGACGCCTTCGAGGTGGACGTACTCGGCGAGAACGGCAAGCCGGTCCGGCTCGTCCAGGGGTCGTACGGCGTCGGCGTCTCCCGGCTCGTGGCCGTCGTCGCCGAGCAGATGCACGACGACAAAGGGCTGCGCTGGCCCCGCGAAATCGCCCCGTTCGACGTGCACCTCGTCATCGCGAACAAGGACGACGCAGCGCGCACGGGAGCCGAGTCCATCGCATCCGAGCTCGACACCCAGGGGCTCGAAGTACTGCTGGACGACCGTAAGGCCTCGCCTGGAGTGAAGTTCAAGGATTCCGAGCTGCTCGGAATGCCCGTCGTCGTCGTCGTCGGTCGAGGATGGGCCGACGGCAAGATCGAAATCCGCGATCGGTTCACCGGCGGCAGCGTCGAGGTGGACAGCGGCGACGCGGTCACCGAGATCGTGAAAGCCGTGCGCCGGGTCGCGTGATCTTCCTCCTGAAGTCGATTACTCGCTGGTAGCTTCGAGTGATCGACTTCAGGAAAGGTACATCCATGGCTGCCGTTGCACTGCTCGATCCCACGAACTTCGACGTCTCTCGGTTCGACGGGGAGACGTCTCGACAGCTCACGGCACTGATCGACTGGTTCGAGCACCGTGGCAAGGCCCGTTTGCTCGCCGAGAATCTCGATGCCGTCTGGACCGCAGACTTTCTCGACTTCGTGGCCAAAGAGAAGCTGTTCGCTACCTTCTGCACGCCGGCCGACTACGCCAATGGGGACCCGAACAAGCGCTGGGACGCATCACGCAACGCCGCGCTCAGCGAGATCCTCGGGTTCTACGGACTGCCGTACTGGTACGCGTGGCAGGTCACCGTACTCGGTCTCGGACCGATCTGGATGAGCGACAACGACACCGCCAAGCGCCGTGCCGCCGAGGCACTCGACGACGGAGCCGTGATGGGCTTCGGATTGTCCGAGCGAGCCCACGGCGCCGACGTCTACTCCACCGACATGCTCCTGACCCCCAGCGGTGTTGCGAACGGCGAGAGCTCGAAAGTCGAGTTCACAGCCACGGGGGAGAAGTACTACATCGGCAACGGGAACGTCGCAGGAATGATCTCTGTGTTCGGGCGCCGTACCGACATGGAAGGAACCGAGGCGTACGTATTCTTCGTCGTGGACAGCTCGCACCCAAGCTACCTGTTGCGAGACAACGTGGTTCACGGGCAGATGTTCGTCAGTACTTTCGCGCTCGAGAACTACCCGGTACGTGCCGAGGACATTCTGCACACCGGCGCCGACGCGTTCTCCGCGGCGCTCAATACCGTCAACGTCGGCAAGTTCAACCTGTGCACCGGCTCGATCGGCATTTCCGAGCACGCGTTTCACGAGGCGATCACCCACGCGCACAACAGGATTCTTTACGGCAACCGGGTCACCGAGTTCCCGCACGTGCGCGCGAGCTTCGTCGACGCCTACAGCCGACTCATCGCGATGAAGCTGTTCAGCGCGCGCGCCGTCGACTACTTCCGTTCGGCGACACTGGAAGATCGGCGCTACCTGCTGTTCAATCCGATGACCAAGGCCAAGGTCACGTCGGAGGGCGAAACCGTCGTACGCATACTCCACGACGTCATCGCCGCGAAGGGCTACGAGAAAGACACGTATTTCCGCGAGGCAGCGCAACTCATCGGGACGCTTCCCAAGCTCGAAGGAACCGTCCACGTCAACGTTGCCCTCATGCTCAAGTTCATGCCGTCGTACATGTTTGCCCCCGCCGAGTATCCCGAGGTGGGCACCCGGGACGACGCATCCGACGATGCCTTCTTCTTCGCCCAGGGGCCCGCTCGCGGTGCGAGCAAGGTGCGGTTCCACGACTGGTCGCCGGTGTACGAGCGGCACACCGACGTACCGAATGTCGCTCGTTTCTACGAGCAGGTGCAGGCATTCAAGACCTTCCTGACCGAGGCCGCGCCCGACGAATCGCAACAGAAGGATCTCGACTTCCTGATCAACGTCGGCCATCTGTTCTCGCTGATCGTTTACGGACACCTGATTCTGGAATGCGCTGCCGAGATCTCCACCGAGCTACTGGATCAGATTTTCGACTTCCAGGTACGTGACTTCTCCGCGTACGCCGTTGCGCTGCACGGTAAACCGTCGTCGACCCAGGCGCAGCAGGACTGGGCCCTCGGCGCCATCCGCAAGCCCGCCGTCGACCGTCGCCGATTCGACGCGGTCTGGGCCGAGGTGCTCGAGTACGACGGCGCCTACGAGATGAACGCTTGAACGATCAGAGGGGCTGACCGGGGAACGCTGACGTCGAGGGCACCACGCCCAGGATCTGTCGCCAGTTTGCGAGCCGCAGCGCGGCCTCGGTGAGTGCGACCACGCCGGTGTCCCGCGTCGGTCCCGACCTGCTCCGCTCGATCACCGAGCGCCAGGCAATCGACGTGTCCACCTCGGCCTGAGCGGCCAGTTGCGCCGCCGTCACCGGGTCGGTCACCGCGATCGGAATCGAGTACGCGGCGGCAG
>NZ_JBAWFH010000139.1:0-16434 GCF_049591685.1 Rhodococcus sp. (in: high G+C Gram-positive bacteria) | reverse complement strand
CCTCCAGGAAATCCGCCGTCGACGCACCCGTCGCCGTCAGAGACGCGATCAACGTATCGACCGCCGGACGCTGCTCGACCAACGTATTACCGGTGACCGACAAGTTGTCCAGAGCCTCCACCAACTGCGGACCCGCATCGGCGTAGGTCTGCGAGAAATCGGCCAACCCACGCAGATCTTCCTGAATGTTCGGCAACTCGGTGTTGAGCCCGCGGAAGATGTTCTCGAGCCGATCGATCGTCAACCCCAGTTCCGCACCCCGACCGGACAGACCCTGCGACAACGCACCGAGCGTGTTCGACAGATCCTGCGGCGGAATCGCTTCGAGCAACGGCAGCAGATTGTCCAGCAACTGCCCGACCTCGATGGCGTTGCCGCTGGTGTCCTGCCGCAGCACCGAGCCATCGGTGATCGGCGACGCAGGCGCATCCTCCGGAACCATCAACGCGACATAGCGCTCACCGAACAACGTCTTCGGCAACAGCCGAGCTGTCGCGTTCGACGGAATCAACGGCGCCTTGTCCGGCTCGATCGCCAACTTCGCGGTGACCACACCGTCAACCGACGACGCCGACCGCACCTCGCCCACGATCAAACCGCGGACCTTCACATCGGCATTCGACGGCAACGCATTACCCACCGAATCGGTGAGCAGGTCGACCATCACGACATCTTTGAACGTCTTGTTGTACGAGGTGACCGACCACCCGACGAAGAGGACGACGGTCACGACCAACGACAGCCCGAGCAGGCGACGCCGTAGCGGCGATGTGGACGTGATCACGAAGCAACGCGTCGCAGCAGCGCCAAAACATGTTTGCGCGCAGCGACGGCGCCGAACGAGGGGGAATCGATCATGGCTCGGATATTAATGTAACTGTCGGTAACAGCCACATCCCGCGGGTGACGAGTGCGTCACACCTGATCGAACCCGCTGAACCGAAGCACCAACTGCTGTACGGCAAGCGCAGTGAACAGTACGCTCCACCCTCATATGTGGATTGGATGGATCGAATTCGATTTCCTGCTCGGCGACGTTCGTTCGCTGAAGCAGAAGCGCTCGGTAGTGCGACCCATCGTGGCGGAGCTGCACCGCAAATTCGCGATCTCGGCTGCCGAGGTGGATCACCTGGATCTGCATCGTCGAGCAGCCATAGGTGCCTCCCTCGTCGCGTCCGACGGTGCACACGCGTCCGAGGTTCTCGACAGACTGGAGAGTTTCGGCGCCGCTCGCCCGGAGGTCGAGCTCGTCGGTGTTCGGCGGCGCGTCATCAGGAGCGATGACGTCTGACCTGAAGGCAAGCTGGTCGATCCGGTCGTTCTGCAGTTAAACAACCGCTTGGTTGTTACGATCGCATGTGCCACCAGCCGCGTCTGTGGACGCCGGGACCGAACGCGAGGAACGCAATGCCAGAGGCCTATGTCATCGATGCCGTTCGGACCCCCGTCGGCAAACGCGGGGGGTCGCTGTCGACAGTCCATCCAGCAGACCTCGGCGCTCACGTTCTGCGCTCGCTACTCGACCGAACCCCGATCGATCCGGTCGACGTCGACGACGTGATGTTCGGCTGCGTCGATGCGATCGGTCCGCAGGCCGGAAATATCGCCCGCACAGCGTGGCTGGCTGCAGGCTATCCCGAGCAGGTTCCCGGCGTCACGGTCGACCGGCAGTGCGGCTCGAGCCAGCAGGCGATCCATTTCGCCGCCCAGGCCATCATGAGCGGCACCTCCGATCTCGTGGTCGCGGGAGGGGTGCAGAACATGTCGAGAATTCCCATCGCTGCAGCGATGGCGGCTGGGCGGCAGTACGGTTTCGACACCCCGTTCGTTGGATCGGCCGGGTGGGAACACCGCTACGGCAAGCAAGAAGTCTCCCAGTTCCGCGGCGCTGAACTGATTGCCGAGAAGTGGGATATCGGTAGGAACGAAATGGAAGTGTTCGCGCTGTCGAGCCACACTCGCGCACGAAACGCGATCGCGACAGGCCGCTTCGACAGGGAAATCGTGGCCGTCGACGGCCATACCGTCGACGAGGGCCCGCGGCAGACCACACTCGAAAAGATGGCGGCGCTACCCACTCTCGTCGAGGGCGGACGGCTCACGGCTGCTCTTGCCAGTCAGATTTCGGACGGAGCGAGCGCAACCCTGTTGGCTTCCGAGGCAGCCGTGCGTGAGCACCGCCTGACCCCCCGGGCCCGCGTCCATCATCTGAGCGCACGTGGCAGTGACCCGATCTTCATGCTGAGCGCTCCCATCCCGGCCACGAAACACGCGTTGAAACGCACCGGATTGTCTATCGACGACATGGACGTCATCGAGATCAATGAGGCGTTCGCACCGGTCGTTCTGGCGTGGATGAAAGAGGTCGGGGCCGATCCGTCGAGGGTGAACGTCAACGGCGGCGCGGTCGCTTTGGGGCACCCGCTCGGAGCCACCGGGGCCAAACTGTTCGCCACCATGCTGTGCGAACTCGAACGAACGCGGGGCCGCTACGGTTTGCAGACGATCTGCGAGGGCGGCGGCACCGCGAATGTCACCATCATCGAACGGTTGAGCTAGGCCACCGGCGTCGCGCACACCAACCGGTTTGCGCGTCCCAGGGCATCGACGGCGTCCTCGATGATGCGGTCGATCAGTTCGGCGCATGTGGGTAGGTCGGCCAACATTCCCACCACCTGCCCGGACGCCAATACTCCTGCCCGCGAGTCACCGTCCACGAGGCCCGATTTGAGCAACATGGGGGTGTTCGCCGCCATCAGGACCTGCGCCCAGGAAAGCTCCTTGCCGCGGCGCATCGCAAGTCCATCGCGCACCATTGTCGACCACGACATACCCGTCATGTTCTTGAAGCGCGCGGCATTGCGTGCGGCGTGAACGAATCCGACTGCGGAAGAGGACTTTTCCAGTGAGTCGACGAGTTCGGTGCGCAGCACCCGGTGCGGCATCCCGTCCACCCTCGTCGAGACGACGGTTCCGTCGAGGCCCGCTGCGAGGTATCGCTTCTTCACGGCATCGGGAACGGTCGACTCCTGGGTCAACAAGAATCTTGTTCCCATTGCGACTCCCGCCGCGCCGTACGCCAATGCGGCAGCGAGGCCGCGACCGTCGAAGAACCCGCCTGCGGCGACGACCGGGATGTCGACGGCATCGAGTACCGACGGCAGTAGCAGTGTCGTGGCGACAGGGCCGGTGTGGCCGCCGCCTTCGCCGCCCTGCACGATCACTGCGTCCGCACCCCAGCCTGCGACCTTCTTCGCGTGTTTCGCGGCTCCGATCGACGGGATGACTACGACGCCTGCGTTCTTGAGCGTCGCTATGAGTTCCGGCTTCGGTGCCAGCGCGAACGACGCAACCATGACGCGCTCGCGAATCAGAAGCGCGACCCGTTCTGCGGCGTCTCCTGCGTCGGCGCGGATGTTGACTCCGAAGGGGCGGTCGGTTGTTGCCTTCGTCTTCGCAACGGCGGATTCGAGCTGGTCATAGGTCATGGTCGCCGAGGCGAGGATGCCGAGCCCACCTGCGTTCGATGTTGCGGCGACCAATCTGGGCCCGGCGACCCATCCCATCCCGGTCTGCACCACTGGATGCTGCACGCCGACCAACTCGGTGAAGGGTGTCGTCAGGTGGTTCACGTCGACGGCACCTCCTTTTCACGTGCTCCGGATGGATCGATCCGAGTTCGAATGAGCGTGAGCTCGTGCTCGGTCGGTATTCGGGTCTCGCGAACGTCGGAGATGTCGAGTTCGAATCCGGTGGATTCGCAGACCTGGTCGACGTCTATTCCCGGGTGAACGGAGACGAGCCGCATGGATCGACTCGGTCCGCCGAAGTCCAGAACCGCGAGATCGGTTACCACACGGTGGATGTCGAGGAATCTGAAGGCGGGGTTGTCGCCGACTCTGTCGTAGCCGACGCCGGACACCATGTCGACCGACTCGACGAACACGCGGGTGGAGTGTCGAGGCACCCAGTAGCTCGTGCGGTGGTTGATCGTGTTGCCGGGACCGCCTCGCACACCGAACATCTGGCGTGTGGGTTTCGCGTGATCACCGAGGCAGGAGATGTTCTGGTTTCCGAAACGGTCGAGCTGGTTGGCACCCATGACGACGTGCCTGCGCCCGGACGCGACGACGTCGAAAACCGCACGGTAGGGAATCCATCCCTCGATCGGCGCGGTGGCTCTCAGGGCCGGCGTCTCGCGAAGGAGGTAGGCCTCGCCGTCGGACAGCAGCAGATCCGGTTCGGTGGTCGAGCGTGCGAGCCGGGCGCCGATGCTGGGCATCAGGCCCATGGGGCTGGCGAGGATTTCGCCTGCACCGTCGAAGAGATCGGCGCACGCGGCTGCGCAGATGTCGGCTCGGGTCGCGGTGACCGTGGCAGTCATCTGGTTACCTTTCCGTCGTAGGCGTGAAGATAGTTGTCGTAGAAGGGCGCCCAGTCCGACTCGCTTCGCGCGGCTGCAACGTACGCCTTCTGATATTCCTCGTCGCGGCCGTAGTCGGGTACACACGAGGTGAAGTGCGCTCCCCCGGGGGCTTCGATCACTGCGTCGACCATCATGCGGTTGGTCAGCATTGCCTGCGGCGGCGCGGCCGAGACGAGTTCGGCGGTATCGACGATTCGCTCGCAGGTGAGGTACCGGCGTTGCGCGGCAGCGAGATACAGGTCGTCGAAGTAAGGATCGGGTCCGAGGTAGACGCCGTTGCCGCCGCTGTCCGCCAGGTTGAGGTGGACGAAGGCTGCGTCGAGGTTCAGTGCGGGCATCGCCACAAGCTCTTCGAACAGGTCGGTGCCCGACACCGGATAGGGCGACGTGACCGTACGAAGTTCGGGGTAGTAGCTCATGACGTCGGAACCGAGGCCGGCACGTATGGGCATGAACGGCAGCCGCGCGGCGGCGGCACGCAGGCCGGCGTTGAGCATTCCCTCGTCGATCTCTCGCACCTCGATCGATCCACTCGTGCGGGCGCGGGCGAACAGCGGGTCGTACGGGATCGAATCGAGTGAGACGAATCCGTAGACCACCCTGCGTACTTTTTCCGCGGCGCACAGCAGTCCGACATCCGGCCCGCCGTAAGACACGATCGTCAGATCCTTCAGCGACGACCGCAGCAGTGCACGCACAGCGGCCATCGGTTTACGGCGCGATCCCCATCCCCCGATCCCGATGGTCATGCCGTCGACCAGTTCCCCCACCACGGCGTCCAAGGTGGTCGATTTGTTCCGTCGCACCGGTGCAGTCAAGACGAACTCATTTCTCGTCGGTCGATCGAAAGTTGTGCTTCAGCGATTCCCGACGCGCCTCGTCCGCAGCGCCGGACAGGTTGAGCTCGAACGTGAATCCCTGCTCGTATCGGTAACTGCTGTGCACGGGCTGAAGGTCGATGCCGTTGATCGCTTCCTTCGCAGCACGAATGACGCGCGTGTCCTTGGCCGCGATGTCGCGCGCCACACGAAATGCTGCTTCGTCCAATTCGTCGCGGGGAACCACGTCGTACACGGATCCGAAATGTTGCAGCGTTCGTGCGTCGATATGACGCGCCGTGTAATACAGCGTTCGCATCAAATGCTGGGGTACGAGCCGAGAGAGGTGGGTCGCGGCGCCCAGCGCTCCCCGATCGACTTCGGGCACACCGAAGGTCGCATCGTCCGATGCGACAACGACATCGGCGTTGCCCACCAAACCGATTCCACCTCCGAGACAGAAGCCCTGGACCGCAGCGATCACGGGAACCTCGCAGTCGTAGACCGCGGAGAACGCGGCAGCACACCCCTTGTTGGCACCGATCAGATGCTCGTAACCGGAGAAATTTTCGATCTCTTTGATGTCGACGCCTGCGCAGAATCCGCGATTCTCCGCACGAAGCACGACAACTCGGGCGGCCGGGTTCTTTCCTACTTCGGTCAACGTCGTCGCAAGCTCGAACCAGCCCGCGACGGGTAGAGCATTGACCGGCGGGAAGTTCATCGTGACCGTGACGATTCCCGGTTCCGGCTCGAATGTGGTGACTGTCAAGATCGAATCCTCACTTTTGTCGTCCAAAGCAAGCATGTGCTTGGTAAGTTAACACAGCGAGGCGAACCTGCTGGGGAAGTTCGGCGAATCGTCGGAAAGTGAGGTCACACGGTGCACATCGAAGACAGCGTGCGCGTCGCGCTGGTCACGGGCGGCGTTCGCGGCGTGGGCGCAGGTATATCCCGATCACTGCTCGCTGCGGGGTACGTCGTGGTCGCGTGCGCCAGGCGTGAACCGGACACGCCGGTCGAGGCCGATGGCAGGACTGCCCTGTTCCATTCCTGCGACGTTCGCCGTGACGAACAGGTCGCCGACATGATAGCGAGCATCGTCGATCGACACGGCAGTCTAGACGTCGTCGTCAACAACGCGGGCGGGGCTCCTTACTCGTTGGCATCGGATGCCGGAACGGACTTCCATCGCAAGGTGGTCGAGCTCAACCTCCTCGCCCCGCTGATGGTCTCGAAGGAAGCCAACAACGTTATGCAGCAACAGGAGTCCGGTGGCTCGATCGTGATGGTGAGCAGCGTCAGCGCACGTCGGCCCTCCCCCGGGACAGCCGCGTACGGCGCCGCCAAAGCAGGTCTGGACAGCCTCACCGGTTCTCTCGCCGTCGAATGGGCACCGAAGGTGCGGGTCAACGGCTTGACCGTGGGCATGGTGTCCACCGAACTGAGCGAAGTGCACTACGGAGATGCCGACGGCGTGGCGGCCGTCGCCAGGACCGTTCCACTTGGGCGCCTCGCATCGCCGGACGATGTGGGTGCCTGCGCGGTATTCCTCGCATCCCCCTCTGCGTCTTATGTCAGCGGCGCGATGATTGCCGTCCACGGCGGCGGCGAACGTCCTGCATTCCTGGACGCCGCCGGTTCGAACAACGAAAGGGTTCCCTCGTGACAGGGTTGTGCACAGACCGAACGGTAGTGGTGACGGGCGCCGGTCGAGGGATCGGCCGCGCACACGCGTTGGCGTTCGCAGCCGAGGGCGCGAACGTCGTCGTCAATGACGTCGGCGTCTCCATCGACGGTTCGGATGCGTCTACCGGGCCCGCCCAGGATGTCGTGGACGAGATACGAGCAGCAGGCGGACAGGCCGTCGCCAACGGCGACGATGTGGCCGATTGGGAAGGGGCGGAGCGTCTCGTCGCCGCGGCGACGGAGACATTCGGGTCACTGCACGTGCTCGTCAACAACGCAGGCTTCCTCCGCGACCGGATGCTTGCCAATCTGGGCGAGGACGAGTGGGACGCCGTCATCAGGGTGCATCTCAAAGGCCATTTCGCGCCGCTGCGTCACGCTGTGGCGTACTGGCGAGCCGAGCACAAGGCGGGGCGAACCGTCGACGCGCGCATCGTCAACACGAGTTCGGGCGCGGGCTTGCAAGGAAGCGTGGGACAGGGCAACTATTCCGCAGCCAAGGCAGGCATCGCGGGTCTGACGCTCGTTGCCGCAAGCGAATTCGCGGCATACGGCGTGACGGTCAATGCCATCGCACCCGCCGCCCGGACGCGTATGACCGAGAGCGCGTTCGCTGCCGACATGGCCGCTCCGGAAAACGGTTTCGACGCGATGGCTCCCGAGAACGTCTCGCCCCTCGTGGTGTGGCTCGGCAGCACCGAGTCGAGCGATGTCACCGGACGGGTGTTCGAGGTGGAGGGCGGCATCATTCGGGTGGCAGAAGGGTGGCGGCACGGGCCGTGCGTCGACAACGGCGCGCGGTGGGCGCCGGCAAAAGTCGGCGCTGCGGTGCGCACTCTGCTCGCCGACGCCGAAACACCGGTTCCCGTCTACGGCGCGCGTTGAGCGTTCACGCGCGTCGACTCGACACCGACACCACTTCTCCGGTCAGGTACGTCGAGTAGTCGCTCGCCAAGAACGCGATGGTTGTGGCGATCTCCCACGGTTCGGCTGCTCGGCCGAACGCTTCGTCCGAGGCGAGCCGGTCGAGCAGCTCCTCCGAGGTCACCTTGGCCAGGAAGGCGTGATGGGCGATGCTCGGCGCGACGGCGTTGATACGCACCCCGTATTGCGCTGCCTCGACGGCGCTGCACCGTGTCAACGCCATCACGCCGGCTTTGGCAGCGGCGTAGTGGGCCTGTCCGTGCTGAGCACGCCACCCGAGAACGCTCGCATTGTTGACGATCACACCCCCGTGGTCGACTCCACGAAAGTAGTCGAGTCCGGCGCGGGTGCAGCGGAATGTTCCGCCCAGCGTTACGTCCAAGACTCTGGACCACTGGTCGTCGGTCATGTCGACCACCGGAGTTTCGCCGCCGAGACCGGCATTGTTGACGAGTACGTCCATGCGTCCGAGGGCGGCCACAGCTCCCGCAATCAGATCGTCGACCTGTCGTGATTCGGTGACGTCGCAGGTCAGCGCTTCGACCTTTCCCAGACCCAACGATGCGAGTTCGGACCGTGTCGCCTCGAGGCGACGATCGTGTACGTCGGAGATCACCACGTCGGCGCCCTCCATCAGCGCGCGACGGGCAGTGGCACTCCCGATTCCGGTGCCTGCCGCTGCGGTCACCACCACGACGCGGCCCTCGAGCAACCCGTGCCCGGGGGTTTCCGGGGGTGCCACCGACAAGGGTCCGTGCGCCGGGGTGTGTCCTGCATTCGATGCCGTCACGGCCGTGCCTCTCGAGGTAGTCCGAGCACGCGCTCGGAGATGATGTTCCGTTGTATCTCGTTGGACCCGCCATAGATCGTGTCCGCCCGGGTGAACAGGTACAACCGTTGCCACTCGTCCAGTTCCCCGTCGGTGGCCGACATGGACGGAGCCCCGACGACCTCCATGGCCAACTCCCCCAACCCGCGATGCCAATTGGCCCACAACAGCTTCGACACGGAGTCTTCGCCGTTCGAGCCCGTCCCGCCCAGAGTGGACAGCGCGTATGCGCGCATGGCTTTCAGACCGATCCACGCCCGCGTGAGGCGATCCCGGATCAATGGGTCGTCGATGCTGCCGTTGCGACGAGCCACTGCGACGATGCCGTCCAGTTCCCGTGCGAACCCCACTTGTTGGCCGAGCGTCGAGACCCCTCTTTCGAAGCCGAGGGTTTTCATCGCGATCGTCCATCCCCGTCCCGGCTCTCCGACGACGAAGTCCCTCGGTGTCCTGGCCCCGTCGAAAAACACTTCGTTGAACTCGGACGTGCCGGTCAGTTGGGTGATCGGCCGCACGGTGACGCCGTCCTGCTTCATCGGAACCAGCAGATAGGACAACCCGGCGTGACGCGACGACCCCTTCTCCGTTCGGGCGACGACGAAGGCCCAGTCGGCGAGATGCGCCAGCGAAGTCCACACCTTCTGTCCGTCGACGACCCATTCTTCGCCGTCCAGTTCCGCCGACGTCGAGACGGCGGCGAGGTCGGATCCCGCTCCCGGTTCCGAATACCCCTGGCACCACAGTTCGTCGACGCCGGCGATGGGCGGGAGAAAGCGTGTCCGCTGGGCGTCCGTACCGAAAGCGATCAGTGTCGGACCGAGCAGTTCCTCACCGATGTGGCCCACCCGTGCCGGCGCACCGGCACGCGCGTACTCCTCGTGGAAGACCACCTGGTGCATCACGGGTAGTTCACGGCCGCCGTGCTCGACGGGCCAGCCGAGGCATGTCCAACCCGACGCGGCGAGGTGCCGGTCCCACGCCAGCCTCTCGGGAAACGCTTCGTGCTCACGCCCCGGTCCACCGAGCCCGACGAGTCCCGCGTAGGGCCCGGCGAGGTTATCGCTCAGCCACTCTCGCAGCTCGCGCCGGAAGCTGTCGACCGTTTCGGCTTCGGATTTCTCGACTCTTCCCTCTGTGCGACCCATTCGGGTACGTTAACAAACCAAGCCCTTGCTCAGCTAGGAGTTGACCGTGATCGACGACGCGAACACGACACCGAAGGCGCTGGCGCGAGCCTCGCGGACATTCGGTGACGCTCCCGCCCTCGTCGACGGCCCGGTTCGTCTGAGCTTCCGGGATCTGCACACCCAGGTCATCGAGGTTGCCAGGGCCTTCGTGACGTTCGGCGTGCAGGTGGGTGACCGGATCGCGATCTGGGCGCCCAACAGTCGGCACTGGGTGGTCGCGGCACTCGCCGTCCACAACTGCGGCGCACAGTTGATTCCGATCAACACCCGATACACCGCCACCGAAGCCGTCGACATCCTCGCTCGCACCGACGCACGTGTTCTCGTCGTACCCGAGCGGTTTCTCGGGGTGAGCCGGGCCGAAGAATTGGACCGCAGCGCGCTTCCCGGCCTCCGCGCCATCGTGGCGTTTCCGATAGGCGCCGAGCCTGCATCGCCGACTAGCGGGGCCGTTCGCTGGGCTGATCTTCCGTCCATCGCCATGAACACGCTCGAATCTATCGTGCGAGAACGTGCCGACGCAGTCGACGCCGACACCGTCTGCGACGTGCTGTTCACCTCGGGAACCACCGGCCGAAGCAAGGGCGCCATGAGTGCGCACCGGCAGTCGATGTCAGTGGCCCGTGCTTGGGCGGGGTGCGTGGGCTTGACCGAGGGCGACAGGTACCTCGTGGTCAATCCGTTCTTCCACAGTTTCGGCTACAAGGCGGGGATTCTCGCGGCACTTTCGGTCGGCGCGACCATCTATCCGATGGCCGTGTTCGATGCGGAAGCCGCAATGCGCGCCGTCGACGAACACGGCATCACCGTTCTCCCCGGCGCACCGACCATCTTCTCGACGATCCTCGGCCACCCGGCCCGTGATCGGTTCGACCTGTCCTCGTTGCGGCTCGCGGTCACCGGCGCCGCCGTCGTCCCCGTGTCTTTGATCGAACGCATGCGCCACGAGCTCACCATCGACACCGTTCTCACCGCATACGGTCTCACCGAAGCCGTCGTCGCCACGATGTGCAGGCCGGGCGATGACGCTCTGACCGTGGCCACCACATCAGGTTGTGCGGCAGCAGGTTTCGAGGTTCGGATCGGCGCACGCGACGAGGTGCTGCTGCGCGGTCCCAATGTGATGCTCGGGTATCTCGACGACCCGGAAGCGACGCGGGCAGCTGTCGACGAGGACGGCTGGTTGCACACCGGTGACGTCGGCGCTCTCGACGAGCGCGGCTACCTCACCATCACCGACCGATTGAAGGACATGTACATCTCGGGCGGATTCAACGTCTACCCCGCCGAGATCGAGCAGACCGTTCTCCGCTTCGACGGGGTCGCCGATGCCGCGGTGGTGGGTAGACCGGATTCGCGACTCGGCGAGGTGGGCGTCGCCGTCGTGGTCCCCTCGCAGGGCGCACAGCTCGACATCGATGCGCTCCTGGCTTTCTGTCGCGGGCAATTGGCTGGGTTCAAGGTGCCCAGAAGTGTGGTGGTACGACGAGAACTGCCCCGAAACGCGGGCGGGAAAGTCTTGAAACGCGTTCTCCGGGAGGAGCTCCGATGACACACGATTCAGAAGAAGATGTTGTCCTGTACGAGGTACGCGGTTCTGCGGCGATCGTGACGATGAATCGCCCCGAATACCGCAACGCACAGAACTCGGTGATGACGTATGCATTGGACACGGCGTTCACCCGCGCCGTGGACGACGATGCCGTCAAGGTCATTCTTCTCGCGGGAAACGGTAAGCACTTCTCTGCAGGTCACGACATCGGCACCCCTGGGCGCGATGTCGACGTCCACTACGAGAATCGCGCTGCCCTGTGGTGGGACCACGTGGGCCGGACAGGTGGCGATCATCGATTCGCTCGCGAGATGGAGGTGTACCTCGGAATGTGCCGTCGGTGGCGTGACATTCCCAAACCCACTGTCGCGGTCGTCCAGGGTGCGTGCATCGCGGGTGGACTGATGTTGTCCTGGGTGTGCGACATGATCGTCGCCAGCGACGACGCATTCTTCTCCGATCCTGTTGTCCGGATGGGCATTCCCGGTGTCGAGTACTTCGCGCATCCGTGGATGCTCGGATCACGGCGCGCAAAGGAAGTTCTGTTCACGGGTCGCCGATTCACCGCCGCGGAAGCTTTCGACTGGGGAATGATCAACCGGGTGGTTCCCCGCGCAGAGTTGCAGGCCGAGGCCATGGCCTTGGCAGAACAGATATCGACCATGCCGAGCTTCGGTCTTGCTCTGACGAAGAAGGCTGTCAATCAGTGCGAGGATCAGATGGGTATGCGATCGGGAATGGATTCGGTCTTCGGTCTGCATCATTTCGCGCACTCGCACAACGCGGAAGTCGACGCCGACTCGTTGTCGGGTATGGACGCGCGGTCGATGCGCGATTCGGCGGCATCCTCCGCCGGCGGTACGAACGGAATCGACGCGTCGTGAACCTCGATCTCGACGCCGACACCGTAGCTTTCCGTGACGAAGCTCGTGACTTTCTCCGTTCGAACGTGCCCCGGGTTCGACTGCCGTCGTTCGACACAGTCGAGGGCTTCGAGGCGCACCGCGAGTGGGAACGGTTGCTCGCACGACACCGCTGGTCAGCCGTGTCGTGGCCCGAACAACTCGGTGGTCGTGACGCTTCGATGCTCGAGTGGGTTCTGTTCGAGGAGGAGTACTACGCAGCGGGTGCGCCCGCCCGGGTGAGCCAGAACGGTATCTTCCTGCTCGCTCCCACGTTGTTTGCGCACGGAACCGATGAGCAGTTGGCGAGAGTACTGCCGAGGATGGCCCGCGCCGACGACATCTGGGCGCAGGCGTGGTCCGAGCCGGAGGCGGGGAGCGATCTGGCGGCCATCCGTTCGTCGGCCAGGCCCACGGACGGTGGGTGGCTACTCAGCGGGCAGAAAACGTGGAGCTCGCGAGCGGCTTTCGCGGATCGGGCATTCGGCCTGTTCAGGTCCGATTCCCCGGCTGAGCGGCACCGCGGCTTGACGTACTTCATGTTCCCTTTGACAGCGGCCGGCGTGACGGTGCGCCCCATCGCTCAGCTGGACGGTGAACCCGGGTTCGCGGAGATCTTTCTCGACGATGTCTTCGTGCCCCATGACGACGTCATCGGGCCGGTGGACGATGGTTGGCGAGTCGCGATGAGTACGTCCAGCAACGAACGCGGAATGTCGCTACGCAGCCCGGGCCGCTTCGTGACGGCGGCAGAGCAGCTCGTGTCCCTGTTCGAACAGCGGTGCGATCCGTCCGACACTGCTTTGGCCGACCGTGTGGTCGACGCGTGGATCGATGCCCAGGCGTACCGCCTGCACACGTTCGGAACGGTGACCAGGTTGGCTGAAGGTGGCAATCTGGGCGCCGAGTCGTCCGTCACCAAGGTCTTTTGGTCCGAACTGGACGTGGCACTGCACGAGACAGCGTTGGACATTCTGGGTGCCGACGGCGAGATCGCAGGACCCTGGACCGAGTGATACCTCTTCTCCTTGTCCGGGCCTATTTACGCCGGCACCAACGAAATTCAGCGCAACGTCATCGCGGAACGATTGCTCGGACTGCCGAAGGGGGACCGATGAGATTCGCACTCGATGCCGCGAGAGAAGACTTCGCGTCGAGCATCGATGCCATGTTGTCCGCAGCAGATGTTCCCGGTATTCATCGAGCCCGGGTATCGGGTGACTCTCAGCCGTTGCGCGGGATGTGGAAGTCGCTGGCGCAGCTGGGCGTGACCGGCCTCATGGTGGACGCCGAATTCGGGGGCGTCGGTGCGGACGCTCTCGACATGGTCGTCGCAGTGGAACGTCTCGGTCGATGGGCCGTTCCCGGTCCCGTCGTCGAATCGATCGTGGCCGCGCCGGTCCTGCTGCAGTCCTTGCCCGACGATCAATGCAACGACCGGCTGACGGCTCTCGCTGCCGGTGACGCAGTTACCTCCATTGCTCTGGAGCCGGACATGCCTCGGGCCCTCGATGCCGACGTGGCCGATTTCGTTCTGCTCGTGCGCAGCGGCGCCGTGCACGTGGCGACCGTGGACAATGTCTCGCTCTCCTTCGACCCGTCACGTGCGCTGTCGACGCTGAAGCCCGGTCAGCAGATCGGCTCGGGTGTCGACCACTCCGCGGCCGTCGAGTCCGCTCGGCTGTGGGGCGCGCTCGGTTGCGCAGCTCAAACAATAGGTGCGGGAACGGCATTGCTCGACGCCTCTGCGGACCATGCCAAATCGCGACGCCAGTTCGGTCGGGCGATCGGCAGCTATCAGGCGGTGAAACACCGGTTGGCCGACGTGTTGATCGGTCTCGAGCTCGCTCGTCCGCTGCTCTACAACGCGGCACTGTCGGTGACGGCGAACTCCCCCACTGCCGCGCGGGACGTGTCTGCAGCCAAGGTCGCGTGCGGCGCGGCGGCGTACAGATCCAGCCGAGCTGCTCTGCAGATACACGGCGCGATCGGATATACGTCCGAGTTCGATCTGTCGATGTGGATTACCAAAGTGCGGGCCCTGCAATCAGCCTGGGGCACGGCGGCGCATCACCGACGTCGAGTGCTGGAGGCGTTGTGAGAATTCTGGACGACGATCGGCAGTTGCTCGCAGACTCGCTGCGAGCGTTGCTTTCTTCACGGTCCGGACCCGCAGCTGTCCGTTCCGCCATTGCGTCGCCCAACGGTTACGACGCATCGCTGTGGGCGATCTTGTGCGATCAGATCGGAGTGGGCGGCATCTCGATTCCCGACGAATACGGCGGAGCAGGCGGCGGCACGGTCGAGGCGGTCGTGGTCGCAGAAGAGTTGGGCCGAGTGCTGGCGCCGTCTCCTGCGTTGGGGTCGGGCTTGGCCGCGGCGCTTCTCCTTGCGACCGACGACGAGAACGCGAAGGGGTCGTTGCTACCGGCGATAGCGTCCGGCCGGACCATCGTGGCCGTTTGCGTCGCGAATGCCCGAGCAATCTGGGATGCCGAAACGGCGGTCGAGGCGCGAGACGATCGAGGCTGGCTGCTTACGGGAACGGCACATCACGTGCTCGACGCTGCAGTTGCAGAGGTGTTCGTTGTTCTCGCACGGACTCCCGACGGCCTCGGCTGGTTTCTGGTTTCGGCGTCGACGGGCGTAACCTGCACCGGCGGTTCGGCGATGGACCCCACCCGAGCTCTTCACCGGGTTCGGTTCGACGACGCCCCTGCACGCAGAATCGACGTCGTCGACCCGAGGGCGGCACTGACGAGCACAATCGACACCGGGATGATCCTCCTCGCCGGCGAGCAGGCCGGTGCTGCGGCCAGGTGCCTGGAACTCACCGTCGCGTACACGAAGTCCAGGGTGCAGTTCGGGCGACCCATCGGCAGTTTCCAAGCTTTGAAACATCGTATGGCCGATCTGTTGGTCCTCGTGCGCACTGCCCGCGCGCTCGCGTACGCGGCAGCGAACTCCGATGAGCGAAACAGGCACACGGACGCAACCGTTGCCCGCATTCACTGTTCGGAGGCGTTCGAAACCGTTGCCGCCGAATGTGTTCAATTGCACGGCGGTATCGCGATCACCTGGGAACACGACATGCAGCTGTATTTCAAACGAGCGCATTCGAGCGCACACCTTTTTGGCACGCCGCGGCAGCTCGTCCGCAGCCTCGACGAGGCAGCGGGCGTTGCGAGTCACGGTGCGGTGTCCCCAACCTAACGCTCGGGTAGAGAAAGTGGATAATGCGAATATGGCTGCATCACCCAGAGCGCCCCGCACCGCGACACCAGGAGCCGGCGCGACAAAAAGGGCCGGCGCGAAGACCCCCAGCAGGCGTGGGACCCCGAAAACAGGCGACCAGAGCAACCAGACGGGCCAAGGATCCGAACGTCGACAGGCCTTGATCGAGATCGCCGCGGAACTGTTCGCCGAGCGTGGCTTTCGATCGACCACTGTGCGCGAGATCGGTGATGCAGCAGGCGTCCTGTCGGGCAGTCTCTATCACCATTTCGACTCGAAAGAAACGATCATCGAGGAGATCCTGTCGAGCTACCTCGACAATCTCATGGCAACCTACACGGACATCATCGATCGACGATCGGACCCTGTGACGACACTGCGCGAACTGATCGCGTCCGCGTTCGTGTCGCTCGAAGATCATCGCGCCGCCATCACGGTGATACAGAACGAGCGCAACTACCTGTCGCAGTTCCCGCGGTTCGCGTACCTCACCAAGGCCGAGGCCGACGTCCGCAGCATCTGGGTGAAAGTCATCGACGACGGCATCGCCCAGGGAGTGTTCCGTGACGACCTCGACCCGGTCATCGTGTACCGGTTTCTCCGCGATTCGGTGTGGGTCGCAGTCCGCTGGTTCACCCCGTCGGGCGCGTTGACCGCCGAGCAGCTGGCCGATCAATATCTACGACTCGTGATGCAGGGGCTGCAGGCTCCGGGGTAGCGCGACAAAGCGGGATTACGTGGCCGAGGCCGGGGTATCGCTGTGGACGACGAAAGGAAGACACCGATGCCCGATCAGTTCACCAAGTCCGATCCCACCACCGTGTTCGCCAATCCCGAGCGTGCCGACCAGCCTGAGATCGAGCACCCGGGGTC